>DASWLD010000067.1:0-30137 GCA_036396275.1 Burkholderiales bacterium
CAGACGGCGAAAATCATGAAGCGGTGCGCGCAGGCGGTCCTCGCGGGTCGGCAGACCAAGGCGCGCGCGCACGCCGTCGTTGAAGAAGGGCGAATTGCTCAGCGCGCCCGGAAGATGGTCGCGCGTGCAGCCGGCGATGACAAGTGCGTCGAAGCGGCGGCATCGGCTTTCGGCGAGATCGAGCAGATCGACGCCGTTCTCCGGCAGCGGTGAACGGAACCGGCGCCGCTCGAGTTCGCGCTGCAGCCAGAAGTGAAACTCGTTCCACGTCAGGCGCACGCCGCGTGCGCCAAGCGTGCCTCGATTCGGGCGCAGCACCGCGAGCAGTTGGTTGCCGGCGGCGTCTGCGCTCAAGCCCGCCGCCAGCCCCGTCCGTTCAAGGCTGTTATTGAGCGCGGAGAGATGATCGGATGCGGGTCGCGATGTCCGGACGTTTAGCCGCTTCACCAGCGGCTCGGCCGCCGTCGTCAAACGCTCGAGCATGTCGAGCAAGACGGCGTCGGCGACGGTAAGCGTCGCGCGGCTCGAGCGGATAATGCGCCGGTAACGATCGAGCCCGCTGCTAACGTTGTACGTCCGAATGATTTGTTCTTCGAAGCAGTGAACGGTGTTTTCCAGTTCCGCTTTCGGAAACCCCAGCGTTACGAACGGCGACTTGAGAAAGTCGAGCAGCGGCGCGTGCGCGAAATCCTGCTCGACGCATTCGACCCAGCGCATCACCGCCGTCGCGGCGCTGGTGGTGGACAGCGCCCACCCGGCGGTGTCGCGCAGGCCGAGGTTCGCGCGCTCCAGCAACGCGCGCACACGACGCGCGAGCTTGCGATCGGGCGTGACGATTCCGATACTGCCGACGCCTTCGGCGTGCCAGCGGCGCACGGCGAGATCAACCGCGCGCGCTTCCTGTTCGAAGTCGGTCGCGGCGTAGACGCGCAGCCGCTCCGTTGCCTGTTCTTGAACGACCTCGGCGGCGAATGCACGAGCGCGCGCGCCGATGTCGGTGTCATCGGCGTATACGGATTCGATGAAACGGTTGAATGGCGAAGCCGGTTCGGCCGGCGCGGGCACCGGGGCGTCGAGCATTTCGTAGCAGCGGCGAATCGCGCCGTCCGGGTGATAGCCGCCGGTTCGAACGCCGCCGTGCAGCAACACGGTGGCCCGCCGCGCGCGCTGCAAGGGTTTCAACCAATCGGCTTCCGCGCCGGATAGGTTAACCGGCCCCACCACATATATATGGTATGCGCCGTCGTCCGGTTGTCGGCTGTTCGCCAGCAAGAGCCGTCGCCGTAGCGCTCGGTCCTGTAGCCGGTGATTCCGCAGATGTGTATTCCACGCCCGCCAAAGCGTATGCACGAGGTTCGCCTCGTCGTACAGCGGCGCAATGGGTTCACGCAGTCCGTAGCCTTGGCGCAGATCGACGGCGAACCGCTCGACATCGGGCGGAACCGCCGGATAGTGCGCGTTCAGTTCATCGAACAGCGCCAGCAAACTGTCCACCAACGGCCAGGTGCCGTAGCGCTCGCGCAGCGCCGCGTGCGATTGCAGGGCTTCGAGCAACAGCAGATCGCGTTCGGGCTCATCGACCAGCCCGCCGGAATCGTCCGCGTCCAATTGCAGCCAACTGTCGAGGGTGCCGCACCACGGCGCGAGCACGCCGCCATGCCCGCGGTGCCGCGCGGCCGACAGCAAGACGCCGCGGAACCGCGGAACGGCGCCGGGGTGCGGGAACAGAACGACCTGCGGGCTTAAGTCGGGAAGTTCGCGCCGATGCCGATCGAGCATCAGCGCGGCAAGAGTTTCTAACGGATCGGATTCGTACGGGACAAGAACGACGGACTCAGCGTTCAAGGTGCTCGATCTTGTTCGGCTTGTTTTCCCATTCGGCGGCGTCCGGTGGGGCGTCCTTCTTCTCGGTGATCACCGGCCAGCCCTTTGCCAGCTCGGCGTTGAGTTTCAGGAACTGCTTCAGATCTTCCGGGACGTCATCCTCGGCGTAAATCGCATTCACCGGACATTCGGGCACGCACAGCGTGCAATCGATGCACTCGTCCGGATCGATGACCAAAAAGTTCGGTCCCTCGTGAAAACAATCGACGGGACAGACTTCGACACAATCGGTGTATTTGCATTTGATGCAATTGTCGGTGACAACGTAGGTCATCGTGCTTGCTCCAACAGAATTTCGAATCGGGTGAGGGCGTAATGATACACGGTGGCGTGCAGAAAGTGGAAATGCAGAGACGCCTTCCACCGCCGCCATGTGAACAATGCGTCGCTCGATGTGATGCGGCGGGACGATTGCGCGACGCGACATCCCATCATGCGGGCGCGCGACGTTTGGCTTGCGGGACCACCCGGTGTCCCCGTCGGGAAACGTCCGACGCGTCGCGCCCTCCCAGAAGAAATGCCAACGCATGGGTCGGTTCCCCGGAGCGATACCAGAGAAAAAAATGTAAGCCGCCGAGGGTGTTAGGTCGAAAGAATGTCGCGAGAGCGGGCTTGGCAGAGGCGACCGACGCATGTGCTAGGCTTTTTAGGACAGGCAGCACCTGGTATTCGGCAGAGATTCTTCGGAACACTCGATTCGTGTTTAGCCCGGTCCTCTCGATTCCCGAACACTGCGTCTCCGCATGGGTCGCCGAAACGGACCCGAAGCATGCAAGCGCCTGGCTCGCCGCGCTGCCGTTGGCGAACAGCGCCGAGTCGGCGCGCGAAATCTATCAAGCGCTGTACACCGTGAACCGTCTGGACCTGCGGCTCGCGAATCGGCTGGAATTGATGGCGCTGTACAGCGGCGCGGTCGCGGCGGTGTGCCAGGGCCTGCAGCCCCACTTGGCGCACGAGGCGCCGCCGCTCGGACCGAAGAAACGCCAACTCGCGGAGTTTATACGCCGGTTGCATATCGAGATGGCGTATGGCTATAAGTGTTGCCTGCGCGACTTGAACCGGACGCGCTTGACGCTGCGACGCAAGGGGCGCTCGGCCGTTTGCGTTGAACGGGCGCTGTATCACTTAAGCGAAGTGATGCTGCGCTCCTACGTGGTCTATCTGCCGTACCCAGCCGGTACGTGGCGCGAAATTCACGAACTGTTCCGTTTGGCCGAATCCATCGGTATCGCCGAGGGGTCGGTCGCGGAGACGGCGCGTGAGGGCGCGGGCGAAACGCCGATCACGGAGCGCTATATGCGCACGCTGCTGTTGGGGTTGACGAATCCGTACCAGCTTCCGCACGGTGCCGCGCAACAGGTCGACGCGTTTCTTGCGCGCTGGGCGGCGCAAGCGCGAATCGCCGCGCCGGCCGAGCACGCCGACCCGACCGGGCGTTTTCGGATCGATCCCGAGACGGACGCGTCGCCGGTACCCCTGGGCAAGAGCGGACAGTCCTTCGAAAAGAGCGCTTACGTCTTGGATGTGCGCACGTTGTTGAACACCGTGCGAACCTTCGTGCTGCGGCTGGAAAAGGGCGAACCGATGGAAAAGCTCGGTCTCGGGATCGACTGCCTCGATAGCACCGGCATCGATCTTCTGCAGCGCATGGTTCGTTCCTGGGGCGAGACTGCCCATCGGCGCTACGCGCGGCGGCAACAGAGCAGCAACGTATTTGTTTGTGGCGGCCTGAACGCCGTGCACTATTTTGCCAACGGTCAGCGCCGCTTCGCGGACTACGTCGGTGCGATCGACCCGATCCCCGTGGCACCGCGAAAGCGCGCCGATGCGGATGACGAGACCTTCATTGATTTGGACAACGTTCCGCGGAAGCACGGCGAAGGCGGTTCAAACTCGGTGGCGGTCACGACACCGACCATCGAGTCGCATCGCGTGAATCGCTGGCACCTGCGCGATATCGGTCCGCAGGGAATGTCGCTGAATCGCTACGGCGATGCGCTCGCACCGGTTCGGGTCGGCGACTTGATCGGCGTGCAGCAAGCGACCGATCTCGGACGCTGGCGCGTGAGCGTGATTCGTTGGGTCAAGACACCGGAGGTCAACAGCGTTGAAATGGGCGTCGAGATGCTGGCTGGCGGCGTTTCGGCGGCGTTGCTGCGGCGACTCGACGGAACCAACGATCCCAAGAATATTCTTCCCGCGCTGCTGCTGCCGGCAACCGAGATCACGAAGCATCCGCCCACGCTGGTTCTGACGCGCGGTGCTTGTCAGATGGGTGACGTCGTTGAATTGATGGATGAGGATTCCGAGCCGCGACAGGTGCGGATCCTGCGGCTGCTGGAACGCACCGGGTCGTTCGAACAGGTCGTTTACGGAGAAATCGTGGCGCCGACCTTGCGCCGCTGAGCGGGCGGATTCCTAGCCGCCGCCGGTACGCGTGTTTTCCCAGTCCGGCGGTAGACACGCGGCGGTATGTTTCAGCAGTTCCGCGTAGATCTTCGGATTGCCGGCAACCAGGAGACCGGAGTCGAGATGCGCCTGTCCGCCGACCGGATCGCCGACCATGCCGCCGGCTTCTTCGATCAATAAACATCCCGCCGCCATGTCCCAGATCTTCAATCCGAACTCCCAAAAAGCGTCGAAGCGTCCGCAAGCGACGTGCGCCAAGTCGAGCGCGGCGGAGCCGGCGCGGCGTACGCCGCTGGTTTCGCCGGCGACGCGGCGAAACACGGCGATCCACGATTCGAGATACGCTTCGGATTTGAACGGGAAACCGGTCGCCAGCAGCGATCGCTTGAAATCGTGTGTCTGGCTGACGCGAATGCGCCGGTCGTTCAGATGTGCGCCCTGGCCGCGCGTCGCGGTAAAAAGTTCGTTGCGCATCGGATCGAACACGACCGCCTGTTCCAGCCGTCCCTTGTGTTGCAGCGCGATCGAGACGCCGTACTGCGGATAGCCGTGGATGAAATTCGTGGTACCGTCGAGTGGATCGACGATCCAGCAATAGTCATCGCTCATGGTGCCGCCGCTTTCCTCCGCCAGAATCGCATAATTCGGATACGCGCGCCGCAGGATGTCGATGATTTCAGCTTCCGCCAAGCGATCGACCTCGGTCACGAAGTCGTTGCGCCCCTTGGATTCAACCGTGAATCGATCGATGCGGTCGGCGTTACGCACCAGAATGCTGCCCGCGCGGCGAGCGGCCTTGACCGCGATGTTCAGCATGGGGTGCATGACAATAGCTCTAGAGAATGACGCGAAGGCGGCGGATTGTATAAGCTGCGGATTCCCGTTAAAAGGCAAGTTCACGCGTTGACCGCCGCTAACATGAATCCGCTGCAATCCGTTCGCGCCGTACTCATCCGGCCCTCGCATCCGGGCAACATCGGGGGGACGGCGCGCGCGCTGAAAAATATGGGTATCGGGCGCCTCTATCTGGTCGCGCCGGCCGACCACCGAGACAGCGCAGCGATCGCGCGCGCGGCCGATGCGGCCGACGTATTGGAACGCGCCACGGTGTGCGCGACGCTGGACGAGGCGATCGGCGATTGCCATTTCGTGGTCGGAACGACCGCGCGCAATCGCCGCATTGAGTGGCCGATGGTCGACCCGCGCGAAGGGGCGGCGACGCTGGTCGAGCAGGCGCGGCGCGGACCCGCGGCCGTGCTCTTCGGCCAGGAGCGATCCGGACTGACGAATGAGGTGTTGGATCGCTGTCACCGGGTGATGTATATCCCGTCGAGCTCCGACTATCCGGCGCTCAATCTGGTGTGTGCCGTTCAGATCGTGGCGTATGAGATTTATCGCTTCGCGGTCGAGCGTAAGCCGGCGGCGACGCCCACGGATCCGCCCGTAACCGACGCGGAAATGAGCCGGTTCTACCGTCATCTCGAAGAGGTGCTTACGGAAATCGATTTTCTCGATCCAAAGAATCCACGGCTGTTGCAGAGGCGGCTGCATCGACTGTTCAATCGCGCGCAACCGGATCAAAACGAAATGAACATTCTGCGTGGAGTGTTGAAACAATTTCAGGTCACCCTGCGGAAACCGCGCCGGGGAAGCGATGAAGAGTCGGAGAAGCCGCGCTAAAGTGGCCCGAATTGAGCTGTCGATTCGTCCGAGGGCGACCCCGATCGCGCTTGTATTCGGACCAGGTGAACCCAATCAATAGTTGACTGAATTAATCGGGCATGTAAAATATAGGTTATCTAAGGCAATACCTGAGCCGACATCATGAAGCTGACAACAAAGGGACGTTATGCCGTAACGGCGATGCTGGATCTGGCCTTGCACTACGACAAGGGCTCGGTGACTTTATCCGACATCGCCCGCCGTCAAGGAATTTCGCTCTCTTATCTTGAGCAGTTGTTCGCGAAGTTGCGTCGCTCCGGGCTGGTAGAAAGTATTCGCGGACCCGGCGGCGGTTACAACCTGGCCAAGCTACCCGCGCAGATTTCCGTCGCCCAGATTATTGTGGCGATCAACGAGAATATCGACGCGACCCGCTGCGGCGGCGAGCGTAATTGCCAGGGCGATGAGCCGTGTTTGACGCATCAACTGTGGGAAGAGTTGAGCGGTCAGATCTATCAATTCTTGAGTGGAATAACGCTCGGGGAGTTGGTGCAGCGACCGCACGTCCGGCAGGTCGCGACGCGGCAGCAAGTGCAGTCGCGGATTGCGACGCCGGTGCGCGAGGTGGTGTAAATGGCGATCACGCTGACTGAACGAGCCGTAACGCGCGCGAAGAACCATTTGGCGAAGTATTCACCGAATGCGGTGTTGCGTTTAGGCGTGAAGCCGACGGGTTGTTCCGGAAATGCTTACCTTGTCGAGTTCGCCGACGCCGCAGGCCCCGACGATCAGGTTTTCGAAAGTGACGGCGTGCGTATCGTGGTTGACCGAAAGAGCCTGGCGTTTCTCGATGGAACCGAAATCGACTATGCGCGCGAAGGACTGAACGAAGGTTTTCGCTTCAAGAACCCCAACGAAAAAGCCCGTTGCGGATGCGGTGAAAGCTTCACCGTTTAGGCAATGAGACGGTAATTGTCGGGACCTCTCGGTGCGGTGTGTTTTTGGGTTGAGGCGCGTCTTTAATGCGGACTAAAATAGTACGGTTTTTATAGGCGAATACGATGCTGCGAATAAGCAAACTCACCGACTACGGAACCGTGGCGATGACTTACCTGGCCAAGGAGAACGGCCGCCTGCACTCGGTAAGCGAAATCGCGGGGGAAATTCGTCTGGCGGCGCCGACGGTGAGCAAGATATTGAAGCAATTGGTTCACGAACGGTTGGTCGTTTCGCATCGAGGCGTGAAGGGCGGCTATAGCCTCGCGCGACCGCCGGCGCAGATCAGCATGCTCGAAATTATCGACGCCCTCGAAGGCCGCGTCGGGTTGACCGAATGCGGCAGCTCGCCGGGTTTGTGTACGCAAGAGTCCCTGTGCTCGATTCGAACGAACTGGCAGCGCATCAGCGGCGCGGTGCGGGAAGCGCTGGCCGGTGTAAGTTTGGCGGAGATGGCGGAGCCGGATTTGCCGCCCATGTCCGGTACACCCGTAAAGATCTATCCGCGGCGCGTGAGCGCGGCGTGGACGAAACGAGAGCAACGACATGGCGACGCCTAATCGAGAAATCGAAGACATCATTCGACAACAGTATCGTCACGGTTTCACGACGCTGGTCGAAGCCGATTCGCTGCCGCCCGGTCTGAACGAGGAGATCATCTGTGCGCTGTCGGCCAAAAAGAACGAGCCGCGATTCATGCTCGAATGGCGACTGCGCGCTTACCGGCACTGGCTTACCATGCAAGAGCCGAAGTGGGCGCATGTCCATTATCCGCCGGTCGATTTCCAGGCGCTCAGTTACTACTCGGCGCCGAAGTCGCAGAAGGACGGACCCAAGAGTTTGGATGAAGTCGATCCGAAACTGTTGGAGACCTACGACAAGCTCGGTATTCCCCTGAAAGAGCGCGAGTGGCTGGCCGGCGTTGCCGTGGATGCGGTCTTCGACAGTGTTTCAGTTGCGACCACGTTCAAGAGCAAGCTCGCCGAGGTCGGCATCATTTTCTGCTCATTCTCGGAGGCGGTGCGCAACCATTCCGATTTGGTACAGAAATATTTGGGTACGGTCGTGCCGTACACCGACAACTTTTACGCGTCGCTCAACGCGGCCGTGTTCAGCGACGGTTCGTTCGTGTACGTGCCGAAGGGCGTGCGTTGTCCGATGGAGTTGTCGACGTATTTCCGCATTAACGCGGCGAAAACCGGACAGTTCGAGCGCACGTTGATCATCGCCGACGAAGGCGCGTACGTGAGCTACCTCGAAGGCTGCACGGCGCCGATGCGCGACGAGAATCAATTGCATGCCGCCGTGGTCGAGTTGGTGGCGCTGAAGGATGCGCGAATAAAATATTCGACCGTGCAGAACTGGTATCCCGGCGACGAGCAGGGTCGCGGCGGTATTTACAACTTTGTCACCAAGCGCGGCGCCTGTCGCGGCGAAAACGCACGCATCTCCTGGACCCAAGTTGAAACCGGTTCCGCGATTACGTGGAAATATCCGAGCGTGCTGCTCGAAGGCGATAATTCGATCGGCGAATTTTATTCGGTCGCGTTGACGAACAACTATCAGCAGGCCGACACCGGCACGAAGATGATTCACATCGGTAAGAACACGCGCAGCACGATCGTGTCGAAAGGCATCGCCGCGGGCCACGGCCAGAACGCTTACCGCGGTTTGGTAAAAGTGTTGAAGAGCGCGCGCAACGCGCGGAACTACACGCAGTGCGATTCGTTACTCATGGGCGACAAGTGCGGCGCGCACACGTTTCCGTACATCGAAGTTAAGAATCCGACGGCGAACGTGGAGCACGAGGCGACGACGCTAAAGATCAGCGAGGATCAACTCTACTACCTGCGCCAGCGGGGGTTGTCCGCCGAAGACGCGGTGTCGATGGTGGTGAACGGATTCTGTAAAGAAGTATTCAAGGAGCTGCCAATGGAGTTCGCCGTCGAGGCGCAAAAGCTGATCGGCGTGAGTCTCGAAGGGGCCGTGGGGTGAGTCATACGAAGATGCTGGTTATTGAGAATCTGCACGCAACCGTCGACGGCAAGGAGATACTAAAAGGCATCGATCTCCAGGTCGACGCGGGCGAGGTCCATGCGATCATGGGCCCGAACGGGTCGGGCAAGAGCACGTTGGCGCACGTGTTGGCCGGTCGCGATGGCTACCAGGTGACGGCCGGTTCGATCATGTATCTCGGGAAGGATTTGCTCGCGTTGAGCACGGAGGAGCGCGCGCGCGAGGGAATATTTCTTGGATTTCAATATCCGGTCGAGATTTCGGGCGTGAGCAACATCTATTTGCTCAAAGCAGCGCTCAACGCGATTCGTAAACATCGCGGTGAGGAGGAACTCGATGCCATGGATTTCCTAACGCTGGTGAAGGACAAAATGAAGCTGGTGGAAATGCCGGAGGAGTTCATTTATCGGGCGGTCAACGAAGGCTTCTCGGGCGGCGAGCGCAAGCGCAACGAGATATTGCAGATGACGGTGCTGGAGCCGCGCATGGCGCTGCTCGATGAAACCGATTCGGGCCTGGACATCGACGCGTTGAAGGTCGTGGCGAACGGCGTCAACGCCCTGCGCGGGCCGGACCGCGCGATGATTCTGGTGACGCACTATCAGCGGTTACTGAACTACGTGGTCCCGGATCGCGTGCATGTGTTGGCGCACGGGCGCATTGCAAAGTCGGGCGGCAAGGAACTGGCGCACGAGCTGGAAAAACAGGGTTATGGCTGGATCGAGAACGAGGCGCGAGTGTAGCGACATGGGTGGGCCGATTGACGCGAAGGAAAGCTATCTGGCGGCGGCCGCGGCGCAGGCCGATCGGCTGCCGGGAAACGCGCATTCGTGGCTACGGCAATTGCGCGGGCGTGCACGCGAGCGTTTTGCCGACGCTGGGTTTCCGACGACCCGCGACGAAGCCTGGCGCTATACCAATCTCGCCGCGTTGACGCGGCAAGCATTCGCACCGGCTCAACCGGACATCGGTGCCGTAACGAACGACACGCTGCGCGCGGCGTCGTTCGATTTGCCGGCGCATCGATTGGTGTTTGTCGGCGGTCGCTATCAGGCGGCGCTGTCCGATCCGCCAAAAAGCGACGGCGTCGTCTTTGCCGGATCGCTTGCGGACGCGATGGCGCGCGCGCCGGAGCAGCTGCAAAGTTATCTGGGTGAAATCGGTACGGTGGAAATCGGCGCGTTGGCGGCGCTGAACACCGCATTTCTGAACGACGGCGCGTTCCTTCACCTGGCGGCGAAAACCGTTTTGGAGCGGCCCATTCATCTGATTCATTTCGCCGCGTTGAACGCGATGAGTGTGCCGCGAACGTTGGTGGTGGCCGGTGAAGAGAGTTGCGCGACCATCGTCGAACACTTCGTCGGATTCGATGGCCCGGTCTATTTTTGCAACGCATTGACGGAAATTGCCTTGGCGGCGCGCGCCAAGCTTACGTATTACCGCGTGCAAGAGGAGAGCGCGCAGAGCTTTCATGTCGGCGGTGTGCATGTCCGGCAGGCGCGCGACAGCGAATTCGTCTCGAACGCCGTCGACTTGGGCGGGCTTTTGGTACGCAACGACCTGCGCACCGTGTTGGCCGAAGGCGCGACCTGTGCATTGAACGGACTTTATTCGGTAAGCGGCCGGCAGCATGTCGATAACCATACGGTGATCGAACATGCTGCGCCGCGAAGCACCAGCCGAGAGCTGTATAAAGGAGTGCTCGATGGGCGCGCACGCGCGGTGTTCAACGGACGCGTGCTGGTGCATCCCGACGCGCAACAGACCGACGCGCAGCAGACGAACAACAATTTATTGTTGTCGGACGATGCCGAAGTAGATACCAAACCGGAACTGGAAATTTACGCCGACGACGTCAAGTGTGCGCACGGCGCCACCGTCGGTCAACTCGATCCGAATCAGTTGTATTACTTGCGCACGCGCGCGGTCGATGATGCGACCGCGCGGGATTTGTTGACCTTCGCGTTCGCGAACGACGTGCTGCGCCGCTTCAAGCTCGTGCCGTTGCGCGCGGAACTCGATCGGCGCCTGATGGCCCGTTTGCTGCGGGGTCGCGTCATCCGAGAGGTGGAATTGGTATGAGTCGCGCGGCGAAAGAAACGCGGATAGATCGCCCCGGCGGGACGTTCGATCTCGAACGTCTCCGGGCCAACTTCCCGATATTGACACAACAAGTGCACGGCAGGCCGCTGGTGTATCTCGACAATGCCGCGACAACGCAGAAGCCGAATGCCGTTATCGAGGCGCTGAATCACTATTACCGCACTGACAATGCAAATATTCATCGCGGCGTGCACACGCTGAGCGAACGCGCCACCAGCGCCTATGAGGGTGCGCGCGCTACGGTGCGACAGTTCATCAACGCCGCGTCGGACAAGGAGATCGTGTTTGTGCGCGGCACGACCGAAGGCGTGAACCTCGTTGCTTCGAGTTGGGGGCGCACAAACGTCCGGGCCGGCGATGAAGTTCTCATTACAACCTTGGAACATCACGCGAACATCGTGCCGTGGCAAATGCTGTGCGCGGAGGTCGGCGCAACATTGCGTGTGGTTCCGATAACCGACAGCGGCGAGTTAATCATGGAGGAGTTCGAACGCTTGCTGAGCGAGCGCACGCGCATGGTCGCGGTCACACAATGCTCGAATGCCATCGGCACGGTCACGCCGATCGAGCGCATCATCGCGCGCGCGCACGCGGCGGGCGCGGTGGTGCTGGTCGACGGCGCGCAGGCGGTGGCGCACGTGCCGGTCGACGTTCGTGCGCTCGACTGCGATTTCTATGCGTTTTCGAGTCACAAGCTGTACGGCCCGACCGGCATCGGCGTGCTGTACGGAAAGGAACGGCTGCTCGAGGCCATGCCGCCGTATCAAGGCGGCGGCGACATGATCAAGACCGTGACGTTCGAGAAGACGACGTATAACGATTTGCCGCACAAGTTCGAGGCGGGAACGCCGCATATCGCAGGTGCGATCGGACTCGGCGCGGCGATCGACTACGTGAACGGGTTGGACCGGGCGGCGATCGGCGCGCATGAGCGCGACTTGCTGGACCGTGCAACCCGCGCGCTGCTCGAAATACCGGGAGCGCGCGTCATCGGAACCGCGCGCGCGAAGATTGGCATTCTGTCGTTCACGCTCGATGGCGCGCATCCGCATGATATCGGCACCGTCCTCGATCACGAGGGCGTGGCGATTCGTACCGGCCATCACTGCGCCATGCCGCTGATGCAGCGTCTGCGTTTGCCGGCCACCGCGCGCGCGTCGTTTGCGTGTTATAACACCCGCGGCGACGTCGATGCGTTGATACTCGGCATCCGGAAAGTTCGGGAGATGTTCGGCTGATGCAGGACCTGCGCACGCTGTACGAAGAAGTGATCCTGGATCACAACCGGCGGCCGCGAAATTTTCGCCGCGTGCCGGAGGGCGCCAATCATCACGCGGTCGGTCACAATCCGTTGTGCGGCGACCAGCTTACGCTCGAGTTGAAGATCAAAGACGGCGTCATCACGGATGTCGGTTTCGACGGCGCCGGTTGCGCCATATCGACGGCGTCGGCGTCGCTGATGACGGAGTGCATCAAGGGTAAGACGCTCCCGGAAGTGCAGGCGCTGTATCACGGCGTGCACAACCTGCTGACCAAAGACGGCGACGCCGCGAATCTCGGCAAGCTGCAAGTGCTTGCCGGCGTTCGCGAATACCCGGCGCGCGTGAAGTGCGCGACGCTCCCATGGCACACCTTGGAGGCGGCGTTGAAAGATAGCGCCGCGACGGTGAGCACCGAATGAACGACATGACCGACAGTGCCGACCCGAAGGACGCCGCAGCGACCGCGTCGGACGAACTCAAGGAGCAGGTCGTCGGCGCGCTTCGCGGCGTCTTCGATCCCGAGATCCCGGTGAATATTTACGATCTCGGGCTGATCTACGGGCTCGCCATCGACGCCGAAGGCGACGTTCGGCTGCAAATGACCTTAACCGCGCCCGGCTGCCCGGTCGCGCAGACGTTTCCGGCGACGGTAGAGCAAGCCGTGAAAGCGGTGCCCGGCGTCAAGGACGCCGCCGTCGAGCTCGTTTGGGATCCGCCCTGGTCGAGCGAGCGTATGAGCGAGGCGGCCAAACTGCAGCTCGGTATGCTGTAGAACCCAATGTCCGATTGGGTCGACGTCGCCGCCGTGGAGGAACTCGCGCCGGGTGCGCATCGCGTCGTCGACGTGGACGGCGCGGCGGTCGCGGTGTTTCACTTGCCGGACGGTTTTCACGCGGTCGAGGACGTGTGTACGCACGATGGCGGCACGCTCAGCGGCGGCGCCGTCGACGGCGATGCCATCGTTTGCCCGCGGCACGGCGCGCGATTCTCGCTCCAAACCGGCGAAGTGTTGGCCCCGCCGGCGTACGAACCGATCCACTGTTTCCCCGTCCGCGTCCATGCCGGGCGCATTCAGGTTCGCGACGATCGCTGGGACTGAGCCTCCCCGCGAGCGTTGTTTGGCCGGAATCGAGCGGCTACACTACGCCGCTAGTCATAATCGCCTTTTCATCCCTGTCGTCTCATTCCATATTGGATCAATAGCTAGCGGAGTATTCATGGCGGTCGAACGCACATTGTCCATTATTAAGCCCGACGCGGTTGCGAAGAACTCGATCGGCGCGATCAATGCGCGTTTCGAAAAGGCGGGATTGCGTATCGTCGCGGCCAAGATGTTGCGGCTGAATCAGCAACAGGCCGAGGGGTTCTATGCCGTTCACAAGGAGCGCCCGTTTTTTCGGGACCTGGTGAAGTTCATGACCTCGGGACCGATCCTGGTGCAAGTGCTGGAAGGAGAGAACGCGATCGCGCGTAACCGCGAGCTGATGGGCGCCACCGATCCGAAGAAGGCGGCGGCGGGCACCATCCGCGCGGACTTCGCGTTCGACGTCGAGAAGAACGCGGTTCACGGCTCCGACGGACCGGAAACCGCAGCGACCGAAATCCGCTATTTTTTCCAGAACGGCGATATCCATTCGCGCGATTCGTAACGACGAAATTCAGTGACCGCAAACCCGCCCACCAATCTGCTCGGTCTGGATCGTACGCAGCTTCAAGCGTTTTTCACGGCGCTCGGCGAAAAGCCGTTTCGCGGTTTGCAGGTCATGCAGTGGCTGCACCAATACGGCGTGAGCGATTTCGCCGGCATGACCAACTTGAGTAAGGCGCTGCGCGCGCGCCTTGCGGAAAGTGCCGCGATCGTCGCGCCCGCGGTCAAGCACGATCAAATCGCCGCCGACGGCACGCGTAAGTGGCTGTTCGAGCTCGCCGACGGCAACTGCATCGAGACGGTGTTCATTCCGGAAGAAAGCCGCGGCACGCTGTGCGTTTCCTCGCAGGTCGGCTGTAGTCTCAATTGCACGTTTTGCTCGACCGGCGCGCAAGGCTTCAATCGCGATTTGTCGGCCGCCGAGATCATCGGGCAAATGTGGATGGCAAGCCGTTTGCTCGGACAAGTGGGCGGACCGGAAACGCGCGTGATCACGAACATCGTGTTCATGGGAATGGGCGAGCCGCTGCTCAATTTCGACAGCGTTATCGCGGCGATAAACGTCCTGCTTGACGACGTGGCATACGGGTTGTCACGCCGGCGCGTCACCGTCAGTACCGCCGGGCTGGTTCCGCTGATCGACCGACTGCGGGACGCCAATCCGGTCAGTCTTGCCGTGTCGCTACACGCGCCGAATGACGCGTTGCGCACGGAACTGGTGCCGCTCAACCGCAAGTACCCGATCGCCGAATTGCTCGATGCGTGTCGCCGCTACGTGGCGGATGAACCGCGGCGCAAGGTGACGTTCGAGTACGTGATGCTGGCGGGGGTCAACGATTCCGTGGCGCACGCAAGCGAACTGGTGCGTTTATTGCGCGACGTGCCGGCGAAGGTCAACTTGATTCCGTTCAACCCGTTTCCGCACACGCGCTATCAGCGGTCTTCGTCGGCGGCGATCGATGCATTTCGCGAGGTTCTTACACGGGCCGACCTGATTACTATCACGCGGCGCACGCGCGGCGATGACATCGATGCCGCGTGCGGCCAGCTCGCCGGTCGGGTAAGCGACCGCACCGGTCGGCGCGAACGTTGGCTGGGGCGCGCGGCTAATGAAGGATAGCGCGATGCTGGCGCGCGCCGCCGCCGCCCTTATCTGGCTGGCGCTCGTTGGATGCGTCGCGAGTTCGGTGCGCGACCTGGACCAGGCCAAACAGGCGCAGCTCGTGGCCACGAACGTTCAGCTGGCGAATGGTTACTTGCAGCGCGGACAGCTGGATTTCGCCAAGGAGAAGTTGGACAAGGCGCTTGCCATCGACGCCGACAATTCGCAGGCGAATAATATGATGGCGGTATTGCAGTGGCGCTTTAAGAACTACGATGCGGCGGAGGAGCACTTCCGGCGCGCCGTACGCGAAGATCAAAAAAACTCGGAAGCGCAGAATAATTTCGGCGCATTCCTGTGCGAGCGCAACCGCGTCGATGAAGCGGAAAAGTGGTTTCGCAAAGCAGTTGCCAACCCCTTGTACAAGACTCCCGCGGCGGCGTACGAAAACGCCGCGTTGTGCTTCTATAAGGTAAAGGCGTACGCCAAAGCGGAAAGCAATTTCCGCGAGGCGTTGGCGATCGACTCGGGTTTGCCGAATTCGCTTTATCATATGGCGCGTATTGCCTACGATTCGGGGCGCACGCTGGCCGCGCGCGGCTTTCTACAACGTCACTTCCATGCGTCGCAAGACACGCCGCAGGCGCTGCTGTTGGCGGTTCGCGTGGAGCGTAAACTAAAGAACAAAGACGACGAAGCGAGTTACGCGGTGCGTCTGCGCGGGAAATTTCCGACTTCGCCCGAGGCGCAGCAACTGACCGAAACCGGCAAGGACTCGAAGGGGTAGGGTGCGTGGAAGCCAAGCGAGCGGAAAACGAAAATGCACTCGGCGCGACGCTCCGCCGGGCGCGCGAGAGCCGCGGGTTGTCGGTGGACCAAGCGGCACAGGCGTTGCGGCTGTCGGCGCGCATCGTGACGGCGCTCGAGGAGTGCGCGTTCGAGCGACTGCCCGGTCCGACGTACGTGCGTGGGTATTTGCGAAACTACGCACAATTTCTCGGACTCGCGCCGCAGCCGCTGGTGGATGCCTACGGTCGGCTGCCGCAGGCGACGCAGCAGGTCGACATGACGGCACCGGCACCGGTACGCCAAGTGACGAGCAGCGACATGCTGGTTCGGCTCGGAACCGGAGTCGTGGTGCTGGTCCTATTGGGATCGGCCGCACTTTGGTGGGCCGGCCACGATGCGGCGAACAAGAGGCCGCCAGCTCCGGCATTCCCCATCGCCGCGGTCAAACCGGCGCCCAGGCCCGCTCCGACGCCGCGCGAGATCGTCAGCGAAGAGCGCGAACCGGCGACAACCGCTGCCGCGCCGAGCCGAGAACCGGTCGTTACGCCGGGTGAAAATCCACCCGTTCCGATTGCAAGGCCGCCCGCGTCCGAACCCGCCGCCGCCGTGCCGCCGCCCGCCGCGCCGAGCGCGAATACGCCGATGTCGCAACTGGTGCTGTACGTTCACGAGGAATCGTGGGCGGATGTTCGCGATGCCCAGCAACGTCGGTTGCTGTACGAAACCATTCCGGCCGGCCGCGTCGTCAGCGTCGGCGGGGTCGCGCCGCTAAGCGTTTTTCTCGGTAACGTCGACGGCGTGACCGTCGAGTTCAACGGCCAACCGTACGATACGATGCCGCACAAGCGCGGCGAGGTCGCGCGATTTACGCTGGGACAGCCGCCCGGCTGACGACGCCGCTATTCCCGCCCGTGGAGATTACCGTCACGTGACCAAGGCCATCCAGGCCGTGCGCGGCATGAACGATCTGCTGCCTTCGACGGTCGCGTACTGGCAACGCGTCGAAGCCGCGGCGCGGGACGTCTTGCACGGTTACGGCTATCGCGAAATTCGTCTGCCGGTGGTGGAGCGTACCGAACTGTTCGCACGCTCGATCGGTTCGCATACGGATATCGTCGAGAAAGAGATGTACACCTTCGAGGATCGCAACGGCGACAGCCTGACGCTGCGACCCGAAGGAACGGCGAGCACCGTGCGTGCCGGCATCGAAAACGGATTGCTGCACAATCAGGTGCAGCGTTGGTGGTACGCCGGTCCGATGTTTCGCCATGAGCGGCCGCAGAAGGGCCGGTATCGGCAATTTCATCAGATTGGCGTCGAGGCCTATGGCATGGCGGGTCCGGACGTCGATGCCGAGATGATCTTTCTGACGGCGCGTTTGTTCAAACGGCTCGGCCTGACCGGCCTGCGGCTCGAGTTGAATACGCTCGGAACGCCGCAGGCGCGCGCCGCCTATCGCGCGCGGTTGATCGCCTATTTGCGCGATCATGTCGATGCCTTGGACGAGGACGCCCGGCGCCGGCTCGACGGCAATCCGTTGCGCGTGCTGGATAGCAAGAACCCCGATTTGCAGGATATTTTGCGCAAGGCACCGGAACTGTTGGAGCATGTGGATGATGCGTCGCGCGCCCATTTCCAGGAACTGCGCACACTGCTGGACGCCGCCGGTGTCGACTACCAAATCAATCCGCGGCTGGTGCGCGGCTTGGACTACTATACGCGCACGGTGTTCGAGTGGTTGAGCGACCGTCTCGGCGCCCAGGCGGCGATTTGCGCCGGCGGACGCTACGACGGGTTGGTCGAGTTGCTCGGCGGCAAAGCGACGCCCGCCGTCGGCTTCGCCATCGGCCTCGAACGCTTGGTCGAATTGGTGATGCAACTGGGCGCGGCGGCGGACGACGGCACTGCGCAGCTTTACGTGGTGGCTGGCGGCGCACCGATCGCAGCCGCGCTGCGGCTGGCGGAGTCGCTGCGCGACCTCGGCCTACGTGCCGAATGCCATTGCGGCGGCGGCAGCGAGAAGAGCCAGTTGAAGCGCGCCGATCGCAGCGGCGCGCGTTATGTCGTATTGGTGGAGACACCGACACAGGTGACGGTCAAAGATCTCCGCGGAAACGAGGGTCGACAGGCGCTGTCGTATGGTGACGTCGGCGCTTATCTGGCGGCGCGGTTTGGGTCCGCGACCGATGCGACAAAGACTTCAATCGGGGTGGAGAATTAAGTGTGGCGGCGTACACGGACCAAGAAGAGCTCGAAAAACTGAAGGAGTGGGGGAAGAACTACGGCGGCGCGCTGTTAATCGGCGTGCTGCTCGGGTTGGGATTGCTGTTCGGCAACAAGTACTGGACGCGCTATCAGGAGGAACAACGCGCGGCGGCGTCGGCGCTCTATGCGCAAATGGCGAGACAAGCGCAGGAAGCCAGAACGGCGCAGGCGCGCGCGAGCGGTAAGAAACTGATGGACGATTACGCGCGCACGCCCTATGCCGGCATGGCGGCATTGATGCTCGCACGGGTGAGCGTCGAGGCCAACGACCCGGCGACCGCGCGCACGCATCTGCAGTGGGCCGTCGATCACGCGACCGACGCGGGCGCGGCGCACGCGGCGCGGTTGCGACTCGGACAGCTGCTCTTGGCGAACCGGGAATACGACGCCGCGCTCGCGCTGGTTCAGGGCGATGCGCCCGGTTTCGCGGCCGAATATGCGGAGCTGAAAGGCGACGCCTATGCCGGACTCGGAAAGTCGGAGGAGGCGCGCGCCGCCTACCGCGCGGCGCTCGACCGTTTAACGGAAAGAACACAAGCGCGCGCGTTAATCGAGATGAAATTGGCCGACATCGGCGGAGCGCCGGGCAAGTGACGCTGTCCGCGCGGGCGCTCGGATTGGCGTTGCTGCTCGTGGGTTGCGCGTCGACCTCGGTGCGTGAGCCGCCGGCGCCGCTCGCGGAATTCACCCCGGTGTTTACCGTGTCGCAACTATGGTCGGCGGATATCGGGAGCGGTAGCAAGGAATTTGATGGTCTCGTGCCGGCGGTGCGCGATTCGACCGTCTACGCCGCCGGGGCCGGCGGACGCGTCAGTGCGCTGGCCGCCGATACCGGTCGTCGGCGCTGGCAAGTCGAGCTGAACGTGCCGATTGGCGGCGGGGTCGGCGTCGGATCGACGCTGGTGGCGGTCGGCACGCGCGCCGGCCGAGTGGTCGCGCTGGCGCGCGACAGCGGCGAACAGCGCTGGGTCGCGAAGGTATCGAGCGAAATACTGGCGCCGCCGGCGGTCGGCGAGTCCCTGGTCGTGGTGCGAACCGTCGACGGTCGCGTGTTCGGTCTGGCGATCGCGGACGGTAAACGTTTATGGTCGTTCGAGCGTACCGAACCGGCGCTCAGTTTGCGCGGCACCGATACGCCGGTGTTAATCTCGGGGGCCGTGCTGGCGGGATTCGCCAGCGGGCGAATGGCGGCGCTGCGCGTGCAGGACGGCCAACCGTTGTGGGAAACCGCCGTCGCGCTGCCGCGGGGACGCAACGAGATCGAGCGGCTGGTCGACGTGGATGTCTCGCCGCTCGTGTTCGACGACGCGATTTACGCCGCGAGTTTTCAAGGAAAGCTCGCGGCGCTCAATCCGAGCAACGGTAATGTGCTCTGGTCGCGCGATGTATCGACCCATACCGGCATGGCGAGCGACGGCAAGACGCTTTATCTCACGAATGATCGCGGTTACGTGATGGCGTTCGATCGCCGTAACGGCGCAAGCTTGTGGCGCCAGGAAGCGCTGCGCGGCCGCGGCCTGAATGCACCCATTGTCCACGACGACGTCGTTGTCGTCGCCGACTACGAAGGTTATGTACATTGGCTCGCGCGCGAGGACGGCCGCTTCGTTGCGCGTTACCAAGCCGTCGGCGCGCCGGTGCGCGCCCGTGCCGCGGTTTCGGACGGGACGGTGTTCGTTTCGGGCATATCGGGTACGTTATCCGCGTTGCGACTCGTGCGGAAGTAATCCTGCCGCCGCCCGCGGCCGGCGATGCTATGAGGCGCTCATGAAGCCCGTCGTGGTACTGGTCGGCCGGCCGAACGTCGGCAAATCCACGCTGTTCAATCGTTTGACGCGCAGCCGCGCGGCCATCGTGGCCGACGAACCGGGCGTGACGCGGGATCGCCAGTACGGTGACGGTTTGGCGGGCGATCGACCGTATTATGTCGTCGATACCGGCGGCATTTCCGGTGCCGGCGGCGGCGGGGCTTGCGCCGAGGCGGCGCTGCGGCAGCTGGTCGCTTCGCAAGTGCGTCAGGCGCTCGTGGAGGCGGACGCGATCGTGCTGTTGGTCGACGCGCGCGAAGGCGTGCAGCCGCTCGATCGCGAGATCGCAAATGATCTACGCCGGCTCGGGAAGCCGCTGACGCTCGCCGTCAACAAGGCCGAAGGCATGGAACCCGCCACGCTGGTCGGGGAGTTCTATCCCCTCGGTCTGGGCGAGCCGCGGCCGATCTCGTCCGGACACGGCGAAGGAATCGCCGATCTGATGCGACAGGTCCTCGCACCCTTGCCGCGCGTCGAGGAAGAGGCGGTGGCGTCCGATCTCCCGCGCGTCGCCGTCATCGGCCGGCCGAACGCGGGGAAGTCAACGCTGGTCAATGCGCTGCTCGGCGAGGAACGCGTCATCGTCTCCGATCTGCCCGGGACGACGCGCGATGCCATCGACATACCGCTCGAGCGCGGTCGCAAGCGCTACGTATTGGTCGACACCGCGGGCGTTCGCCGGCGCGCGCGGGTCGAGGATGCCGTCGAGAAGTTCTCCGCGCTTAAAACACTGCAAGCGATCGATCAGGCTAACGTCGTCATCCTGGTGCTGGATGCGCTGGCCGGCGTCGGCGAGCACGACGCGACGCTTGCAAGCTACGCCCTGAAGCACGGTCGGGCGCTGATACTCGCGCTGAACAAGTGGGATGCGCTGGACCGGGAGGGGCGCGTTTGGGTGAAGCGTGAGCTGGAGCGCAAACTGCGCTTTCTCGACTTCGCGCCGGTCCATTACATTTCGGCGCTGCACAAAACCGGGGTTGGTGCGCTGTTCGCGTCGGTCGACAAGGCGTTTGCATCGGCCACTTGCGATTTGCCGACGCCGCGCCTGAACAAGGTGCTGCGGGCGGCGGTTGCGGCGACACCGCCGCCGATCGAGCGCGGGCGCCGGATTCGCCTAAAATTCGCGCACCAGGGCGGCAAGAACCCGCCGCTGGTTATTGTGCACGGAAACCAGGTTCGCGCGCTGTCGGCGTCGTATCGCCGCTATCTGGCGCGCTGCGTCCGCAAGGCGTTTCACTTGGTTGGCACGCCCGTCGCCGTACAGGTCAAAGAAGGCGCCAACCCCTATTCGGATCGACGCCCGCGCCGGCGACGCCGCCAACGCTAACCGCTCAAGAAGATAGTCGCGCTATCTATCCGCCCACCAAGGGAAAAACACCCGTTCGCGCATGCTATATAGATAGCTGTGGTTCGAGATTCAACGCGCGGCTCTTGCCGACGGCGCCCGGACGAAAGACAGGTCGGTATCCCATTGAGTGCTTATCACGAAAACGCCCTAAAAGCCGGTTCGACGTTGGCCGACTACACGATCGAATCGGTACTCGGTCACGGCGGCTTCAGCGTCACCTATCTGGCGCATGACAATGCGCTCGGCGCCCACGTCGCCATCAAGGAGTATCTGCCGCAAGACGTTGCCGCGCGCGACGGCCGCACTACGTTCGTGGTGCCGCGCGCCTCCAAGGACGCTATTCGCTTTTATCACTGGGGCCTGAAGAATTTTTTGAAGGAGGCGCGCGCGCTGGCGCGCTTCAAGCATCATAACATCGTGCGCGTATTGCGCTTCATCGAAGCCAACGGAACCGCCTACACGGTGATGGAGTACGAGCAGGGACAGACGTTGGCTCAGTATCTCAAGGAGAAAGGTCAGCGACTGGACGAGGCAGGTTTATTGCGCATCGTCATGCCGATACTGAACGGCCTGCACGCCGTACACGAAGTGGGATTGCTCCACCTCGATATCAAACCGGAGAACATTTATCTGCGCCGCGACGGCAGCCCGATGCTGATCGACTTCGGCTCGGCCCGGCACGCGATGACCGAGAATCAGTCGTCGGGGCGGGTGGCTTTGACGCGCGGATATGCGCCGGTCGAGCAGTATCCGGACAAGGGGAAGCTCGGGCCCTGGTCTGACGTCTACGCCCTCGGCGCAACCATGTACCGCTGCGTTACCGGCAAGCGACCGGACGACGCTTTGGATCGCTATCGCGCGATACTCGATTACAAGACGGACCCGCTGAAGCCGGCGACCCTGGCGGCAGCCGGACGTTGCCAGCAGGTGATGCTCGAAGGCATCGACTGGGCGATGCAGGTCCACGCCCAGGACCGGCCGCAGACGCCGCGCGAGTTTCAGGATTATCTGCTCGGGCGCGCCAAGCGGCCGCGATCAGCGCCGGCGTTGTCGACGACGCCATCGGCCTCAACGCGCGGGATGCAACGATTGGGCTCACGTCTGGCGCAAGCGTTCGCGCGCACCACGCAGGCCATCATTGTCCTCGTATTGCTGGTCGCCTCCGGCATCGGCGGTTGGTACGCGTGGCCGAAGATTCAGAATTTCTGGCTGACGCTGTATCAACATGCATCGAAGCCGGATTCGCCGCCGGCGACGATGCCATCGAAGCCCGCACGGACGTCGAGTTCCGCGCTGCCGCGGCGGCAAACGGCCGCGGCGCCGTCACCGCGAACCGAAAGGAAAGCGGCGCCGCCTGGACCGATTGGCGCCGCACCGATGCCCAACGCGTTGCGCGCGGTCCTGCCGGGACACGGCGATTGGATTCAAGCGGTCGCGTTCGCACCGCGCAGCCACCGCCTTGCTAGCGCGAGCAACGATCGAACCATCCGGCTGTGGGACGTCGATTCGGAAAATTCGATCGCTGTGTTGAAGCAGGAATATCCGGCCAATGCGATTGCGTTCGCGCCGGACGGCCGCACGTTGGCATCGGCCGGCGCCGACGGTGCGGTTTACTTCTGGGACGTCACGAATCCAGCCGCGATCGGACGCTACGATACGTCGGGCTACCCGTTGTTCAGCGTCGTCTACGCGCCGAATGGCCGCCTGTTGGCCGCCGCCGGGAAGGATCGATCGATATACGTCTGGAATCTGCGCGATGGCGAGCGGCGCGCTCTCGAAGGGCACAGCGCAGCGGTGAATGCCGTGGTGTTTCGGCCGGACAGCAAGGGCCTCGTGTCCGCGGGGGGCGATCGAACCATACGTATCTGGGATCTCGAAAAAAGCGCCGAGATCGCGAGTCTGCCGGGACACAAAGACCCTATTCTCGCGCTCGCGCTTTCGCCCGACGGTCGTTGGCTGGCGTCGGGCGATGCCGGCAACACGATTCGTCTGTGGGATCTTCGCACCTTGACGCACGAACGCACGCTCACCGATGTTCCGCAAGCCGTGTTGTCGCTGGCGGTCGCGCCGGACGCGTCTTGGATCGCGGCCGGATCGGCCGATCGCACCGTGTATGTGTTCGACGTGAGGTCCGGTCGCTTGGTGCAGACGCTCGCGGGGCACGAGGGTTTCGTTCAATCCGTCGCCGTGTCGCACGACGGTCGATTACTCGCCTCTGGCGGCCGCGATCAGGCGGTGCGAATCTGGCAGTCGCCAGCCAACTAGCCGCGCGCGCCGATTCCGCTATTTTCTCGACGCCGAATTCTTCAGCACGTCTTCCGGCACGAACATCAGCGGATCGAC
The DNA here is from genome assembly GCA_036396275.1 of Burkholderiales bacterium. GTDB lineage: Bacteria > Pseudomonadota > Gammaproteobacteria > Acidiferrobacterales > Sulfurifustaceae > JACQFZ01. The sequence goes on from DASWLD010000067.1 coordinate 23,636, forward strand.
GCGCACGTCATTCAGGCTGACGCCCCAGTGGAGGTGCGGACCCGTGACGCGCCCGGTCATCCCGACGTCGCCGATCCGCTGCCCGCGCTTGACCGCATCGCCGAGCGCGACCGCGATGCGGTCCATGTGGTTGTACATGGTGATCAGCCCTTGCCCGTGGTCGATGAACACGGTTCGGCCGTTGAAAAAATATTCTCCGGTTCCGACGATGACGCCGTCCGCCGGCGCGCGGATCGGCGTTCCGCGCGGCGCCGCCAGATCGACGCCGCTGTGCGGCTGGCGTTCCTGGTTGTTGAACAAGCGTCGCGTGCCAAATACGCCGCTGACCGGCCCCGCCACCGGCAAATCGAAGGTCAGCGGCGGCGTTTCGATCTCGCGCCAGGTCGTGAAGGCGGCGCGAATGTCGCTCGAGTCGAGACCGATGCGCACCATGTCCTCGCGGGTCGGATTCACCATGCGTTTATTCTGGAGCGAGATATTTTGCGCGCCGTACTTCTTCGAGCGTACGGTAAAGGGCTGTAGCAGTTTTTGTCCGGCGCCGTCGATGATGCGAAGTTCGTGTTCCCCGGCGCGCAACGACAGCGGTAGCCCCACGACGGCAAGCCACTTCGCTTTCTCGCGTATCACCATTACCCGCGAATCGCCCAAGTACGCGCGCGGCATGTCTTTCGTGGCGGCGTCGATGGACACAACGGCGACCCCTCCGGGGACCGGTTCGGCGCGCGGCGGGGTTTGGGCCGGCGCCGCGGACGCGACCAGAAGCGCCGTACATGCCAGTAGTCGTTTCACTTTTTGCGCGCCTCTTCGATGCGGCTCAAGAGCCGCCCGTGCGCGAGGCGCGTTTCGATCCGCTCGCCGATCGCGATCGCGCCGGCATCGTGCAAAATCTCTCCGGTCGCTTCGCGCCGTACGATCGCGTAGCCGCGATTGAGCGTTGCCAGCGGGCTAAGCGTCCGCAAGGCGCGCGCGAAGTGCGCCAGCTGGCCGTTCTGTTGGATCAGACGTTGGGAGACGGCTCGGCGCAGGCGTTCGTACAGATGCCGACCCTCGAGGCGCGACGCGCGCAGCCGCGCGAGCGGCGAATACCGTAGCAAGCGGTTCGAAAGTGAGTGGAACGTCATGTTCGCCGTGTGCAGGCGCAGCGCCTGGGCCGCCCGCAGGCGGTGCGCCAGTGTCTCCAGGCGTCGGTTGAGACCCTCCAGACGCGCTCGCGGATGTAGCAACCGCGCCGTCAGCCAGTCGACGTGTTGCGCGCGCTCGCGCAGCAGATCGCGAACGCGACGCCGCAAACGCGCGTCGATATGCTCGAAGCGCCGGTACCATTCGGCTTGATCGGGACTCACGAGCTCCGCCGCCGCGGTCGGCGTCGGCGCGCGCACGTCGGCGACCATGTCGGCGATGGTGAAATCGGTTTCGTGTCCGATCGCGGACACGACCGGGATCGAGCAATCCGCGAGCGCCCGCGCTACGATTTCTTCGTTGAACGCCCATAGGTCTTCGAGCGAACCGCCGCCGCGGGCGAGAATCAAGACGTCGCACTCGCCGCGCGCGGTCGCGGCGCGAATGGCATCGGCGATCGGCGCGGCGGCGCTCTTGCCTTGCACGGGAACGGGATACAACAAAATAGGAATGGACGGAAAGCGCCGCTCGAGCGTGGTGACGATGTCGTGCAGCACGGCGCCGGTCGGCGACGTGATCACGCCGACGCGGCGCGGCAATCGCGGTATTGGCCGCTTGCGTGCGGTATCGAACAGCCCTTCCTCGGCGAGTCGATTTTTGAGCGCTTCGAAAGCACGGCGCAGCGCACCTTCGCCGGCCTCTTCGATGTGCTCGACGATGAGTTGATAGTCGCCGCGTCCCTCATACAACGTGACGCGCGCGCGTACGGTGACGAGCATGCCGTCGCGCGGCGCCGTGGCCGCCAGACGCAGCTGGGCGCGAAACAGCGCGCAGCGGACCTGCGCCGCCGCATCCTTCAGATGAAAATAGATGTGCCCCGACGCGGGGCGCGCGAGATTCGATATTTCGCCTTCGACCCAGAGCGGCGGGAAGCCGGTTTCAAGCAGCGCGCGCGCTTCGCGATTCAGCCGCGAGACGCTATAAACCTCGCGTGCCGTAGGCGATCGGTTGAAGTCGAGGTCAGTTTGCATGATCGAGAAGGGCTCGCCGAGATAACGGCCGCGCGAGGCGCTTTCCGCCGCCGCGTTCGCTTGTCGAGGAGCCGGGAATAGATATCGGTTTGCATCCCATAGAGGGGCTATGTTGTAAGAATAGGCAACCTTAGGGCGGACAGTCGACAGCGTCAATCTTCGTGGTTCGATTGCGAGCACGCCGGAGCGTTCGCTATAATACGCCATGCGGATCACTCAAGAAGCCCTCACGTTCGATGACGTGCTATTGGTGCCGGCGCACTCGAAAGTCGTCCCCATCGACGTTCAACTAAGGACGTCGCTTACCCGCACGATTCACCTCAATATTCCGCTGCTGTCGGCCGCCATGGATACGGTGACGGAAGGGCGCACGGGTATTTGCCTTGCCCAAGAGGGCGGGCTTGGAATCATCCACAAGAGCTTGCGCCCGGAGCGTCAGGCGGACGAAGTCCGTAAGGTCAAGAAATTCGAAGCCGGTATCATCGCTAACCCGATCACGGTATCGCCGGAAACGACCGTGCGCGAGGTGCTCGATATAACCCGGACGCACGGCATATCCGGCGTGCCGGTCACCGACAACGGCGGCCTCGTCGGTATCGTCACCTCGCGCGACCTGCGCTTCGAAACGCGGTACAGCGAGCCGGTAAGCCGGATCATGACGCCCAAGCAGAAACTCGTGACCGTGCGCGAAGGCGCGCCGCGCGACGAGATCCAGCGCCTGCTGCACGAGCACCGAATCGAAAAGATTTTGGTGGTCGACGACAAGTTCGGCCTGAAGGGTTTGATTACGGTGAAGGACATACAAAAGTCGAGCGAGTTTCCGAACTCGGCGAAAGACGGAAAAGGCCGGTTGTGCATCGGCGCCGCGGTGGGGGTCGGTGCCGGTACCGAGGAACGCGTCGAACGGTTGGTGGATGCGGAAGTCGACGTGATCGTCGTCGATACCGCGCACGGCCACCAGCAGAACGAAATCGACCGCATTCGTTGGATTAAGAAGCATTACCCGAAGCTGTCCGTGATCGGTGGCAACATCGCGACCGCGGAAGCGGCGCGCGATCTACAGAAAGCAGGCGCCGATGCCGTGAAGGTGGGTATCGGTCCCGGCTCGATTTGCACGACGCGCATCGTTGCCGGTGTTGGCGTACCGCAGCTGACGGCGATCGCGGACGTGGCGGGCGCGCTGGCCGGCACGGATATTTGCATCATCGCCGACGGCGGCGTGCGCTATTCCGGCGATATCGCCAAGGCCATCGGCGCCGGCGCGCACGCGGTGATGGTAGGCAGCCTGCTGGCGGGAACCGACGAAGCGCCGGGCGAGGTCGAGATTTACCAAGGTCGGTCGTACAAGACTTATCGGGGTATGGGCTCGCTCGGCGCGATGGGCGAAGGTTCGAGCGACCGCTATTTTCAGGAAGGCGCGGGGCGGGACAAGCTCGTGCCCGAAGGTGTCGAGGGTCGGGTGCCGTACAAGGGACCGATGGTGAACGTGATCCGTCAGCTGATGGGTGGGCTACGTTCGGCCATGGGTTACACCGGATCCCCGGACATCGAAACGATGCGCACGCAGGCCAAGTTCGTGCGCATCACCAGTGCCGGCGTGCGCGAATCGCACGTGCATGACGTGATGGTCACGAAGGAAGCGCCGAACTATCAGCGCGATTACCCCCGTGAATAGCGCGAGCCCGAGCAAAGTGAATAATCTGTCGACGACACAATCGGAAACGATGTGGCAGGCGATTCGCGCCGAAGTGACCGTGATGGTAAAGGCGGAGCCGGCGCTCGCCGGTTTTCTGCAGCGCACGGTGTTGCATCGTCAGCGCTTCGAGGATGTGTTGATCGCGCATTTGTCGGCGAAGTTGGCGGGCGGCGCGCTCGACGAACACGTCGCCTTGGACTTGATGTCCGAAGCGCTTTCCAAAGATCCGGACATCGTGGCGGCGGCGATGGCGGATTTGCAGGCGGTGCGCGACCGCGATCCGGCGTGCGAGACGTACGCGATACCGCTGCTGTTCTTCAAAGGCTATCAGGCGTTGCAGTGCTACCGCGTGGGCCATTGGCTCTGGCGCCAAGGACGCATCGCCTCGGCGTGGATGGTGCAGAACCGGGTGTCGGAAGTGTTCGCCGTCGAAATTCATCCGGCCGCGCGCATCGGCCGCGGCATCTTGCTCGACCATGCCACCGGTTTCGTCGTCGGCGAAACCGCGGTGATCGACGATCATGTGTCGATCCTGCACGAGGTGACGCTCGGCGGCACCGGCAAGGCGCACGGCGATCGACATCCGAAGATCCGCCGCGGCGTGTTGATCAGCGCCGGCGCGAAAATTCTCGGCAACATCGTGGTCGGGGAGGGCGCGAAAGTCGGCGCCGGCAGCGTGGTGCTGCACGACGTGCCGCCGCACTGCACCGTGGCCGGAGTGCCGGCCAAGGTCGTCGGCGTGTGCGAGTCGGGCGATCCGGCGTCGTTGATGGATCATCACATCGACGAGTCCGGCTGAGCGGAAGCGGGAAAATAACAAACGTGAATCCGCAGATGAACGCAGATGAAACTGCGGATAAACGCGGATGAAGAATGGAGTTGGCGAGTTGCCTTCGTGCAATCTGCGTTCCTCTTTTTTTGAATCCGCGTTTATCTGCGGACGCTTTTGTTTTCTGTTGACTAGCTTGCAGCAGTGACCGATCCGCATTCCCAGAAAATACTGATCCTCGATTTCGGCGCACAGTACGTGCAATTGATCGCACGGCGCGTGCGCGAGGCCGGCGTTTATTGCGAAATCCATCCGTACGACGCGCCGATCGACGATGTCCGCCGCTTCGCACCGCGCGGCATCATCCTCTCCGGCGGTCCGGAATCCGTCACCTTCGACGAAACGCCGCGAGCGCCGGCGGAAGTCTTCGACTTGAAAGTGCCGGTTCTCGGCATTTGCTATGGCCAACAGGCGATGGCGGCGCAACTCGGCGGCAAAGTCGAAGCGTCGAGCAAGCGCGAGTTCGGCTACGCGCGTGTGCGCATGCGCGGTCATTCAAAGCTGTTTCGCGGCGTGCGCGACGAAGCCGAGCCGAGCGGCGCCGAGTATCTTCACGTCTGGATGAGCCACGGCGACCGTGTCACCGCGCTGCCGCCGGGCTTTCGCGTCATCGCGGAGACCGACCATGCGCCGTTCGCGGGCATCGCCGACGAAACGCGGGGTTTTTACGGCGTGCAATTTCATCCCGAGGTGACGCATACGACGCAAGGGCGCGAAATCCTGCAACGGTTTGTCTACGACATTTGCGGGTGCCGCGCGCTCTGGACGCCGGGCAGCATCGTCGAAACGATGATGGCCGCGGTCCGCGCACAGGTCGGTCGCGACGAAGTGGTGCTCGGCTTGTCCGGCGGCGTCGATTCCTCGGTTGTCGCGGCGCTGCTGCATCGGGCGATCGGTAAGCAGTTGACCTGTATTTTCGTCGACAACGGTCTGCTTCGATTGAACGAAGCCGACCAGGTGCTGGCCACGTTTGGCGAGCATATGGGCGTCAAGGTCGTGCGCGTCGAGGCGCAAGAGCGCTTCTTGTCGGCGCTCATCGGTGTTGTCGACCCGGAGGACAAGCGCAAGATCATCGGGCGCGTGTTCATCGAAGTGTTCGAAGAAGAAGCGCGCCGAATCAAAAATGCCAAATGGCTGGCGCAGGGGACGATTTATCCGGACGTCATCGAATCGGCCGCGGCGCGAACGCGCAAGGCCCACGTTATCAAATCGCATCACAACGTCGGGGGCTTGCCGGAGCGCATGCAGTTGAAGCTACTGGAACCCTTGCGTGAGCTGTTCAAGGACGAAGTGCGGCGCGTGGGCGAGGAACTCGGGCTGCCGCATCAAATGATTCAGCGCCATCCGTTTCCGGGTCCCGGTCTCGGCGTGCGCATCCTCGGCGAGGTCAAGAAGGAATATGCCGACGTGCTGCGGCAAGCGGATGCCATCTATCTGGAAGAACTGCTCAGGCACGATTTATACGACCGCGTGAGCCAAGCGTTCGCGGTATTCCTGCCCGTGAAATCGGTCGCGGTGCTCGGGGATGCCCGCGCCTACGAATACGTCATCGCGCTGCGCGCGGTCGAGACGGTCGATTTCATGACCGCCAACTGGGCGCGGCTGCCGTACGACGTGCTGTCGGTGATCTCGCATCGCATTATCAACGAGGTGCCGCACGTGTCGCGCGTGGTCTACGATATTTCGGGCAAGCCCCCGGCTACGATCGAATGGGAGTAGCTGACCCGTCCGAGGACGAGCGCTGGATGCGTCGGGCGCTCGAACTCGCGGAATGCGCCGAAGCGCAGGGAGAAGTGCCCATCGGCGCGGTATTGGTGCGTGCCGGCG
>DASWLD010000068.1:0-8108 GCA_036396275.1 Burkholderiales bacterium
GCCGCGGATATTCTGCGCGCGCGCGGCGTGCGCAAGGTCGGCGCGACGCGCGTGCCGCGCACGATGAGCAGCACGGTCGCCGCCTGTCTCGCGACGACCTATCACATCAAGGGTGTGAGTTACTCCATCACGTCCGCCTGCGCGACCAGCGCGCATTGCATCGGCGCTGGCGCCGAACAGATTCGCTGGGGCAATCAGGACGTGATGTTCTGCGGCGGCGGCGAAGAGGAGCATTGGTCGTTGACGGTGTTGTTCGATGCGATGGGCGCGCTCTCGAGCAAGCGCAACAGCACCCCCGAAGCGGCGTCGCGCGCCTACGACGCGGACCGGGACGGATTCGTGATCGCGGGCGGCGGCGGCATGCTTGTGCTCGAATCGCTCGAACACGCCCGCGCGCGCGGTGCGCGCATCTACGCCGAACTGATCGGTTACGGCGTGACCGCCGACGGTGCCGACATGGTGCAACCTTCCGGCGAAGGCGCCGCACGCTGCATGCGACAAGCGCTGGTGGGCGTCGACCGGCCGATCGATTATCTCAACGCGCACGGCACGTCGACGCCGCTCGGCGATGTGATCGAACTGAAAGCGGTGCGCGACGTATTCGGTGCCGAAGTGCCGCCGATCTCCTCGACGAAATCCCTCTCCGGACACTCGCTCGGCGCCGCCGGTGTGCACGAAGCGATCTACAGCCTGCTGATGATGCGCGACGGCTTTCTCGCCGGGTCCGTGAACATCGACAATCTCGATCCGGCCTGCGCCGAGTTCCCCATTCTGCGCGCGACGCGCGAAGCCCGCGTCGATACCGTCATGTCGAATAGCTTCGGGTTCGGCGGGACGAATGCGACGCTGGTGTTCGGCGGGATTTGAGCGCGCGTAGTTCGGGTAGGGCGTAATAAGCGCGGCGCATTGCGCCGAATGGTGGCTCGCATGCGGCGGATCGCGGCGGCGCCGAACCCGCCTACCGTTCTACCGGGCCTCACCTTGCGTGCGCCGGCTTGCATTGTGGTAGTCCCTCGTCCCCGGTATTCTGACTCCGATGTCCGATTCTCGTCCTGAAATCCTAGCCCCGTTCCCTGTGTGCATCGCTATCTCAATTGCATGGGGTGAAATGGACGCCATGCAGCACGTCAACAATGCTGTTTACTTCCGCTACATGGAAAGCGCGCGGTTCGCGTATTTCGAACGAATCGGCTGGACCGGCGCACTGGAAAGCGGGATCGGTTCGATACTCGGTTCGGCGCGTTGCGTGTTCAAGTTTCCGTTGACCTTTCCCGACCGAGTGTTGGTCGGCGCCAAGGTGACGCAGATCGGCAACGACCGCTTTACCATGCGCCACCGCTTCTATAGCGAGAGACATGGCCGCATCGCCGCCGACGGCGAAGGTGTGCTGGTGGCTTTCGACTACCGGATAAACAAAAAAGCCGAGCTGCCGCAGGTGATCCGACAACGCATCGCCGAGTGCGAAAACGGTTACCCGCCACTCGACGATTGAGCGGGCGACGGTCGGATGGGTAAATACCGTTTAGACGCCCGCACCCGCCAGTTCAGCGACCAACGAGGTCGCGGTAACTAAGATCCGAGTGATTTGAGTTGCTAAAACGACCAAAGGGGTCGGGTAACTCCGACCTCCTCGGCGAAAACGACAGCGGCCGGATGTGCTGCACGAGCGCGTCCGGCCGCTGTTAGTGGTCTTAGAATAAGCCGATCGACTGACTGTCGGCGTACACCAAGTCGTTCGAAGATGCGCCCGCCTCGACCGAGAACGCGGCCGAAGGGAAGTAGAGGCGCGTCAACCTATCGTTCGACGGCTCGTCCGCCTCGGCGGAAAACGAGGTCCACGGATAGTAGAGGCTCACGGTCGACACAACTTCGGTCGCCTCGCTGTCCATGGCCAAATTGGCCCACGGGTAGTACAGCGTGGCCTGAGCCTCGGTAGCTGACAGCTCCACCCACGGATAGTTGAGCATCATGGCCGTGTCGTCGTGCGCGCTGCGATCCGGTATGGAAACGCAGCCCACCAACGCCATGATGGCGCCGGCCACGAGTGTGAAAGTCATTGCGATCGATCTGTTCATATTTCCCCCTAAAGAAAAAGAATGTAAACGTCAACGAAAAACCTGCCATTGCGCCAGGCTGAAAGACGCACATGTGCCGTGTTTCAGGCCACGATCGCCCGGCTCCCGTACGACTCTTGGAGAGCAAGATTCGAGCCAGCGGTCCGCGACGGGGAAAACCCGTGCGTGAAACTCGGATATCAGCGCCGGAATCTTGACGGACCGAGCAAGCCAGACTGACGAGGCGGGGCAGCGCTGCGCCGTCGAGAAATAGTGGAGAAATAGGAGAATAGGGCCCTAGTTTGACCCCTTGAATTCCCTGGTGCTGTAGGAGCTAGCGCTCCAACAACCGCGGCATCAGCTCGACCAAGTTGCACGGCCGCGTGCGGTAATCGAGCTGCGGCTCAATAAGCCGGTCCCACCCCGTGCGGCAGGCGCCGCTCGAACCCGGCAGGCAGAAAATGTAAGTTCCGTTCGCGACGCCGGCGATGGCGCGCGACTGGATCGTGGATGTTTGGATTTCGCCGAACGAAATCGCGCGGAAGGTTTCGCCGAAGCCTTCAATCTCCTTGTCGAGCAACGGCTGAATCGCTTCCGGCGTACCGTCGCGGCCGGTGACGCCGGTGCCGCCGGTGCTGACCGCGACCTGCACCTGCGGATCCGCGATCCAGCGCGACAGGATCGCGCGAATCTTGTAAACGTCGTCGGGCACGATCGCCTTCTCCACGACGCGATGTCCTGCCTTCGTTACCCGTTCCGCGAGCGTCTTGCCGGAGGTGTCGGTCTCCTCGTCGCGCGTATCGGACACCGTCAACACGGCGATGTTGAGCGGGATGAACTTTCTATCGGATTTCGATTGAGTCATGCGGGTGCGTTTGCGTGGCGATAGCGTGATCGGCAAACTGAATTATCGCGCGAATACGATGCGCGGCAAAAGCGGAATCGGCGATGCCGCAGACTACCGGCGGCGACGGTATTTTGCGCGCAAAGCGCGTTGTTCCTCGGGCGAGGGTTCGCGGTACTTGCGCCGTTGTCGGCGCACGCCGCGGAGCGCGATTCGGTCTCGATCGAAGCGGCGACCGGCGACGCAGACGCCCATCGCGGCATGATCTCGCTCACGCGGTTCGGCGTCGAAGCGGCGTTACCGCTGCTGTAAGCGCGGATTGATATCGATCCGCCTGATCGCCGGCGCCGGTGCATAAACCCGGCCGCCATGGATCGGGCCGTTCCGCCAACGATAGTCGCGCACATAGCGACGACCATGGTCGTGGCCGTAATAGTGTTGATGGGGCGGAACATACCAATAAACCGGCCGATACGGGTGGTAATACCCCACGGGGCGAGGATGGTACTGCGCCACGACCGGGACGCCGAGATTGACCGCGATGTGCACTTGGCCGGCCTCGGAACGAGCCGGTGTCGCCAGCACGAAACCCAGGGCCCCGGTTGCAGCGATCGCTAATAGCATTGTCTTCACGGTTTCTCCTTCTGGTCTGCATTCAGGAACAGGAACGGCCGACCGCGGTTCGCGGATGACAGGGATCGCGAAAAATTCGGGGTAGCGGGCTAGCGGGCGCCGCCGCCGCCGATGGCGGAAAGGAGGGCGTCGAGGATTCGATCGGGCAGTACCCGTTTGAGCAGTGCAAACGTATGCGTCGGTAACGTGACCCGATACCGCGCGCTCGGGCGGCGCGCCTCCAACGCGCGCACGACCTTGCGCAGCACCGCCGTCGGCGGCAGCTTGAGCGGCGAGGCGCGATCGCCGCGGAGCCGCCGTTCGAGCGCCTGGTACTGGGCCCGATGAACGCTTCGGTTCGGGTCGATCGTCGATTGATACGCCGCGTACGAGCCGTCGCGAAAGCGCGTATCGATCGGTCCCGGCTCAATCAGCGAGACGTAAATACCGCTGCCGCGCAGCTCGAGGCGCAACGTATCGCTCAGCGCTTCGAGCGCGAATTTCGAGGCGTTGTACGCGCCGCGGTAGGGCAGGCAGAGGATTCCGAAGAGCGAACTGATTTGAACGATGCGCCCGCCGTTCTGCGCGCGGAACACCGGCAGCAGGCGCGCGGTAAGCTCATGCGGACCGAAAAGGTTCGTCTCGAACTGGACGCGCAGCGCTTCGCGCGACAAGTCCTCGACCGCGCCCGGCTGGCCGTAGCCGGCATTGTTGATGAGCGCGTACAGCGTGTTGCCGGTTCGCGCCAACACGGTATCGACGGCGCGGTGGATCGACTCGGATGAGGTGAGCTCGAGCGGCACGCCGTGAAAGCCGGCGGCGGTGAGCGCCTCGACGTCGGCCGGTTTGCGCGCGGTCGCAAACACACGGTAGCCGCGCGTCTTGAGGCCGTCGGCCAAGCACCGGCCGATGCCGGAGGAGCACCCGGTAATAAGTACGCTGCGGTCGGCCGGCTTAATCATGGTCGGCACGTATGTCGATCACGGACATTTTGGTTACTTCCCCTTGAGGCACCCCGCGCGGCCGGAGGCACCGGCCGCGACTTTATTGAGTATAATGCCGCAGCCTATCGGTTGATTCAAAGTTGACACGCCGCTCAAGCAACGCCGTCATCGACCCGCGCGCCCGCTGATGCCATCCGCCGTTTCCGCCAAACCGCTGCGCGTCGGGGTCGTCGGCGTCGGTTATCTCGGCCGTTTTCACGCACGAATCTACGCGGATATGCCCGACGTCGAGTTGGTCGGCGTGGCCGACGTCGACGCGCAGCGCGCCCGCGAGATCGCCGAGCGGCATCGCTGCCAGGCCTATACCGACGCACGCGAGCTACTGGGCCGCACCGACGCGGTCAGCATCGTGGTGCCGACGAATCAACATGTCGAGGTCGCGCGCCCGTTTCTCGAACGTGGCGTGCACATGCTGATCGAGAAGCCGATCGCGCCGACAACGACGGCCGCCGAAGCCCTGGTCGAGCTCGCCGACCGCGCCGGGGTCGTGTTTCAAGTCGGTCATCTCGAGCGATTTAACGCCGGCATTATGGAGCTGGCGGCGCGCGTCAAGCAGCCGCGGTTCCTCGAAGTGCATCGGCTGGGGGAGTTCGTCGACCGCGCCACCGACGTCGACGTGGTTACCGATTTGATGATCCACGACATCGACATCGTGATGTCGCTGGTGCGATCCGGTATCCGCCACATCGCGGCCGACGGCATACCTGTCATCACCGATCAGGTCGATATCGCTAACGCGCGCATCGAGTTCGAAAACGGCGCGGTGGCAAACGTCACCGCGAGCCGGGTTTCGAACAAGAAACTGCGCCGCATCCGAATTTTCGGGCGCGAGCAGTACTACGGTCTCGACTACATCGGACAAAAAATCGAAATCGTGCGCGCGGTGCCGGATGCGAGCGGCGGCAAATGGCCGAAGATCGTCACCGAGATGCTCGACGTGACGCCGCATCCGCCGCTCGATACCGAGATCGCGCATTTCGTTCGCTGCGTGCGCACCGGCGAGACGCCGCTCGTGAACGGCCGCGTCGGACTCGAAGCACTGCGCGTGGCGCAGTTGGTGAGGGAAAAAATCGCCGGGTAGAGGGCCGTTCAGGCAGTGTCTTGCAATTTCGCCGGCGCGGCGCGGGTTCGTTCGGTGGCGACGGCGGTGCTAAGCGAGTCCGCTCCGGCACTCGCGACGCGCTCAGCCAATCCTTCGACGATTTGTCTTACGACCCGCGGTCCGTCGTAAATCAACGCCGTGTAGATTTGCAGTAAGTCGGCGCCGGCGACGAGTCGCTCCCAGGCGTCGTCGGCGTTTTCGATTCCGCCGACGCCGACGATCGGCACGCGTCCGTTGAGATGGCGAAAGAGCGCGCGCACGGCGTGGGTGGCGAGTGCTTTCAGCGGGCGCCCGCTCAAACCGCCGGACTCGCCGGCGATGAGATCCTCATCCAAACCGGGGCGGGCGAGCGTGGTATTGGTGGCGATTACGGCGTCGATTCCGCTCGTCAGCACCGCCTGGGCGATGAACGCGAACTGCTCTTCGCTCAGGTCCGGCGCGATCTTGAGCGCGAGCGGGACGTACAGCTGATGCGCGCGCGCGAGCGCGGCCTGTTCGGTTTTCAGTTCCTGCAACAACTGACTGAGCCGCTCGCGCTCCTGCAGCTCGCGCAGACCCGGCGTGTTCGGCGAAGAGATATTGACGGCCACGTACGCCGCGTGAATATAGACCGCGCGCAGCGCCGCGACATAGTCGTCGCGCGCGTATTCCAACGGCGTCGTCGTGTTCTTGCCGATATTGACGCCGAGCAGGCACGGTTTGGCGCGGCGCGCGAGATTGCCGACGAACGTTCGCAGGCCGTCGCTGTTGAACCCCATGCGGTTGATGAGCGCGTGTTGCGCGGCGATGCGAAACAGGCGCGGCTTGGCGCTGCCCGGCTGCGGCTGCGGCGTGACGGTGCCGAGTTCGAGCCAGCCGAAGCCGAGCGCGGCGAGCGGTCGCACGTAGCGAGCGTCCTTATCGAGGCCGGCGGCGAGGCCGATGGGATTCGGGAAGTGCAAACCCAAGACCTCCACCGCGAGCCTCGGCACCCGGCGCGCATAGCGCGCTCGCATGAGCGCCGTTACCCCCGGTATCCAACAGGCGCCGCCCAGCATGCCGAGCACCAGGCGATGGCTGCGCTCCGGGTCCATCCGAAACAGCAGCGGGCGAATTTTTCGATAGAGATCGGAATCGGACGCCGGCATGATCGCGGCAATTGTACCCTCCGGCGTGTGCCGATTCGAACGCCGCCGGCCGCGCTATCGCGCGCGCACCGGCTCTGCTAGCGTAATCGGCGCCAAAACCAACAGTGCCCCGACGGGGCAGGAGGAAGCCATGGCGGATTCGATTCGCAAACTCGATTACTTCGCGGCGAGCGTCGCCAACAAACGCGGCGAGGGCGCTCGCGTACTTCAAGCGCTCGGCGCGGAAGGCGTGAATTTGGTGGCGTTCACCGGTTTTCCGAGCGGCGGCGGCAAGGCGCAACTCGATTTCGTTCCGGAGAACGCCGCGTCGTTCGCGGCCGCCGCGGCGCGCATCAAGCTCAAACTGCGGGGACCGAAGGCCGTGTTCGTCATTCAAGGAGACGATCGACCGGGGGCGATCGCGTCGCTGGCCAAACGTCTGGCCGACGCGAAGATCGGCATCACCGCGATCGACGCCGCGTCCGCCGGCAACGGGCGTTACAGCGCGATGCTCTGGGTAAAAGCCAAGGACGTCGAGCAAGCCGCCAGGGTGCTGGGAGCGGTTTGATTCCGCCCGGACCGAAACGCGCCGTTACGTTAAGATGCCGGGCGCTAACCCTATTCGACGACGGAGTCCGTTGTGCCCAAGAAACTGAATCGTTTTAGCGCCCGAGTCACCGAGCCGCGCGCGCAAGGCGCTTCGCAGGCGATGCTCTACGGTACCGGCTTGAAGCCCGCCGACATGGCGAAGCCCGAAGTGGGTATCGCGAGCGTCTGGTGGGAGGGCAATACCTGCAACATGCACTTGAACGACCTGGCGGCGAAGGTGAAGGAGGGCGTGACTGCGGCCGGTCTGGTCGGCATGCGCTTCAATACCATCGGTGTCTCGGACGGCATCGCCATGGGCACGGACGGGATGAGCTATTCGCTTCAGTCGCGCGACCTCATTGCCGACTCGATCGAAACCGTGATGGGCGCGCAGTGGTACGACGCGCTCATCACCCTTCCCGGCTGCGACAAGAACATGCCGGGCTGCCTGATGGCGATGGCGCGGCTCAACCGACCCTCGCTCATGGTCTACGGCGGCACGATCAAGCCCGGGCATTTGGCGAACCGCACGCTCGATATTATTTCCGCGTTTCAAAGCTATGGCGAGTATTTGTCCGGCGCCATCAACGACGAAACGCGTACGCAAATCGTGCGTAACAGTTGCCCCGGGCCCGGCGCCTGCGGCGGCATGTACACCGCGAATACGATGGCCGCGGCGATCGAGGCACTCGGCATGTCGCTGCCGTACAGCTCGTCGACGCCGGCGGTCGATCCCGGCAAGGCCGCGGAGTGCAAACGCGCGGGTGCCGCCGTCGAGAAGCTGCTCGAACTCGATCT
>DASWLD010000069.1:0-19422 GCA_036396275.1 Burkholderiales bacterium
GCTCAAACAACGTTCAAGATCTTGAAAACGGATTTTCACCGCAAAGGCGCAAAGGACGCAAAGGACGCAAAGAAAGATTCATCCTTTTCAAGAAAACAACCTTTGCGCTCTTTGCGTCTTTGCGGTGAATCAAAAATAGAACCCGGCCCGGAAAAAGATGGACCGCCCCGGCGCGATGAACGCGCCGGTACCCGCCACCGGAATCCCGCCGAATTCGTCGCCGCGATCGCCGAAGCCAATATTAACACCGCCGCTCAGCTGTACGTTTTGTCGCCAATCGTAAATCCCGCGAATCTGCAGAAACGCACTGCCGTCGTTCAAGTTCCAGATCACGCCACCGACGGCATTGAACAGCGGATGCAGTTCCACCCGCGCCCCCAGCGCCGCATAGTCGCGCCCCAGGGTAAACAGCTCCCCGCGTGCGATACGCGCCGCGAGCGCGGGATTCGGCGTGGTGTAGCGGGCGCGGTCGCTTTCGCCGAGGCCGTTGCGAAAGTATTCGACGTAGCCGTAATAGTTCCTGCCTCCCCAAATCCACGAGTAGTCGAGATTCGTGACGATCGACCAGGCATCGCTGCGGGTACGGTTAACATCGACATATAGCCCGTCCAGCCGCCAGACGGCGCCCCCGATACTTCGCGCCAGCCCGAAACCAACCAAGTTCTCGTCGAAATGGCGCGCACCCAGCAAGTCCAAATCCGCGCCGCCGGCGCGCGACCGAAACTTCACGGCGTAGGTGCTCTCGCTGCCTTCGATGTCGTGCGTCGCGAGATCGCGCCGTGGGACAACGATCGCTTGCAGATCGGTCGCCGATGGAAACGCGATCTGCGTGTACAGCATGTCCTCGCCGGTCTTGTACTCCTTGTCGATCGCCGTCGGCGCGAACGGATTGATGAAGTCGAGCGGCTGAAACACCAAGCCGTTGCCCCAGCTCAGCGCCTGGCGGCCGAAGCGAACGGATCGGCCGCCTTCGCGGTAACCGACGACAAACCGGTCCAGGCGCTGCACCGCGGCGGTCCGATCTCGGTCGATGACGGTGTCGGTGAGATCGAACAGCCGCCGGCGATCATCGGGAAGCCCCGTGCCGGCGCCGGCGACGCCGAGCGCGGCGGCGCTCCGGCGGACGCGCTCCGAGTCCCCGTGGACGGCCAGAAACTCGTAATGGACGCTCGCATCCCACGGACCGGCGCCGCCGTCCAGTTTCAAGCGCATATCAAGGTCTTGATCCCGCGCCGGGTTCGCTCCCAACGCGGCGCTGAGATCATCGGCCCGGTAGTCGGTGACGCTGTACTGGTATTTTGCGTGACCGCCGAATTTCCAGTCGGCGTAACCGATCTCCGGCACGCACGCGACGGCGAGGATAAAGATGGAAACCGAGATTTTCAGCATCCGCAGCGACGGCGGTTACTTGTTGCGCCGCTCGTCTTCTACGATTCGCCCGTCATGCAATTTGATCAGGCGGCGCGAAAAATCCATCACGAGCTTGTCGTGCGTGGAAAAAATAAACGTCACGTTGTGCTCGGTGTTCATGTGCACCAGCAGCTGCATGAGATTTTCGGCGGTCTTGGAATCGAGATTGGCGGTCGGCTCGTCGGCGAGAACCAACGCCGGTTCGGAAACGATCGCGCGCGCCACCGCGACGCGCTGTTGCTGGCCGCCGGATAACTCCCCCGGGCGCCGATCTTCCAAACCTTCGAGGCCGACCTCGCGCAGAATCTCGTGCGACTTGGCGCGGCGCGACTCGGTGGACACACCCTGCAACTGCATGACGAATTCGACGTTCTCGCGCGCCGTCAACACGGGAATCAAGTTGTACGCCTGAAACACGAACCCGATTCGATGCAACCGCAGTCGCGCGAGGTCCGCGCGCTCCATCGTATCCACGCGCTTGCCGTCCACTTCGATCTCTCCGGTCGTGGGCCGGTCGAGACCGCCGATAAGATTGAGCAGCGTGCTCTTGCCGGAACCCGACGGGCCGGAGAGACAGGCAAAGTCCCGCCGCGGAACTTCCAAATTGACGTCCGTCAGCGCGTGCACCGCGACGGTGTTCTGGCGGTATATCTTGCTGACGTGGTGACAGACAACGGTGTTTTCCACAAGCCGGCTCACATAAGAAAAGACCAAGAATCCGCGGATGATCGCGAATTAACCGCAGGATAAACGCGGATCGATTCCCTCGCTCTATCTGCGTTCATCTTCTTTCTGATCTGCGTGCATCTGCGGATTCCGGGATGGTCACACGCGCGTAATCGCTTCCACCGGCACGCGCCGCGCCGCGCGCCACGCCGGGTAGAGGCTCGCCAGCACCCCCAGCACGATCACGATCACGTTCGAGGCGACGATATCGGATTCGTCGAGCTTGGGATAAATGACCGGGCTCATGCCGACCAGCGCCAACCCCTCGGCGAATCGGGAGAGATCGACGCCGTCGCGCAAACCGACGACCGTCGCCCAGGCGGCAAGGTTGCCGACCGCGAGCCCGATCATGAGCAAAATCAGCGACTCGATCAGAACCTGCTGCAAAATGTAGCGCGGCGGCATGCCGAGGGCCTGAAACAAGCCGAACTCGCGCGTGCGCTCGAAGATCGCCATCAGCAGCGTATTGATCAAGCCGAACGACATCGCCGCGAACACGACCGCGAACCAGATCAAGAGAACCACGTTGTTGACCTTCTGCGTCAGCACCAGGATCGGCCGAATCTCCGTCCACGGCGCCACGTCGCGCCCCGGCGCCGCGGCGCGAAGCCGCGCTACCAGCGCATCGAGCCGCTCGCGATCCCGTGTCATGACGGCGATCTCGGACACGTCGTCTCCGATCTTCAACATTTGCTGCGCGATGCGCCGGCCGATAAACACATAACCCGTTTCCACCGCTTCGGGCTCGGCGCGAAAAATCCCGACAACGCGAAACCCGCGATCGGCGATTTCGTTGTTGGCGTCTTGGCTCGTCAGCACGACCCGTCGACCGACCTGCGTCTCCAGCCGCTCGGCCAGCTCGCGCCCGATGACAGCGCTCGGGTCGTCCGGCGATTCGAGGTCGCGGCCCTCGACAATCGCACCGTCGATAAACGAAAGCCCGCGTTCGGCGGCCGGGTCGATCCCGACGATCTCCACGCCGGCGGACTCGCGCTCGCTCGCGATCACCCCCGGCACCCGAACGCGCGCGTCCCACGCGGTTACCGGTTTTTCGCTCAATGTCTTTTCGAGCAATCCCGTTGTTAGCGGCAGCCGGTGCACGACCGAGGGGTCGTCGCGATAGTCCGTGGCGTGAATCTGCACGTGGCCGGTTAGATTCATGATCTCCTTATGAATGTATTCGCCCATCCACCCGCGGATAAACGCGGCCATCGCAATCATCGCCCACACGCCGAGCGCAAGCGCAAAAATCATTACGGCCGTGCGGCGGGTGTGGCGCCACAGGTTGCGCCAGGCGAGCGTCGTGAGTAGCGTGAACTTGCCGATCGGCATGCGCTAAATCGCGTGCATCGCTTCGACCGCGTTCAGCCGCCGGATTCGCAGTGTCGGGTAAAGCGAAGCAAGCAAAATGAATCCGAAGATCACCAGCGGTCCGAGGGCAACGCTGACGAAACTCAGTTGCGGATAGAGCACACCGGGTAACCCGTACTGTCCATAGAGTTCCTGCATGCCGGGGAAGGTAAAACCATAGAGGTAGAAATAGAACGCAACGCTCACGCCGATCGCAAGTCCGACGGCCAAACCAACAGCGGCGAGCAGCGCCGATTCCAGCACCACCAGCACGCCGATTCGCACCGGCGCGGTACCGAGCGCGAGCATGATGCCGAACTCGCGCGTGCGCTCGAGCACCGACATGATGAACGTGTTGAGAATGCTGAAGGTGACGACCAGAATCAGCGCCACGTACATGAACCAGCCCGTGGTCCAGTCCGCCTGAATGAGCTGCTTGAGCCCCGGCACCAAACGGTTCCAATCGAGAACGACAAGATTTTGATTCGGCGGCAGCCGCGCGTTCGCTTCGCGTTCGATCACCGGCAGCGCCTCCAGATTCGGCGCCAGAAACACGATGGCGTGCGCCGCATCGCCCATGCCGAAGACCTGTTGAAATGTTGTGAGCGGCAACTGCACTAAGTGCCGATCGACCTCGGCCACGCCGCTGCGGAACACCCCGACCACCGGCACGATGGTCGCGGCGACCGACCCGTCCCGTGCCGAGCCGAGCAACGTCAGCTCGTCGCCGACTTTGAGCTTGAGGTTGCGCGCCAGCGTCGCGCCGACCACGGCTTCCTGTGCGTCGATGCTGTCGAAGTAGCGGCCGGTTTCAATCAACTTGGGAATCGTCGACACGCGCGGTTCGAAGCGCGGCTCGACGCCGGCGACCTGCACGCCGTAGCTGCGGGTGCCGCTCGAGGCCAACGCAAAGCCGAACGCGCGCACGGCGACGCCGGTCGTTTCGAACGCCGGCAGCGCGCGCAGCCGATCAGCCAGACCGCGCGCGTCGGGGACGCTGTTTCGAATCTGCGGCTTGTCCAGATACCCCGCGCGCTGCACTTGCAGCTGGCCGGTGAAGATGCGCAGGCTGCTGTCGATAATCATGTCGTAGGAGCCGAGCTGAATCGTGATTAGAAAAATCATCAGCACGGTCACGAAGCCGATGGCCGACACCGTAAGCCACGTGCGGCGCGGGTTTCGCCAGAGATTGCGCCAGGCCATCGTGAGCGCGATACCCATGCATCTACTCCCGCGGGTTGCGCAGGTTCGACTGCGTGAAGAAGCTCGAAGCGATATCGATGCCGAATCGGGCTTCGTTGGTCGTGACCTCGGTCCATTCC
The DNA here is from genome assembly GCA_036396275.1 of Burkholderiales bacterium. Taxonomy (GTDB): domain Bacteria; phylum Pseudomonadota; class Gammaproteobacteria; order Acidiferrobacterales; family Sulfurifustaceae; genus JACQFZ01. The sequence goes on from DASWLD010000069.1 coordinate 4,809, forward strand.
CCGGGCTTGTCGACGCGTTGCATGCGCTGCTTGGTCGCGATGGTCTTGCCGCCCATGAGGCGGATGTCTTGCGTGGTCAGCTTCTTGATAAGTTCACCCGCTTGATCGTAAAACGCGTGCTCGAGCAGGACGTAATCGTCGCGCACCGTCTCGACTTCCCGGCCCCAAACCACCGGCGCGAACTCTTTCGGCCGCGACTCGATGACGTAAAGCTTGTGACCGTTACTCGTCTCCGTACGCAGCAGCCGATGGGTGTATTGATCGATCAGGTCGTCCGCTTTCGCGAGATCGTTGTTCGAGAAATCCGAGCCCATCCAGCTCTGATTCATCATGCTCGAGGGAATCTTGAGCACCCGATTGATCTTCGGATTGAAGGTCCACATTTCGTTGCCGACGAGGAGCGTCGCGTTGCCGACGTCCTTCGGCGGCGCGACGACGCGCACCAGCGACTGCTTGGCGCCGCGCGTCCAGACGCGAATCGTCATCTGCCGCTCCCAATCCGGTCGGTGGATCGTCATCTCGGCGACCGAGTACGACGAGGTGTCGCGCCAATAGTCAATCGCCGCTTTGATGAGGGCGCGAGCTTCTTGCGATCCCGCATCTTGCGCCTGCGCCGGCAGTGCAATGGCCAGCGCCGCGACAAGCAGCAATTTCGCAAATCGGATGGGAGAATAAGAAGAAACCGACGACTTCACTCTGCTAAATCTCCTCCGGCACCATCTTGATCGCACCGCTGGGGCATTGCCCGCGCACGCATTCAGCGACCCGCGCGACCTGACGCAGCATGCCATACCTAGGCGGCACTCGCCTGGACATGGATCAATGCGCAATCCTCCGCACGATCCCAGCTTCCGATTGCCGCTAGTGTCGCCGCAGTAGCGTACCCGCTGGAAACCGAAAAAAGCCTCTTTTTCACCGGTTTTTGAAGCTCGTGGCGTTGGCATGGAACCTGCTTTCCATTAGGGCAAAGCGAAGTTTCCCGAAGTAGCGCGCCGAGGCCGCGGTACCGGGATTCTTCTCAGGGATCCAGGGAGCAGATATGAAGTGGTTCATTACGCCAGCGGTGAAGGTACTCAGCCGTACAGGCATTATGGGCAATGTTTCGCTCATCGCCGTTCTCATGGCCGCCGCGCAACTATCGGCGTTCCTTCCGAAGGGATCAGTGGCGTTGGCGCTGATCTTTTTCGCCGTCGGCGCTTACCTGCTGTTCGCGCTCGCAATGATCAATAGACTCGGCATGATCCGGATGGCCGACGCGCTTGATCGCGTGGCCAGCGGGGACTTGCGCAAGCGTATCCAGACACCGCGCGGCGTCGGCAACCGAAATACGGAAGCGGGGCGCATCTGGGCCGCCTTAATGCAGATGGATAGCAGCCTACTCGACATTGTCGGCCAAGTCCGGGCCAGCGCCGATCACGTCGGCGACGGCGCGCATGAAATTGCCTGCGGCTACAGCGATCTGTCGCAGCGCACCGAAGAACAGGCCTCCACCCTGGAGGAGACGGCGGCGAGCATGGAGCAACTTTCCGCGACGGTAAAGCAAAACGCGGATCATTGCCGCCAGGCGAATTCGCGCGCCGCGGAAAACGGCACGCGCGCCGAGGAGGCGGGGACATCGATGCAGCGTGTGACCGACACGATGGCACGCATCGAAAGCGGTTCCAAGAAAATGTCCGAGATCATCGGCCTTATCGAAAGCATCGCCTTTCAAACCAACATTCTCGCGCTCAACGCCGCTGTCGAAGCGGCGCGCGCCGGCGAGCACGGCCGCGGGTTCAGCGTGGTGGCGGCGGAAGTGCGGTCGCTCGCGCAGCGCAGTACGCAAGCCGCCGAGGAGATCAAGACCTTGATTGCCGCCTCGACCCAGGACGTTTCGTCCGGCGTCCACCTGGCGACCCAGGCGCACGATGCGGTCGATCGCGCCGTCAACGGTATACGCGAAGTGCGGGAGTTGCTCGATTCCATTGCCCGCGCATCGGAAGAACAAAACGCCGGCGTCATTGAAATCGGCCGGGCGCTTTCGCAGCTCGAGAACGTAACGCAGCAGAATGCCGCGCTGGTGGAAGAAGGCGCGGCCGTCGCGACCGCGTTCGAGCAGGAAGCGACCCGACTGATCGACGTGGTCGGCGCGTTCAAGGTCGACCGCATGCAGGATCGCGACGCCGCCGTGTCGTTGGTGCAGCGCGCGATCGCGCACGTGCGTGCCGTCGGTCCGAAGCAGGCGTTCAAAGACTTCGACGATCCAAACGGAGCGTTCGTCGACGGCGAACGTTACGTATACGTCTGGGACATTAACGGTCCAATGCTCGCCTCGTCCGCGAGCCAACATCTTCTCGGGCACAACATGATGGATCAGGTCGACGCCGACGGTAAGACATACGCGGCGGAAATTTTCGAAATCGCGCGCACCAAGGGCAAGGGATGGTGCGACTATCGCCTGCGCAACCCGTCGAAGAACAATCAAATCGAACCGAAGTCGGCCTATATCGAAAGCGACGGCAGCGTTATAGTCGGTTGCGGCATTTATCGCCCCGAAGCCGAACAAACGGCGTCCGTAAGTCAGCGCCAAGAAACGACCGATAACGTTCGCGAGCGCCGGGCGCCGCGCTCGCCCATGCGGCGTGCCAATACTTCTGCCCGATAGCGCGACACGCAAGAGTTAAAAAAACACGGGGGCTCGACGCCCCCGTTTTCGTTTCAACGCGCTACAACCGCCGTTTACGGTGTTTTCCTCTTCCAGGCCTGGAAAGCCTTCCATTCTTGCCATTCGCGAAATTCGCGGTACTCCGGCGAATCGCGGTTGGCTTCCTTCCAGCGCTTGAACGCCTCGAAGTCGCGCCCGTTTTTCGATTCGGCGGCCTCATCGGCGTCTTGCGTTTTCTCGGTAGAGTAGAGAACGAATGCGCCGTCCTTTCCCGAAAGCATTCCCGGGCCATCGGGTATTTCCGTGGCCGAGCGATACTCGGAATACGTCGCGCCGCAGCCGGCCAGAACAACCGGCAGCAGCGCAGCCGAACACAAGGCCCGTATTGCTTTCACACGCTCACACCAAGTTAGAACTTCAGCCGCGACCCAGCGGTGATGATCGATATGTCGTTGACGCCGGCGCCGTTGAAACCGAATGTCTTGTAGCCGACGTACAGCTCCGCCCACTTCTGCGGGGAATAAACATACCCGATACCCATCATCTCGGTTTCAGCGCCGGCGGCGCTCTGATTTTCCCCCTTGCCCAAATCCAGCGCTATCGCACTTCGGCCGAACTTATAACCGACCTTGAAATAGTTGAAATCCCGCTCGCGTCCGCCGGAATCCCGCGACGACATCGCGTAGGTGAAGTTGAGGCCATTTGGCATCAGCCAGGAGACGGAACCACCCGTCACTTCATCCTTGGTAGGCGTCGTGTCCTGCGTGGACGAGCCGACCGCGGCCGCCAGCTTACCTCCCGCCACATCCGTGCTCAGCCGGAGCGCGACTTCGCTAACGTCGACATCGTCCTTTACCCCCTTGCTCAGCGCGATACCGATAGGTCCCAAATTCGGGCTATCGTACCGAAACCGATCGTAGCGACTCTCGAAGTCCTGGTTGCTGATACTGCCGCCAATTGTGGGGCCCCCAACGAACGCGATTCCACCGCCGATTGAGGCCGTGGCATTGGTGCCCTGGACCACATCCGTGCCGGAAAGATCCACTTCGATGCCTCCGTCCGACGCACCGGGCCCTTGGCCGAGCGTGAAGGTCCCGACGCTGTTTTGAAAGAAGACATTCATGATGCGCTCTTCCAAGGAGGCGGGACTCGACTTTGCCGCTTGCGTCACCACGTTCGAGGCATTCGACATAAATTCGGCTTCGAACACGATACCCGCTTTGGTCCCCGGCATGACGTCGGCCGAACCGGTGAAACGAAAGCGCGTGCTGCTGGTCGCATTGTCGACGTTATGCAGCTCCGAGTTCGTGCCGTCGTCAACTTGCATCAATGCGCGATTGACCTGACCCGATACCGTGGCTTCGATCGCCTGCGCCGCGAGCGGGCCGGCGGCAAAGATGCTTCCGATCAATACGGTTGACAACGTCTTCCGGCCGGCGCCGGAACTTGTCGCAGGTTCGCGCCGATCTGTTGTCGAGACGCGACTCTGGGCGTTGGAAAACTGTGGACGAACACACGACATCGTTTGCGATTTCATGACGATTCTTGCTCCCGGGTGGTTGGGGTTGGCGTTTTGCCGGACCAGCGTACTGCTGTCCAACAATCGCGCCATGAATCATGCCGGAGCGGCGTTACAGCTTGGTTACAGCGGCTCGCTGGGTACCCGCGAACGGAGCCTACGCCACGTCCTTTATGCTGCGTAGCGGCTGGGGAGCAGGCGCCGCCGCGTTCGCAACCGCGAAGATCGCCCGATAGCTGCAATAGCAACTGCACAATGCGATGGGCAAAACGAATACACCGGCGGCCAGTCCGCCCAAGTAGGCAAGCGCGGGCGAACCAAAGGCGGTAAGGGAAATAATTACAAACAGTCCAACGACGAGCGCGACTATCGTAAGCAACGCGAAACCATAATGCGCGCTTGTGCGCAAACTGGTGTAAAACGCGGGCACGAGCGGCTCTTGTCGCAATAACGCGAGAGGTATCGCGTAGACCAGCGTCGCCGCCAGGATCAGATAGATCGCAATCCGCACTATGGTCGCGACCGTTACCGCGACCAATGCTCCAAACGAGAGATTCGCGAGCGGACTCGCCAGCGCGGTGCCGGCGATAAACCACGTAAGAACGTCGGTGAGGACGAATACGATCATGCCGCACAACCCTAACACCAGCACTTGCATCAAGTGGCGCTCATCGCGCGCGACATTTAGAAACTCGCGCGGCGACTGCTTGATCGCAAAGAAACGCAGCGCCCGCGGCAGCTTGATCTTCTGTTTCGAAATCTCTTCAATGGCGATGTAGAAGGCAGCAACCGCCGGCGGCGCCAAGAGACCGAGCAGCGGCCCGCCGATCAGGGGAATGTGGATAAGGCCGACGGCGACGGCGGCACAACAAAACCCCATCCCGCCAAGTTGCCAGGGGTTACGCAAAAATAACCGCCAACCGCAGCGAATCCACCGCAGGCCCAAGTCCATGTGTCGTTTCGCTCGCCCCAAGCCTTGCCTCCTCGGTCGCGGGCTGGTTCTCATCGGTTTGACATCTCAAAACTACACGTGGAACTTCGTGCACCGAGAACTTTCCGGACGAAAGGCGTTCGCGGGCGGCCGAAACGGCGTCGACGGAAACCAGGCGGCGCACCAAGGGTCGGCGCCGGAGAGGGGAAAAGGTTACCGGTCGTCCATAGCCGGTATCAACCTAAAACGAAGTGAAAAACGGATCTCTAGGAGTCTGTTGAAAAAGTCCCGTCCAGGGACTTTTTCAACTCGTTCGCGCGGCGCATGTCCGCGCTCACTCCCGAAATTTCAACAACTGGCGTGATTGAAATTTCGGCGCGCCACTTTTCGGCTGCGCCGTCCATGCTTCGCCGAAAAGTCCAGGGCCGAAATCCTCTCGGCCCGTTCGCCGCTTCGCGGCTCACCCTTGTGGCGCACGGGGTTTGTTTTTCAACAAACCCCTAGTCGTTCCCGCCGAGCCGGCGTATTTCTTTGCCGAACACGGAAAGCAGCGCGACGGCAAGCACCGCGATGGTCGCGACGACGATATAACGGGCCAACTCGTTGGCCACGATCGTTGACGGTTCGACAGGTATCGTCGTGGCATCCGGCGTCATGCTAAATCCGTACATCGCGGTGTAATGCACGCCGCAAACGGCGACGCCTATAACGGACGCACCCATCAGCTTGTCCCATGTCGTGCGCACACGGAAAGCGATCCACAACGCGGCGATCGACGCCACGATGGCGATCACAATCGAAATCGCGACGATAGTTTGGTTGTGGTGCGGCTCGCCGGCGAACCGCATCGCGGCCATGCCGGTGTAGTGCATCGCAGCAACCCCGAGACCCATGATGACACCGGCGCCGGCCAGCGTCGCAAATTTCATGCGGGCCTGGCGTATGACCAAATACAAGCCGACGCCGACGAAGACGACCGCGGCTACCAGCGACGCCACCGTGATTATCGGATCGTAGGTCACCGTTATCGGCGGCTGGTAGGCCAGCATGCCGATGAAGTGCGTCGACCAAATCGCGCCGCCGCCCAGCGCCACCGCCACAAAGACGAGCCACGTGCGATCCATCGTATTACGCAAATTCAGAATCTGCCCCGCCAGCACCAAGCCGGTGTACGAGCCGAATACGGAAATCGCGTACGACACGGCGACGAGTGCCATATCGAAAGTTCCAGTCACACGAACTACCCCCCATGAAGCTTCCCGAAATTAGATTCAGTCCCGACCTTAGCTCGCAGATTCCGTGCCAAGCTTCCGACAGAGTTGCCTAAGGGGTTGTTTCCCGGAAGAAAAAAGCGGTGCGGCTCTTGCCGTTTCGCACGATAGCCGGTCGACCGCCGAGGTATTCAGTCCGAACCCGCGTCGCGCGTGACTTCGCACAAGATGTTGTGGCCGTACGCTTCGAGCTTCTTTGCCCCAATGCCGGAAATGGCACGTAGCTGCTCGAGCGTCCTCGGACGGGAATCGGCGATTTGCCGCAGCGTCGCATCGTGAAAGATGACGTATGCGGGAACACCATGCGTTCGCGCGGTTTCGGCGCGCCATGCTCGCAACCGCTCGAAGAGTTCGAGCGACGCGGGCGCCAAACACCGCGCCGCGTTCGCGGCGTGGCGCGTACGTACCGTCTTCGCGCCGCGCTCGGAACGCGATTGACGTCGCAGCATCACGCGCCGTTCGCCCTTCAACACACCGCGACTCGCGTCGGTCAGCGCGAGCGTGCCGTACGCGTCATGGTCCACGGCCATAACGCCGAGCGCAATCAACCGGCGCAGTACCGCACGCCATTCGGTTTCGGCCAGATCGTTCCCGACGCCGAACACGGTCAACCGGTCGTGGCGCCACTGCTTTACCTTGTCGGTTTCCTGGCCGCGCAGTACGTCAATCACGTGGCCGGCGCCGAAACGCTGTCCGCGTTCCTTCCACAGTCGCGCGACGCAGGACAATACCTTCTGCGCGGCGACGGTACCGTCCCAAACCTGCGGCGGTCCGAGGCAGTTGTCGCAGTTGCCGCACGGTTCCGATGCCTCGCCGAAGTACGCGAGCAGGGGCACGCGGCGGCATTCAATCGTCTCGCATAGACCCAGCATCGCATCGAGCTTCGCGCTCGAAACCCGCTTGTACGCGTCGGCGCCGTCGGACCCATGGATCAGACGACGTTGCTGCACCACGTCCTGCAAACCGTAGGCGAGCCAGGCATCGGCCGGCAGGCCGTCGCGCCCGCAGCGCCCGGTTTCTTGATAGTAACCCTCGATGCTCCTGGGCAGGTCGAGATGCGCGACGAAGCGCACGTCCGGTTTGTCGATACCCATGCCGAAAGCGATGGTCGCGACGATGATCACGCCGTCCTCGCGCACGAATCGCGATTGATGACGCAATCGCGTGGCGGCATCCATGCCCGCATGGTACGGCAATGCCGTCATGCCCTCGGATTCGAGAAACGCCGCCGTCGCTTCGACTTTCGCGCGCGTCAGACAATAAACGATGCCGGCCTCGTCCGGGTGTTCGTTTCGAATGAAATCGAACAACTGCTGGCGCGCGGTCGTCTTCTCGACGATGCGATAGCGAATATTGGGCCGATCGAAACTCGCGACGAACACGCGCGCATCGATCAAGCCGAGCCGATGGACGATTTCGGCGCGGGTTCGGGTATCGGCGGTCGCGGTGAGCGCGATACGCGGCACCGACGGCCAGCGTTCGTGCAGCACCGACAGCTGCATGTACTCCGGACGGAAGTCGTGCCCCCACTGCGAGACGCAATGCGCTTCATCGATCGCGAACAGCGCGATCGGCGCGCGCTCCAGAAAATCGAGAAATCGCGGGGTCAGCAACCGCTCCGGCGCGACATACAAAAGATCGAGCCGGCCGCCCAGCCAGGCGCCTTCGACTTGCGCCGCTTCGCGCCAATCGAGCGTGGAATTGAGAAATGCGGCGCGCACGCCCAGCTCGCGCAACGCGGCGACTTGGTCTTGCATCAGCGCAATCAGCGGCGACACGACGACGCCGACACCGTCGCGCACGAGGGCCGGGATTTGGTAGCACAGCGACTTGCCGCCGCCGGTCGGCATCAACACCAGGCAATCGCCGCCGTGGGTTACGTGATCGATGACATCGGCCTGGTCGCCGCGAAATTCGGAGTAGCCGAAAATCTCATTCAGAATACCGTGGGCGGTGGCCGGCATGGAGGATCGTTATCGTTTTTATTAGCGGTAATTATTTCGCACCCGGCAACGCGAACGCCAACACCACGGGCAACACAATGACCGCGGCGAGATTTCCGATCAAGACCATAGACGCAACCTTGTCCGGCTCCTGACGGTAGCGCTCCGCGAACATGTAGTTCAATACCGCCGGCGGCAGCGCCGCGAAGACCAGCAGCAGCGCGCGCTGCTCGGCCGGTAAATCCACGAACCATATCAGCGGCACCGCGACGATCAGGCCCGCGAGCGGTCGAGTCAGCGCGCCGAACACGCCGATGCGCCACGACTCGAAGCGCGCGTCGGCCAGCCGCACGCCGAGCGAAAACAACATCAGCGGAATGACGATGTCGCCGAGCAGTTTGATCGATTGCATCAGCGGCAGCCAGATTTGCAAACCGCTCGCACTGACGGCAAGACCAAGGATCGTCGCGAGCACGGAAGGCACGCGCCAAATCGACATAATCCGCATGTCGCGGTCGAGCAGCCAGACGCCGTAGGAAAAATGCAGAAAATTGGAAATCATGAACAGCACTACCGCCGGCGCCAGCGCTTGCTCGCCGAACGCCAGCACCGCGAGCGGTAGGCCGAGATTGCCGCAGTTGTTGAACATGACCGGCGGCACCAACGTCTTTGGCGCCATCCCGCGAACACGTGCGATCGCCCAACCGAGTGCGCCGGAGCCGACGATCACCGCCAGCGCCGCGGCGGCGAGCGGCAAAAACTCACGGACGCGAAAATCCTTGTCCGCGAGCGCGGCAAACACCAGCGCCGGCACGAACACATCCATGTTGAGCTTGTTAACCGCGTCGAGATCGGGCCGCGTGCGTCGGCCGATGAGATAGCCGAGCCCGGCGATGGCGAACAGCGGAAAAACGATCGAAATGATACGAATCAACACGAGAGCGAAGCGGACGGTTAGCGCGATTGGCCGGAACAAGCGGCGACGCGGATCGATTCTAGCGGAAATCCACCGGCGTCGCGCGGGACATAGCGAGATTCGCGATCACTTCTGAGAGCGACACTCGGTCACTTACGCTTGGCGGTTCGGCAAGACGCCGTGATATCGGAAGCGGCTGCGCATCCGACGGATCTTCCACACGCCAGAGCTGAGACACCGACCGTAACCGGAATGCACGCGGTTTCGCGTACAAGAACAATGGCCACCCGAGGACTACGCCGCCAGCGACGCGTTGGATGCGCCTTCGGCGCTTGCCAGCCGACGCATCGCGACATACCGTGTGCGCGAACCCTTCGGGGCCAATGGACAAGGAACCATAGGAGGCCGCATGCCCACCGATTCTTCGAGTACGCTTTCCGCCGTGGCGCAACAACTCGACATCGTCGCCGGACACATTCTCGACTACGCCTTGCTGCTCGCCGCAGTCGGCACCGTGACCATGGCGTTACTTGAATTGATCAAGGCGCTGGCGCGCTGGCGTAAACGTTTTCATCGCGGGCAGATTGAGAAATGGCTGGCGACCGCCGGCACGCGCGATGCGCTGCACGATCAATTATTGTTGCTCGCGGCCGGCGGTAAGGAGAACGCCGACGTGCTGTACGATCAGCCGACAGGAAAGTTGATGGGCCAAATCCAGGCGGCGGCGAACGTCGCGCTCGATTTCCCCGAGCGCTACAAGTCGTTCTACGACTTTATCACCACCGCACCGCGCGGCGACGACGGCGGGAAGGATCAGCGCCTGTGGCGCGAGTTCAGCACCGTGCGCATGAGCGGGCGGCCGCGGCGCGCATCCGCCGCCGACGATGCCGAAGCACGCGCGGCGACGCAGGCGCGCGCCCGACTCGGCAATCTCGTGGCGCGCAAACTTGATGCACTGCAAAACGCGATTGAATACAAATGGGCCCGCTACAACCAGGCGGTGTCGGTCGTCGGCGGCGCCGTGCTGCTTGCGGTCATACTGGTGCGCACGCCGTCGGAGATGTCCCTCGGACTGATGATTCTGGTGTCGATCACGGGCGGCATGGTCGCGCCGTTCGCGAAAGACGTGGTCAGCGCGCTGTCCGGCCTGCGCACCAGGCGTACCTAAGCCATGGCGCTTCCACCGACCGCGCGGATTTCGTTCCGCGCCGAACCGACGGGCGGCGCCATTAAGCCCGAGCCGGACGATGCCCAGTATCGCGCGATCGTCGGGCGGCGCGCGCTGCTGCTGCTCATTCACGGGTATAACAACGACCTCGCCGCCGGCGAGGACGCGTTTCGCGGCTTCGAACGCGTGCAACGGGAACTCGCCGGCATCGGCGAGGACGACCCGGTTGCGGGCGGAAAAATCGTACAGATCTATTGGCCGGGAGACGCCGACTGGGGAATCATGTCACCGCTTTACTATCCGTGGAGCGTCGAAAGAGCGTGCGACACGGCCAAGGCGCTCGCGCAAGTACTGGCGCGCGCGGCGCGCGAGGGCGGACACAAAGAAATCGATATCGTGGCTCATTCGATGGGATCGCGATTGGCGTTCGAGCTGCTGCGCGAATTGCAAAACGCCGGCGATATTACCGTCAGCCGCATGGTGTTAATGGCCGGCGCCGTTCCGACGTTCATGCTCGAACCGACGCCGGATAAGCGCGAACTTCGCGCCGCGTTCGATTCGGTGCTCGCCGACGCCGGCATGAGCCTGCACTCGGGCGACGACATGGTGCTGGCGATGGCGTTCCCGCTCGGTCAATCGATCGCGCCCGGCGAGGAAGGATTTTTTCCGACCGCGCTCGGTCACGAACACTTCACCGACGCACCCGCGCGTCTGTCGCAGGACGAAATCACCGGCGCCGGACACTCGGACTACTGGGGATGGCGCGATCAAGAAGACGCACGGCGCTGCGCACGCGCGGCAAATTCGATAATTAAAACGTTTCTGCGCCTTGAACCAATCGGCGCACGTGTCACGGCGCAGCGCGAAACCACCGAACGGGAATCGCCGCCTTCGCGCGAAACCGGTGCGGCTCGTGAAACCGCCGGCTATTCGCAAACCGAGTGGCCGACGTATTGATCGGAACGTAGCGTGCGCCGCGCGGCCGGTTCCTATCCGGTCGTCGCGCGTACGGCATGCCCCACGTACTTCGAGCCTGAAGGCAACTCGGCGTCGCGACAGCGCCACGTCGGCTCATCGTTTTCGGTGAGCAACCCATGTCGGACGAGCCACGCGTGCGCGTCGTCTGCGTCGCGCGTGAACCACGCATGGGCGCAACCCAGTCGAAACGTGTAGCCCCACGCGTCCATATCCGCGCAAATCTCCGCGGCGCCCACGCCGAGTTGCCGCGCCAACACGATTTGCAGGTAACACACCGCATCTTCCTCCGCGAATTCACCGCCGGCGTCGGTGTGCAGCCGCGACCGCCGCGCGACATCCATGCAGATAACGTGCGCGGCTTCGTGCAGCGCGGAATGCAGCGGCGTATCGCGGCGCACGTGGACCGCGGCGCCGACCAGACCCGCTTCGGGTTCGCCCCAGTAGCTGCCCGGTATGGGCGTGTCAGGCGTGACCTCCTCAAGCCGCATGCGGTAGCGCGCCAACAAACCGCGCAAGCGATCCACGACGTTGCTGTCACAAGCGATCACGGCGGCATTTAAGAATCGATGCAGGTCCGTTAATTTGGCTTGCGAACGACCAGCGCCACACCGAGTACCGCCACCGCCATGCCGATGATCGCCGACCCGGACAGGGACTCACCGAACAACATCCAGGCCATGAGCGCCGTTACCGGCGGCGTGAGATAGAAAAGCCCGACGACCCGCGTTGCCGCGCCGTGTCGAATCAAAATAAAAAGGAGAAAAATCGCACCGAACGACAACACCACCGCCGACCATCCGAGCGCGAACACGAGCGGTATGCCCCAATCCATGCGTCCATTTTCGAACACGAGCGCAAACGGCAGCGTAACCGCAAACGCGGCGGCGTATTGAATCAGGGCGCCGGTACGCAGATCGAAGGAAGGACAGAACCGCTTTTGATAAAGCGTGCCGGCGGTAATGCTAAGCAGCGCCATAATCGAGAGGGCTACGCTCGCGCCGGACAAACCGGTTAGCGAGACGCGGTTGGAGAGCACCAGCGCGACGCCCGCCAGGCCCAGCACGAACCCGGTCCATTGCCGCGCGCCGACGCGCTCTCCGATCCACGGTCCGGTAAGCGCCGTTAGCACGGGTTGCAGACCGACGATCAACGCCGCGAGTCCGGCTGACATTCCGAGATATATTGCCGTCCAAACACCCGCGAGATATCCGGCATGTACCAACACGCCGGCGATCGCGATGTGGCCAACCGACGCCCGCGAACGCGGCCATGTGGCGCCGCCGATTCTGATGAGCGCCAACAGCAACACCAGCGATATGACGTAGCGCCATTCGAGGAAAGTCAGCGGCGAGGCATGCAGCGCGCCGAGCTTGGAAACGACAAACCCGGTACTCCAAAGGATAACGAAAAGGCCAGGTGCCACCCGAACAATCAACGAGCCATCGGACGCCGCCGCGCCATTCTTTGCGGCTGGGGTGGTAGACATTGGCCAAGATCAGCTTGCTAAGGCGCCGCAGTTTACCCTATGCGCCGGCGGCGGTCGCCCCGACCGCATTGATTGCCCCCCGCCGTGTCATTCACCCGGCAGCGACTTTCGGCGGCTTCTTTATCGACTCGGCGGCGGATCGGCGAGCCCCGCCGGCGCGGATACCGCACATCGAGTTCGGATTCGTCGACGCGATGCACCGCGATCGAAGGGCTTGGCGAATAACCTATGCGGAACTGTCCGGACCTTCCGGTTCCAAGGAAAAGCGAAACCGACGCGTGTCGATCGGCCTGTCGGGCAGCACGCGAAACACGCAGCGGCCGTTGCCGGCTTGGAACTTTTCCTCGCGTACTACACTCACGCCGAGCAATCGCTCGAGCGCGGACACCGTGACGCTGCATAGCGCGGGACGGCGGGTCGCGACGTTCAGGAACGGACAATTGCGCTCGATCAGGCGAATACCGTTGCGTCCGATCTCGACCGACATGTATGGATCGCCGCCTCCGTAAATTTCCTGCAGCGCCGTTACGCGCTCCTTGAGCGACTTGTTCTCAAGCCGCGGCGCCCACTCTTGCACGCGTTTATCGGTAAACGCCGTAAGCACTTGCTTCAGCGCCTGCGGACCCAGCCGTTCGGTCAACGCGTCGATCAGTTCGACCGTAAGCTCGTCGTAGTTCTTCGGAAAAAGGTGGTCGCCGGCGCGCGTGAGAACGTAGCGCGCCAGCGGTCGGCCGGCGGCCGCGCGCGCCGCGCGCAGTACGCGCTTCTCGACCTTGCCTTCCTTTTCCAGCTGCGTCAGGTGCTGGCGCGCGCCTTCGTAACTGATGTGCAGATGCGCGGCGACATCGGCGACACCGCCGCCGTGGCGATGTTTCAGAAAGGCCAAGATCGATCGGCGGGCGTTGGCCGGGACGTCGGTTCGCGGTCCGGCGGCGGCCACCTTCGTTCGTCTGCTTTTCTGATTCATCCGAGTCGCTGCCTGAAATGTTATCGCTACCGCTTGCCGGTTGAAGGCGTGCGGTCGTGCCCCGCCCGACCCATGCCGTGGCGATAAACGAGTGTACCACCCAACCAACCGCCCGCGGCGAGCAGCGCGGCCCCACCCAAGCCAAGCGCGATTGCCCACGGCGAGGGAGCCGTCGTCGATCCGCCGAGCGCACGCAGAAGCCAGCTGGCGCCAAAGGCCGCGGTCGCGCTAACCATCACCAGCATATGCGTTGCCGCGGTATCGATCCCCGGCTGGTCCGGCGCCAGTCCCGCGTACTCGACGAAGCCGGTTGCGATTGCCGCGAGCGACACGACGAGCCCCAGCGCCAAACACCAATATGCCATCTGCCACCACAGCGGATCCGGCCGCCACCAACTCACGAGGTCCCAGAAAACCGCGGCTAACCAAAGCGCCAGCGGGAAGTGAACCAACGCCGGGTGCAACGGATGGCCGGCGACGCGCAGCGGCATGACTGACCGGCCCGATCAGACGGCGAGAATGGCGAAGAGCAGCAATCCGAAAGCGACCACGGCCACGAGCGCATGAATGACGACGACGGCGCTCGGGAGGCGCTTCTTGCGCAAATGAAAACTCACGAGAAAGAACCCGCCCAGCGCCGCGACGACAAACAGCCCCAACGCCCACGCGAGGACGGTGCCGGCACCGACTTGAATGACACCCCAAATTAGAACCAGCAGTGCGCTCGCCGCAAGAATGCCGTGCAGCGCCGCCAGCACCCCCGGGGGATTTCGATCCTGCATGAAGTGCAT
>DASWLD010000070.1:0-24102 GCA_036396275.1 Burkholderiales bacterium
GCGCGTGCTCGACGGTGCCGAACGCGCGTGTGCGGCGATTGAGGAGGCGCGCCACCAGCGGCCGGCGATCAAGGTCGCTGCGTCGGCTGCCACAGAATTTCCGGCACGCCGGCCGCTGTGTTCGCGTAGCGCGCGGCCACAAAAAGCAGATCCGAAAGACGGTTTAAATATTTGAGTGCGACCGGGTTGATCGTCTCCTCGCGAGCAAGGCGAACTGTCGCGCGCTCCGCGCGCCGACAAATTGTGCGCGCGAAATGAAGCAGGGCAGCCGGTTCGCCGCCGCCGGGAAGAACGAATTCCTTGAGCGGCGCGAGCTTTGCATTGAGGGAATCCAGCGTTCGTTCAAGCCTCTCCACTTGCTCTTCGTGAATCGCCTCTCGGCCTGGAATACAGAGTTCACCGCCCAAGTCGAACAGTTCATGCTGAACGGTTGCGAGTGCGCCGCGTACGTCGGCCGGCAGATTCTTTGTGAGCGCCACGCCAAGCGCGCTATTTAATTCATCCACGGTGCCGTACGCCTCGACCCGCACGCCGTCTTTCGGGACGCGCGTGCCGTCGCCGAGACCGGTCATGCCGTCGTCGCCCGTTCGCGTGTAAATCTTGGAAAGACGATTGCCCATAACGGTTTCCTAGTCGTGGAGACGATATATCACCGGGAGCTCGATCTCCATGTCGCCGCCGTCGAGCCAGGGTTGTGCGTCCGCCAGTCGTTTGATTTCCTGCATCGTATTCACCGCCGACCGGTCGAGCACATCATACCCCGAGGTTTGAGCGACATGGATCGCCTTCAGTAGTCCCTGAGGGTCGATCGTCACCGACAGCAACACGCGTCCCCCCCAACCCCGCTGCCGCGCGATCGGAGGATATGCCAGTCGGCGTGCGATATCGTCCAATAACAGCGTCCGAATCCGCGCACGTGCCGGCTCGCCTAGAGGGGGCTGAGCTTGTTCGGTTTTCAAAATGCTGCTGCTCGGCGGTGCAACCGCGCTTTCTGTTTCAGATGACGCGACAGAGACCGAAGTTGGAGATGACCGATGCTCGGGTAAAGCCGTCGGTTTCCGGTCCGTTATCGCTAGCGTGGCCGATCGCCGCGTAGCGCTTTTCGAGGGGGAAAGGGGCTGTATCGGCGCGGGCGGCTTCGGGGTTCTTGCCGACGCCGTTCGGCTTGGCGCTTCGTCGGTACGCCGTTCGGCGAGTTGCAGCTCGACCGACAAGAGCGTCCGCGTTGTCGCTCCGGGGCTCAGTGTCGTCTTTCCAGATAGTGACGCAACTAGCCCGGCGTGAACGCAAAGTGAAGCTAGCGAGAATCCCAAGATTCGCATCCGAGATAAACCGTGCATTCGTATGTTACGGATCGTTCCTTGGTTCACAGCACACCGACTCGACAAGCGCCCGGTCGTTTCGCACGTATTCGCTCCACAGTCAGAACTGTTGAGCCGGGTAGAGCGCAAGTGCCACCAGCATGGCGGCTTCGCTCATTTCGACCAGCGCGCCTGCCGTGTCGCCCGTCGTGCCGCCGAGGCGGCCTATCATTGCGTGTCGCAGAACGAAGAACACGCTAGCAAGTACGAGCACAAGCCAGAGTCCGCTCCACCCGGCAACGCCGATCGTTGCCAACATGGCTAACGAGTAGACCGCGATGTTCAGTGCGCGTGACTGACCCGAGGCGAGCGTGGAACCAAGGCCGCCGGGGCGGACGTAGGGTGTCGTGGCGAACAGGAGTGGGATGGCGCTTCGCGCCAGCAACGGTATGCACGCGAGTGTGGGTCCGCCAGTGCCGGACAGGTTTTCAAGGGCGGCGAATTTGAGCAGCAACAGTATCGTCACCGCGACCACCGCCATCGGTCCACTGTGGGGGTCCTTCATCACGGCCAGCGTGCGAGCTTGTTCACCGCGGCCGGCAACCCAGGCATCGACACTATCGGCGAACCCGTCGAGATGCAGCGCGCCGGTAAGCACAACCCACAGAGTCAATACGAGCGCCGCCCGCAAGGGAGCGGGCCCGTCGGAGAGCCACGAATTCAACCCCGCGATGAGTACCCCGAGGATGAGGCCCACGAGCGGGTAGTAAGCCAGGGAGCGCGCGACAGTTCGCGGCGGTGCTTCCGGGACGCGCAAAGGAATTCTCGTCAGGAACTGCAGGGCGATGAAAAATGGAAGTAGCGCTTTCATCGCGCGGCAGTATTTGCCAGCAGCGCCCGGCAGTTAAAAGGTATCGTGATTCGGTATACCGAGCCGTGCGGAACGTGGATCTGACCCAACTGCTCGTGCGCCAGACGAAGGACGCTGCACAGAATAACGCGCATAGGGCCGCCGTGCGTAACGGTTAACGCGGAGATTTGCAGCGAGCATATTTCGCGCCACGCGGCCTGCACGCGCGTCCACATGGCTTCCAACGGTTCGCCGCCCGGCGGCCTAAATTGCCAGGGATTTCGGTAGAAATCGCCGAGCGCGTCGGGCGACATTCGTTCGATCTCGTCGGCGGTGCGCCTCTCCCACGCGCCAAAATCGAGCTCGCGAAACCGTGCGTCGATTCGCAGCGGCAGGCGATGACGCCGGGCGAACGCACCGGCGAATTCGGCGCAGCGCGCGAGCGGCGACGTGATAACCATCTCCGGTAGTGGAATACGACGCGTTGCATCCCACATTTGTCGCCAACCGGCGGACGTTAGCGGATCATTCGTGACGCCGCGATAGCGCGAACCACCCGCAACCTCTCCGTGGCGCAGCATGAAAACCGACGCGTGTTTCTCGTCAACCATGACCCGCGGCGCGTTGCGAAACGCCGGCGTCGGCGAAGGTTGCCATTTGGGTGTGAAGACAGCATGCCATTCGAAGCAGGGGTACCGCCACCGCGGCACCACTGCCTTCGCCGAGTCGCAAACCGAGGTCGAGCAGCGCCTGCGCGTCGAGTGCCGCCAGCAGCGCACGATGCCCGGGTTCGGCGGATGCGTGCGCGAACAACAGCCACGGGCGTACTTCCGGAGTTATCCTGACGGCGACGAGCGCGGCGCTGGTTGCGATAAAACCGTCCACCAGCGCAGGCAAGCCATGCTGGGCACAGGCAACGTAGCTGCCCACGAGCGCCGCAATCTCAAAGCCGCCGAGGCGGCGCAATGCCTCCAGCGGAGCGTGTACGTGGTCCCGATGTCGAGCGAGCGCCTGTTGAATGACGTCGATCTTTCTTGCAAGGCCCACCGGATCGAGACCGGTTCCGGGGCCGGCAAGCGACTCCGGTTCCATGTTCAACACCGCACACGCGAGAGCGGTCGCGGCCGTGGTGTTGCCAATGCCCATCTCGCCGCCGATGAAAAGCTCGACGCCATCGGTTATCGCGCACTCGACCGCCATTCGGCCGCTCGCGAGGGCGTCTGCGAGTTGGTCGAGACGCATAGCCGGTTCGTGTACGAAGTTGGCGGTGCCGGGGCCAATTCGCGCATCCCGCACGTGATCGAGCGGACCCATTGGATCGACCGTTCCGAGATTGACGATCTCGATCGTCGCCCCCAACTCGCGCGCCAATACGTTGATCGCCGCGCCGCCGTGCGCGAAGTTTCGAATCATCTCGCCGGTAACGGCCTGTGGATACGCGGATACGCCTTGCGTCGCGACACCGTGGTCGGCGGCGAATACCACGATATGAACGGCGTCGACGCGAGGCCGGTCGGTTGCCTGCAAGGCGGCCAGTTGCGAGGCAAGGTGCTCCAGCCGGCCCAGTGCGCCGAGAGGTTTCGTCAAGGTCCGTTGGCGATTTTCGGCGCGTAGCCGCATCGAATCGCTGGGCCGCTTGGTGGATAACCGCAGCCATTCAAAGTTTTCTTTCACAGCGGTGCTCCCTTCAGCACGTGCGGCAGGCCGGCGGTGGTGAACACGACGCGTTCGCAGCGCTGCGCCAACGCTTGATGTAGCCGGCCGGCCTCGTCGCAGAAGCGGCGGCTGAGCGAGTCCGCCGGGACCACGCCGAGGTTTGTTTCGTTGCTCACTAAGATCAGGGTCCCAGAGAGGTTTGGGAGTAGTTCCAGCAACGAATCTCGTTCGCGACGGAGCAGGTGATCATCGCGGGCGAGGAGTAAATTGGTGAGCCATAGCGTCAGACAATCCACGATTACGCACGTACCGGCTTGCGCCAAAGAACCTAACGCGTTTGCCAAGGAAAGGGGTTCCTCGACGACGGTCCAATCGGTCGGTCGGTGCCGCCGATGCGCCATGATTCGGGCTCGCATTTCATCGTCATCGCCGGTCGCGGTTGCAACATAGGTGACGGGTAAACCGCCGCCGGCGGCAAGCGATTCGGCCAGTCGGCTCTTGCCCGAACGAATGCCGCCGAGGATCAGCGTCTTCACGCCCGGATCAAGGTGAATGTTGCTGACGAGTCGCCGTGTGCGCGACGCCGATCGCGTGGATCCCGGCCGCCGCGCCGATCCAGAAAAAGATCGCGGCCAGCGACCTAGGAAAGTAACTCGCCTCGCGAGCGACAAATTCGACGAATGTCGGCGCGGCGAAGCGCCCCGAAAAGAAATAAAAGCTTCCGCTCGAAATCAACTCGCAGACGACCGTCGCGACGAACACGCTAACGCTTAGGGGCACTAACGTCGAGATTTGAAAGCGATGTCGGGCCGCGTACCAGCGGCCGGCCAGCCAGAGCGACGCGTAAGCGGGGATCAGCGCAGCGTACGCGGGCGAAGTGCAAAAATCGTTGACGCCGCCCCAGGCGATGGCGGTGTAATCCAGCAAACCCGTCCACCCCAGGAGCGCAGGCAATACCCATACCGGTTGGAGATATACCCCGGCAAGAAAATACGCCGCCCACGACGCGCTCGGCAGTGTCTGCTGGATCTCGACGAAATGGTATCCGCGCGTCGCGGCCGTGAGAAAAAACAGCGTTATTCCGATAGCGAGCTGATGGCGTTTGGAAAGTGTCGGCATGTCCATGGTTCCTTTTATTACTGGGAGGTCATTGGGTGGTATCGCAATGTCACAAACACCGATCGTCCGGGCGTGTTAAACCCGTCGATGATTTGGTACTGCTTATCAAAGATGTTTTCCAGCCGAGCTTCGAGCGAGATCGCCTTATGCACGGCTCGACGTGCGGTGAGATTCACGACGCCGTAGCCGGCGACGTCTCCATTGATGTCGCGGCGTTTGCTTAAGGCGACCAGCTCGGCGCCGACGGCGCCGCGCGGCAGTTGACGCTCCGCGAGGAAAGACAGCTTTTCGTCCGCCCTGCGAATGAGCGGGCTGCCGGTATCCTCGTTGCGCGCCCGCTGCAACGTGATTGCCGTTGAAAAAAACCATTGGGCGGCGCGGTGGCTGTGTTCGAGCTCGACGCCCCGTGCGCTGGCTTTTGAGATGTTGATCGCCTGTGACATCGGCCCCTCGAACGCGATCAGATCGCTGATACGACTTGCGAACAGCGACGTTGAAATTTGCCCAGTTTCCAGCCGGCGTCGAAAGCCGATTTCCGCCGTGCGCGAGCGCTCGGGCCTTAAGTCGGGATTGCCCGCAAAGAAACCGCCGAAGCCGGGGTGATGCAGATCGTTGAGCGACGGTGCGCGAAACGCGGCGCCGAACGAAGCCCATGCATGTACTGCGGTCGCGGGCATCCAGCCGTACGCGGCGCTCCAGGTTCCATGGCTGCCAAAGCTGCTGTAGTCGTCGTAGCGGCCGGCGAGCTGTACGTTGCCGCTTTCGATCCGTTGTTGCCAAAGCGCGAATACGGCGCGGCTTGTCTGTGACCGATCGAACAGCGTTACGGCGGTCGACTGATCGACGTTCGTGCCGGATTCCTTGGCGTAGGCCAAACCGGCCGTGACGATCGATTGCTCGCCGATCGTAACGTCGTTTTGCCAATCGACCGTGCGGCGTTTGGTGCGTATATCGGAAGGGAACGCCGAACGCGTCACCAGCTGGTCGCCGAACAATCCAAGGCTCAGTGACTGTCTCCAGTGCGTCGTTGTCGCGTGTTCGACTCGCGCACTTAGGCTTTCATTGTCAATGTCGCTTTCGCCGACGTCGAACTCCGCGGTTCCGCGGTTTTGGCGCCCCACGACTTGTAGACGCGCGTTTCGAGCGAGAGCCGTCTCGAATCCGGCTGAGACCGCTTGTTCGCGTTCGCCGTCGTTGTCCGGATCGAACGAGCCGCCGCGCTCATTTTGCGCGGAAAATCCGTCGGTGTCGAAGTGCGATCCCGTCGCGAATATACGTGTATCGCCGTCGTTGCCCCATGCCACTTCAAGGCGGCGCGTGTCCCGACTGCCGGCGCCGAGCGCGACATCGACGCCGTTCGGTCGACGCGTGAAGATTTGGATGACGCCCCCGATGGCATCGGAACCGTACAGGCTGGCACGCGGTCCGCGGACGATCTCTATGCGATCGATCTGCGCCATGGAGAGACTGCGCCAGTCGAAGGTACCGCTGTTCAGTGACGCGACCCGCACGCCGTCGATCAGGATCAACGTGTGATTGCTGTTGGTGCCGCGCATGAACAGGGCGACGTCTCCGCCCGGCCCGCCGGATCGCGTCAGGTCGATGCCCGCCTGCGTGCGCAACAAGTCAACGATATTCTGCGGTTGGCGGCGCTCGATTTCTTCCCGAGTGATGACGGTGACCGAAGCGAGCGTTTCATCGGCGGTTTGAGCCGTACGGGTCGCGGTGACGACGATGGGATCGGCACGGACAGGATCAGATTCACCGAGAGCCAGATTGACGTGCGCGAAAAGCACGACGCCGAAACCGGCGGTACGATATTTCATTGTTCTTCTCCGCAAGCCGCGCGCACCCGCGCGGGTTTGAGCCGAGATGTGCGGAGAAAAACAGCGCGATGGGATCAACCGTCGCCCATGTCGCCCGCCGCAACACCCACTGGGGCTTCAGGCCGGTCTCCGGGCTCGCGAGTGGCTTGTGGCCTGCGAATCGCCTTCCCATCCCACCAGTGCGGCGGGGCAGTGGCTCGTGATCCGCTCGAAAAAGTCCGCGAAGGACTCTTCCAGTCAACTCGCTTACCGTTGCGGGGGCAGCGCCGGCCTTACCAAAGAAGGTGCACCGGCTTCCCGTTTCATCTCGCGCGCAGTGTGAAAACGCCTGCGCGCGAAACACCTGAAGCAACTTTCAAAGCGACGCAACTATAGTGGCGGTGAGTTCAGCCTGTCAACATGAAAAACGTTTGATGGCTTTTTCGTTCGCTCGCCGCGTTTCTCCTACGCGCAACGCGGCGGGCGCGGGCTGTTGAAATAAGAAAACCAGCCCGCCGCGAACGATGGGCTGGTCGCACTGAGATACTACGACTAACTCGAACTTACTTCTTTTCCGGCTCGGCGGGAGCAGGTGTTGCCGGTGCGGCTTGTTCAGCGGGCTTCGCTGCGTCGGTCGCCGGTGCGGTAGGTGTTGCCGGCGCGGCGGCAGCCGGCGCCTCCGCGGGTTTCTGTTCCTTTTTCTGACAAGCACCAACGACCGCAAGAGCCAATAGGGCCGCAGCTACTACTGCGTACTTTTTCATGGAAGTGTTTACCTTCAAAGGAAGAATAACGTGAGAGAGAACTTTGCCTGTTGGACAAATTCCGTCCAACCGGGCGCGTATTCTTCGCAAACGCGCGGCGAAAAGCAATGGCCTCGGGAAATCGGTTGAATCAAGCGGTCAAACGCGGCGCGCCGTAGAACAACCCTTGCGCGTTACCGATGCCGATCTCGCTCAGCGCGCGGCGCGTTTCCTCGTTCTCGACGCTTTCGGCGATTGTTTGCATGCCGAACGACTGCGCCAACTCGTGAATGTGCGCGACGATCTTGCGATCCGCTTCATTGGTGATCATGCCGCGCACGAAAGATCCCTCGATCTTGAGATAGTCCGGCTGGAACTGATTGAGGAAGTTATACGTTGAGTAGCCGCTGCCAAAGTCATCGAGCGCCAGTTTGCAGCCGAGCGCGCGCAGCGCCTGGATGTCGCGGCGCAACGTGTCGCTCAACGGGATCGATTCACGTTCGGTAATCTCGATGGTAATGGCGCGACCGCTCTCGCACGCCGGCTTGAGCAATGCGCTCAGCTCGTTGACGAATCCCGGATCGTTGAACGACGTCAAATCGACGTTCAGAAACAGCGCCTGACCCGGCGGTGCCAGCGCCAGCGCGCTGCGGATAATGTGAAGGTCGACGTCGCGCGTCAGGCCGAGTTCCTCGGCGACGGCGATGAATTCGTGCGCTTGGATCACCGAGCCGTTGATACGCATGCGCGCCAGCACTTCGTAGGCGATCGGTTTGCCGCTTTTCATATCGCAAATCGGTTGAAACGCAGGGTGAATGTTTCCTTCTTCGAGCGCGGTGCGTAACTGAAAGCCCTGATTGAATATCGACATCATCGCCTGGCTGACGTCGGGCGCGAGTACCTCGATGCGATTGCGACCGCGGCGTTTGCTTTGGTAGAGCGCAACGTCGGCCGCGCTCACGAGTTCCTGCGCCTTGCGGCCGTGGGTCGGCGCTTCGGCGACGCCGATGGACGACTGCAGCTGCATGCTCCCGACCGGCAGCGGCACGCGCGTGCGGCTGATCTCCTGGTGCAGCTTATGGGCGATCCGGGTGGCGTTGTCGAGGTTGGTGTTCTTTAGCACCATGGCGAATTCATCGCCGGCGAGCCGGGCGATGTAGTCGTTGCGCCGCACCAACTGGCGCAGCAGCTGCGCCGTCGTGCGCAACACCTCGTCGCCGAACGGATGGCCGTAGGTATCGTTGATGAATTTGAAGCCATCGAGGTCGATCAGCAGCAAACATACCGAGCGACCCTTGCCCAGATGATCGGACAGGATCACTTCGAGTTGCCCGTCGAAGTGGCGGCGGTTGTACAGCCCGGTCAGTGGATCGGTAACGGACATATGGTACAGCTCGTCCTGGTAGCGGCTGAGCAGACGGTTCAGCTCGACGCTCTTGGTGATGTCGCCGAGCGTGCCGATCACGCCTGCGAAGTTACCGCTCGCATCGCGCTGCGCGTCGGCATCGATGCTGACCCATAGGCGCTTAGCGTCCGCCGTGCGCAGCGACAGCTCGCGCCCGTGTTCGTGCAGCTCGGCGAGCCGCGGCGCGGTGAAGTCGCGGATCGCCTCGTCGTCCAGCAGAAAATCGCTGAATTTCCGGCCGAGCGTGTCGTCGACCTTAAAGCCGGTCAGGCGCTCCCACGCCGGATTCAAGAACACGATACCGCCCTGCGGGTCGAGCTCGAACAGTATCTCGTGCATGCTGTCGATCAGCTTGCGCAGTTGCGTATCGCCGTGTTCGAGCAGCTCGTGTGCCTCGGAGAGGCTGTTGATGTAGTGGCGCATCGCGGCGGAGCCGTCGGTGAACGCCTGGTTGAGTTCATGAATCTCACGACTGCGCGATGGGATCAGCGGTACGCTCGGCTTCCAGTTGCCGCGCGAAAACTCGCGTGCCCATTCGGTGAGCGGCTTAAGCGGCGCGGTAAAGCGAAATAGCAGCGCCGAGGCGACGGCCAAGGTAACCAGCAGCAGCGCCAGGGTCGCGACGGTGCCACGCACGGTGATGTCGCGAATCGCGGCATTGATCGGCGCGTTCGCCAGCGTTAGTTCCAATCGCAGCGTGCCGGATCTATCCGTGGCAGACGATTGCAGGCGACGCGGCGACGACGTTTCGGGCGCGAGCAACCGCGTGTACCAGGCCGCCGCTTGATCTTCACCCCGATACTCGTACAGCGTCGCGCCGTTCACATCGGTGATTCGAATCGCCGCGATCGCCGTTTCCTCGCCGGGATTGCGGGCGATGTCGGCGAGTGTCGCGGCGTATTGCGCGCGCGGCGTCACCCGCACCGTGGTCGTCAGTATTTGCAATACCCCGCGGGCGACCGTCCGCTGCGTTTGCAGTTCGCTCGTTGCGGCATGCATGGCGAGGGCACCGACGCCGAACGCCGCCGCCAAAAGACCAACCGCGGAAATCGCGACCGTCAGCCGAGCGCGCAACGTGCCCGTTAGCCGATTGCGGTTGAACAGACCACGAAGGCGGGAACTAGCGTGCATGCGAAGTCGAGAGGGGTAGGCTGCCATATGCCGGTTATGTGGGGACGACCACGCCACAAAGAAACCCAGTATAGCGAGCGGCTACCTCGCATACTACAAAAGCACCCGTCGATTCTGGTTTTTACGGGCAATCGTTTCGTCCTCGCGGCGCGGTCCTTATCGATGTCGGTCGTCGTTGGCGACGTCGATAACGCCCCGCCGACCGGTCGAGCGCGGTTAACGCAGGCTGATGACAGACCAGCCGCGCACCAGCGCTTCGCGTCGCAGCCTCGGGTCGGGATCGACCGCAACCGGGTGTTCAACCTCGGCGAGTAACGCCAAGTCGTTGTGCGAATCGTTGTAGCACCAGCTATCGGTCAAATTCGCTCCATGTTCCCGCATCCAGGCGTGCAGCCGCGTGACCTTGCCTTCGCGGTAGCACGGCGTTCCCGCGACGCGACCGGTGTAACGGCCGTCGCGCTCCTCCGGGTCGGTCGCGATCAAATGTTCGACCCCGAGGAGCCGTGCCACCGGTGCCGTGACAAACCGATTGGTGGCGGTGATGATGATCAGGGTATCGCCGCGCACGCGATGCTTTTCGAGTAACGCGGGAGTTCCCGGCGCCACCATCGGCTTGATCCGCGTTTCCATGAATTGCGCGTGCAGCCGATCGAGCGTGCCGCGGTCGAGGCGCGCGAGCGGTGCCAGCGCAAAGGCGAGGTAGTCCAGGATATCGAGCGTTCCCGCCTGGTACTGCGCGTAATAGCGGTCGTTCGCCGCGCGATGCGCAGGGCCGTCGACCACGCCGCGCTCGATCAGGAAGTCCCCCCAGGCGTGGTCGCTGTCACCGGCGAGCAGCGTGTGGTCGAGATCGAAGATAGCGAGCGCCATGCGAGGTGTGCGACGATTCGGGCCGGGCGGTTTCTGGAAAAGGCGAGACTATTATAGGTATTATCTGTCGCGTTCGGCCGACGGAGGCAGTCAATGATAGACGAACACGGTTACCGGCCCAACGTTGGAATCGTGCTCTGCAATCCGGAAAACAGCGTTTTGTGGGCCCGGCGCGCGGGCCGCGACGGCTGGCAGTTCCCGCAGGGCGGCGTGAAGCCCCATGAGAGCGTGGAGCAGGCGCTGTTTCGCGAGTTGTACGAGGAAATCGGTTTGAGCGAATCGCACGTCGACGTGCTCGGGCGCACGCGCGATTGGTTGCACTACGACATTCCCGAGGACTACCGCCGCCGCGTCCCGAACGCCGCGTTTCGCGGGCAAAAGCAGATTTGGTTCTTGCTGCGCCTGATCGGCCGCGACGCCGACGTTTGTCTCGACCGCGCCGGGCGTCCCGAGTTCGACGGCTGGCGCTGGATCGAGTACTGGAGCGCGCTCGATGAAATCATTCTTTTCAAACGCGACGTCTACCGCCGGGCGCTCGCCGAGCTCGAGCCCTTGCTAACGCCGCGCCCGTGACGGCGGCGGAAATCTCGCGCGCGCTGCGCCGTGTGGGCGACTGGCCGGCGCGCTATCCGCGCGCAACCGCGCTCATACTGATCGTTCTGGCGGCGCTTTCGGCCACGGTCGCCGCGCGACCGTCGATCGATCGGTTGATGATACCGGGAACGACGCGCCTTGAGGTGCGCGCCGAGCTGCCCGGTTTCGGCGCAGCGACCGTCGAGGCGGCGGTCACCACAAAATTGGTATCCGCGCTGGCGCCGCTACCCGGTCTGCGCGATATCGAGTCGCGCAGCCGCGCCGGCGCCGCCGACGTTCTACTTCAGTTGCGCGCCGGCGCCGATCGCGATCGTATGCTGATTGTCGCCCGCGAGCGCTTAGCCCAATCGATTGTGGACTTGCCGCGCGGTATGAAGGCGCCGACACTTTCCGTCGATCACGCGTACGATCCGCCGGCCGTGGTGTATGTGATCACGGCGACCGTGCTGTCGGACGATCTGCTGCGCTGGGTCAAGAACGTGTTGGCGGATCCGTTGCGCGAGCTCGCCGATGTCGCGTCGGTGACGACCGTCGGTGCAGCGCAGCGCGAGATTCTGATCCAACCCGATCCGCGCCGGCTTGCCGGGCTCGGGCTTTCCTTCGACGATATCACCGACGCGACGCGCCGACGCGATAGCGCGCCGCGTCGAAAGGGAACCGCCCGCGTCATGGCGCCGTCCGGCAGCGTGGAGTCGGTCGCCGCGCGCGCCGTGCGAATGCCGGGCGGCGGGTCGATCGCGTTGGCCGAAGTCGCCAGCGTGTCGATCGTGAATGCCTCGCGACCGCCGCCGCTGGCCTATAAAAACTCGCCGGCGGTGCGCGTCGAAGTTTTTCCGCGCCACCCGAGCGACGCGGCGCACGTCGCCGAACGCGCACAGGCGCATCTGGCTTGGCTTCGCGCCAACGGCTTGGTGCCCGGCGGCGCCGCCATTTACGTGCTGCACGATGAAGCGCGGGCCGGCAGGCGCTGGCTCCTCGCCGTTGTGCAACCCGCCGGCATCGGTCTCGCCGCGATTCTTATTGTTGTCGCGACGTTCTTCCGTGTCCGAATCGTGCTTTATACGACCGCCGCCGTCGCGGCGTGGTTGGCGCTATCGCTGGCGCTGCTCGCGCAAAGCGGCCTCGCGCTCAACGCGGCGACCGCTTTGGGCTTGATCCTCGCGGCCGCACCCCTGACGGTTCTCATGGTGTCCCGGTTCGAGGCCGTCGATATGTGGCGCGTTGCCTGCGTCGGTTTGATCGCTTGGGCGGCCGTGCTGGTATTGGCCGTGAACGCCCAGGCGTCCGCCGCCTTTTCCATCGGGTTGGGCGTCGCGGTGGTTGTTCGATGGTTGCTGAGTCCGTGGCTGACCCGGGCCGAGGAGACCCCCGCAGAGCACGCCGACGTAAATGCCGCGCCCGACGCCGTTCGGCGTTCGACGGCGTTCGCGACGGTTGTCGCGCTGCTGGCGCTCGCCGCGACCATCGCTTCGGCTTACGCATTGCCAACCGCCGATACCGCCGCCGGCGGGTTCACGTTGCGATTGCACGGCGACGACCCGCGGCGTCTCAATACGGTGGTTCGCTCGCTGTTGGTTTCCCTGCGCGCAATTCCGGGCGTCGACAACGTTGTTTCCACCGCCGAGCAAGAGGAGCGGTGGCGCTTGACGCTCGATCGAGAGCGCATGGAGGTCGTCGGCGTCGGGCTCGCCGAGATCGGCCGCGCCTTCGCGATCGCAAACGAAGGACTGGTGATCGGCGAAATTATCGATGCCGAACGACCGCTGCCGCTGCGTTTGCGGCTTGCGCCCGGCGCCGTCGGCGAGGCGTTCGAGCGCTTACCCCTGCGCGGCGAACTACCAAATCGCCCCGCCATCTATCTGCGCCATGTCGGCATCGCCGAAAAAACGCCGGCGCCGCGTGAGTCGATCGCTGTCGACGGCAAACCGGCGATCGAGATAATCGCCGTATGGCGCCACGCCGGCGCGCGCGCCGCGCTGCAAGACTTCTGCAGTCGTATCGCGGTTCCGTCTGGATTGGTTGCGACGTGCCGCTTTCGCGATTCACCGACGTGAGCGGCTGACCGCGCTCGCGTCCCCGGCCCGCGCGCTGACGAGACAAAAGCGCGCGATGGCGCAGCCGGGTCAGGTCAAGCGAAACGCTTTTGCAGAACGCCCGCGGCGATCAGCGCGGCGCCGACCGCGGCGTGTTCCGAGCGCGCCTTTTTGAGTTTGGTGCCGAGCGTGCGTTCGCGGATCTTGGTCCAACCGGGATTTTGCGCGCCGCTGCCGGCGGTCCAGATCGCGCTGACGCGCGGCGCGCCGAGATCGGCCAATGCGGCGTAGCCTTGTGCTTCGATGTTCGCCATTCCTTCCAGAATACCTTGCAGGAACATCACGCTGTCGCTCGGCAGCGGTTCGAGTTTCGGCGGCATGCGCGGATCGTTGATGGGAAAGCGCTCGCCGGGCTCGGCGAGCGGATAATAGTTCAGGTCGGTGGGGGTATCCGGATCGAGCAGCGGCGTCATCTCTTGGATTTGTTCGAGGCTGAAGTATTGCAGCAGCACGTTGCCGCCGGTGTTCGATGCGCCGCCGGCGAGCCAGTAGCGACCGAGGCGGTGGCTGTACACGCCGTTTTGCGGCGACACGATGCGTCGCTCGCCGAGTAATTTCAACGCGAGCGTGCTACCGAGTACCGTGACGGCGTGCCCGGGCTTGTCGCCGCCGGCGGCAATGAACGCCGCGACACTGTCGGTCGTGCCGGCGACGATTTCCGTTTCCGGCGGCAAACCGAAAACGGTCGCGGCGCTCGCGCTGAGGGTTCCGATGACGTCGCCGGGTGCGTGCACTTTGGGCAGTAGTGTTTCCGCGACGCCGAGGGATCCAATCCAACCCGGCCAGGCCATTTGTTCGGGATCGAAGCCGAGCTTCAGGCAATTGTGGTAATCGCTGTGGCCGAAATTGCCGGCCAAGCGGCCGGCGATCCAGTCCGCCTGATGCAGCGCATGTGCCGCGCGCGCGTTGTTCTTCTTTTCTTGCAGCCACAAAAGTTTGGCCAGGCTGCCGCTCGCACCGAACGCGGCGGATAAATCGTCCGCGACCTTGGCGATACGTTCGGCCTCGGCGTGCGCGCGGTTGTCGTTATACATCAACCCCGGCGATACCGGCGCGCCTTTCTTATCGCACATCACCAGCGTGCCGGAGGTTCCGGCGATGGCGATACGATGCACGCGCGTCGCGTCGATTTTCGTCAGCAGCTCCTTTAGCGCGGCACTGGTTGCCTTCCACCAATCGCCCGGATCCTGGGTGACCTGCCGGTCGTGACGTGCGGACGCCGGCAGCACGGCTTCAGTGAATGCGAGTATTTTTTCGTGTGCGTCGAGGGCGGCGGCGCGCGCACCGGAGGTACCGATGTCGATCCCTATATATAGGTCGCGCGGCGGCGCGGCCGGTGGCGGCGGCGCGACCGCCGCGACGGCCGCCGGCGGTGTCGCGCCCTCGCGCGTTCGGGCAAGCATGCGAAAGCGACTTGAACGCGGACCGCGGGCGAGCGGAATCGGATCGGGTGGTTCGGTTTCGGCGACGACGTCAGTTGTCGGGGGCGTTTCGGCGGCAACGTTCTTCGCGCCCGAATCTTCTCGTTTCGGCGCGGGCGCCGGCGTCGGTGCCGCCGTGGATTCGCGCTTACCCGATGGCGCGTCGACGGTGCGGGCGTCTTGCTTGACGCGCGGAAGATTTTCCGGCGGTGGCGGCGGTTCGGTCCACCCGGGCATGCGATGTTCGGCATGAACCGTCGTATAGAGTCCGCCGCGCACGTTGAAGCTCGCCTGCACGCGCATGTAGCGCGGCTTCGTCGCCGCGACCAAGTCGCTCAATATCGTGTTCGTTACCTTTTCGTGAAAATGCCCTTCGTTGCGATACGACCAAATGTAAAGTTTGAGCGACTTGAGTTCGACGCAAAGCTTGTCGGGAACATACTCGAGTTGTAACGTGGCAAAATCGGGTTGGCCCGTCTTCGGACAAAGGCAGGTAAACTCCGGGGTTTCTATCTCGATCAGATAGTCGCGATCCGGCTGCGGATTCGCGAACGTTTCGAGAGCCTTGCTCGGCGACTTAACCATCCGGGCGCGTGAACGACGTCGGAAGAGCCATCACTAAGATTGTATCACCGGAAAATCTGAACACAGGGCGCGACGCCATGCCGCACAAGCCGACGTCTCCTTCGAGAGCAACGGTCACCGAGTCCGCGATTTCCCCGACGCGCCGCGCGCTGCTACTGGGCGGACTGGGACTGTTTGTCAGTTGGCGCGGCCTGCGTGCGCAGGATGCCGATTCGAGCGCGCAGCGCTACCTACGTGGCGGCATGCCGTACGCGGCGTTTGATGAGTTGCCGACGACCACGATCGAACTATCCGGCGGCAAGATCCAAGCGGCGTTTGCGCCCGGGGAGTTCGAGTTGCCGAAACCGCGCATCCTGAGCTGGATCAAGTCCTCGGCCGAGACGGTCGCCGTGTATTACGGGCGCTTTCCGGTTCCGCTCGCACGGCTCTTGGTCGTGCCCTACGGCGGTGGCGGCGTGGGATCCGGCAACGCGTTCGGATACGCGGGCGCGGCGATTCGCGTGCGCGTCGGGCGCGACACGAGCGAGCGGCAACTCGACCGCGATTGGGTGTTGGTTCACGAAATGGTGCATCTCGCGTTTCCCTCGGTGCCGCGTCGCCATCATTGGATCGAAGAAGGCTTGGCGACGTACGTCGAAGGTATCGCGCGCGTGCAGGCGGGGCGCATGCGCGCCGATGAACTGTGGGCCGGGATGGTCGACGGCATGCCGAACGGTTTGCCGAAGGACGGGGACCGCGGGCTCGATCACACACCGACGTGGGGCCGCACCTACTGGGGCGGCGCGCTGTTCTGTCTGCTCGCCGACGTCGGGATTCGCGACCGCACGGGAAACCGCAAAGGGTTGCAGGACGCGCTGCGCGCGATACTCGCGGCCGGCGGCAACATGGAAACCACCTGGCCGATCACGAAGGCGTTTCGACTCGGCGACGCCGCGACCGGCGTTCCGGTGCTGATGACGCTCTATCGGGAGATGAGGGACGCTCCCGCCCCGGTCGATCTGCCGGCCCTCTGGCGCCGCCTCGGCGTCGCCGCGAACGGCCGCGGCGTTGTTTTCAGCGACGATGCGCCGCTCGCCGCCATTCGCCGCGGAATAATGCTCGCGCCGCGGTTGACCTGACGCGCGCCGCCGACAGGGGCGGCGACTCGGCGTTCGCTCAGCGCCTTCCCGGGCGTCCGCGGCCGGATGCGTATGAAAGTTCGGCATCCTTCTATAAAATTGCCCTACCTTAAATAGAGCACGCCAGCGCCCAGACCCGATGCGGCTAAAAACGATCCGGCTTGCCGGCTTCAAGTCTTTCGTCGACCCCACCCATATCCCCATCAACGGCTCGCTTATCGGTATCGTCGGACCGAACGGTTGCGGTAAGTCGAACATCATCGATGCCGTGCGCTGGGTCATGGGCGAGATGTCGGCCAAGAATCTGCGCGGCGACTCCATGGCCGACGTCGTTTTCAACGGGTCGAGCGCGCGCAAGCCCGTGGGGCGCGCGTTCGTCGAGCTGGTGTTCGACAACACCGACGGCCGCGCGGGCGGGCAGTACGCCGCCTATAACGAGATCGCCATTCGTCGCGAAGCCGGGCGCGACGGCCAGTCCGATTACTTTCTGAACAAGACCCGCTGCCGGCGCAAGGACATCACCGATATCTTTCTCGGAACCGGTCTTGGACCGCGCGCGTATTCGATCATCGAGCAGGGGATGATCACGCGCATCATCGAGGCCAAGCCCGAGGATCTGCGCGGCTTCATCGAAGAGGCCGCCGGCGTGTCGCGCTACAAGGAGCGGCGGCGCGAAACCGAAACGCGCATCAAACACACGCACGAGAACTTGGCCCGCGTCGAGGACATTCGCCAGGAACTCGGAACGCAATTGTCCCGCCTCGACAAGCAATCGAAAGCCGCCGCCAAATACAAGCAGCTGAAAGCCGAGGAGCGCCTGGTGCGCGCGCAATTGATCGCGCTGCGCTACCGCGAACTGGATGGGCGGCTCATCGCGCACGACGCGACGATTCGCGGCCACGAGACCGCGCTCGAAGCCGCGCTCGCGCGCCAACGCGAGATCGAGGCGCGCATCGAAAGCTTGCGCGCCGAACACGCCGAGGCGCTCGATCGCCAGAACGCGGTGCAAGCGGAGTACTACGCGATCGGCGCCGAAATCTCCCGGCTCGAACAGGCGATCGAGCACGCCCGCGAAACGCGCGAAACGCTGAAACGGGAGCGGGAACAAATGGATCGAACCTGGGCTGAAAGCGAATCGCACTGGAACGCGGACCGCCAACGGCTCGCCGAGCTCGATCGGCGCGCCCGTGACATCGCGCCGTCGCTCGAAAAGGAACGCAGTGCATCGGCGAGCGCGGCGGCCGAACTCGCCGATGCTGAAGCCGCCATGCAGACTTGGCAGGAGCAATGGGAAGCGGAAACGCGCGCGCTGGCGGCCGCGGCGCAAACGCGCGAAATTCAAAGCGCGCGCATTCATCAGCTCGAATCGCATATTGCGCAATTGCAGGAGCGGCGCGCGCGGCTGTCGGACGAAGCGGCGAAGGTCGATGCCGAATTGCAGAGCGCCGGCTTGGAGACCGCGCGCGATGCGGCGCGCGAGTTCGATCGCGCTTGCACGGCGCTGGAAGCGCGGCTGCGCGACAACGGCACGCAGGCGCAGGCGTTGCGCGCGCAGCGCGACGACATCGACGACGAACTCAGCGCGCAACGCGGCGAGCAGCAGTCGGCACAAGCGCGCCTCGCGAGCCTGCGCGAGCTGCAAGCGGCGGCGCAAGCGCGGCACGACAGCGGCATCGTCGAGTGGCTGCGCGCGCGCGGACTCGATCGCGCGCCGCGGCTGGCGAATCGGCTGCAGGTCGACGGCGGCTGGGAAACCGCGGTCGAGCGTGTCCTCGGCGCACGGCTTGCCGCGGTATGTGCCGAGCGTCTCGAGGACGCGACCGAAGGCTTGCTCGAGCTGAAACCGGCGCAGCTCACAGTGCTCGACATGGCGGCACCCGCGACGGCGCACGCGCCCCCGGGCGATGCGTTGCTCGCAAAAGTGACGTCGGAAATCGATCTTGAGCCGTTGCTTGGAGGCGTAAAGACAGCGGCCAGTCTGAAAGAGGCCCTAGCAAGGCGCGGATCGTTGTCGGCGTCGGAATCGATCATTACCCGCGAGGGCGCTTGGGTCGGACGCAATTGGCTCAGCCTGGAAAACGCCGCCGGCACCGAGCGCGGCTGGCTCGCGCGCGAGCGCGAAATCGAGACGCTGGAAGCGCAATGTGGAGAGCGGGGTGAAGAAATCGAGGGCTTGTCCAAACGTCTGGCGGAAGTCGACGAGCAGATCGACGAACTCGAGAACCGCCGCGACGAATTGACCGGCGAGCTGAACGAGCGCAATCGCGAGCGCGCCGTGCATCGCGAACGCCTCGGTCACGAACAGGAGCGCCTGGCGCAGCTCGATGCGCGCGCCGCGCAAGTCAGCCGCGAGCGGACCGAAATCGATGCGCAGGCCGCGAGTGAGCGGGCCGAAATCGATGCGGCGCGCGAGCTGTTGGCGCAAGCCGAGACCCAACACGGCGCGCACGACATGCGCCGCGGCGAATTGCAGGGCCGGCGCCAGACGGTGCAGGATCGTTTGCTCAGCGCCCGCGGCGCGGAAGCGGCCGCGCGCGAGCGTGCGCATGGCGTCGACATCGAAAGCCGCACCGTGCAGACCGCGTTGGAATCGACCAATGCGAGCATCGCCCGACTGGAAGGGCAGCTCGATCGACTCCGGTCGCGGCGCGAAGAACTGAAAGCGCTGCTCACCGATGACGTCGAGCCGGATGCCGAGCTTCGCAGCGAGTTGAACGCACGACTCACCCGGCGGCTGGAGATCGAAAGTCGCTTGGGCGACGCGCGCCGCGCGGCCGGCGATATCGATCTGTCGCTGCGCGAGCGCGAGCACGCGCGGGCCGATCAGGATCGCGAAGTACAAGAGGCGCGCGCGGTGCTCGAAACCGAGCGCGTGGCGCGCCAGGAATTGCGCGTGCGCCGCGATACGCAGGCCGAGCAAGTGCGCGAAAGCGGCGCCGATCTGGCCCAGGTGCTGGCCGAGATGCCGGCGCAAGCCGCCGAGCCCGACTGGCAGGAGCGGCTCGAACGTATCGGTGCGCGCATCGAGCGTCTCGGTCCCATCAACCTGGTCGCGATCGAGGAGTTCGAGGAGCTATCGCAGCGCAAGGGTTATCTCGACAAGCAAGCGGAGGATCTCCACCAGGCGCTCACGACGCTGCAAGAGGCGATTCGAAAGATGGATCGCGAGACGCGCGCACGCTTCAAGGAAACCTTCGACAAGGTCAACGAAAATTTCCAGGCGTTCTTTCCGCGGTTGTTCGGCGGGGGCAGTTCGTATCTCGATCTGACCGAAAATGATTTGCTCGAAGCCGGCGTCACGGTCATGGCGCGTCCGCCGGGCAAGCGCAACAGCACCATTCATTTGCTTTCCGGCGGCGAGAAAGCGCTGACCGCGGTGGCGCTGTTGTTTTCGATCTTCGAGTTGAATCCGGCGCCGTTCTGTTTGCTGGACGAGGTGGACGCGCCGCTCGACGACGCCAACGTCGAGCGTTATTGCGAAACCTTGAAGACCATGGCGTCCAGGACCCAATTGGTATACGTCACGCACAACAAGATCAGCATGGAGATGGCCGACATCCTGCTCGGCGTGACCATGTCCGA
Organism: Burkholderiales bacterium; assembly: GCA_036396275.1. Classification (GTDB taxonomy): domain Bacteria; phylum Pseudomonadota; class Gammaproteobacteria; order Acidiferrobacterales; family Sulfurifustaceae; genus JACQFZ01. Next base: position 20,274 of record DASWLD010000070.1, read on the forward strand.
GCCCGGCGTTTCGCGTCTGGTGGCGGTCGACGTCGAACAGGCGATGCAAATGGTCGCGCAGTGATACCGAGGTGTTTACGGTGACGATGAGACCCAGTACCGACCCTTCACTCCCCCCTCTCCCCTTGTTATTCCCGCCGGGGCGCGCCCACTTCCGTGCGCCCGCTCGACGGCGCCGATGTCCACTGGACATCGGCGAGTTCCCCGTCTCGCCTCCCGCGAGGGGAGAGGGGGAGTCGGGTCGCTATAGCGGTTGTTCATAGTGGACTTGCAGTACGCCCTGTTGCTGGTCGGGATCGTGATCGTCGGCGTGGTCGCGTTGACCGCCTACGACAAGGGCCGTTTCGCGCGTTCGCTGCGCCGGGGTTTGCGTCGAACGGCCGAATCGGCGGCGCCGGTCGACTCGGCGCGGCGCGAACCGGCGATGGGGCGGGGCGGCGAATCGGCGCAGGCGGCGCCGGCCGAGTCCGAGCGAAAATTCCTGAAGGGCGACGTCGAGGCAACGGTTTCACCGCTCGCGCCCGTGTCGACGCATGCGCTGGCCGCGGTGTTGGGCGATTTGGAGGAAGTCGCCAACCGCCCGCTCAATCTCAATCCCGGTTTCGATCCGCCCGGCACCGGACCGGAGTTGGCGCGCAGCCGCGGCGTGCGCGTGGAGCCGCTCGAGGCGATCGACTTCATCATCTTTCTTCCCGGGCCCGGACCGGTGAGCCGGCGTTCGGCGCTGTCGGTGTACAAACAGAACGAATACAAGCTCGACTATCCGCGCGAGCTGTACGGCCAGCGCTACCAGACGAACTTCTGGTCGGTCGTGCAGCACGACTCGGATGCGACCCAGTACAGCGATTTGAAACTCGCGATCCAACTGATCAACACCGACGGTGCGATCGGCGAAACCGAGCTGAATACGTTCGTCCAAGTCGGCCTGAAGCTCGCGGACAGTCTGCACCGATTGACGAAGCTGTCGGTACCGTTCGACAAAGCACTGACACGGGCGCGTGACTTGCAGCAATTCTACGACGCGCACGACGTGATTGCGGGCGTGAATCTGACGGCCGAACCGCACGCGCCGTTCAAAGGCCGCGCGATCCTGGCGGCGGCCGAACGCGTCGGCATGGCGCTCGACGCCGGCAACGTCTTCACCAAGCGCGCCGATCAGAACGTTCTGTTCCGGTTGACGAACGTCGGTAAGCCGGAGAGTTTTACCCCCGAGTGGGATGACTTTCGCGCGAGCGGACTGACGCTGTGCATGAGCGTGCCGACGGCGCAGGATCCGGCGGCGACATTCGATCACATGATCGAAACGGCGAAGCAGTTGACGTCGTTTCTCGGCGGGCGCCTGCTCGACCAAGATCAAAAGCCGCTAAGCGAAAAAGGCATCGCCGCGATCCGCGCGCAGATCCAGGGCATCGACGCCAAGATGCGTTCGTTCGGGATCGTACCCGGCAGCGAGGCCGCGCGGCGCCTGTTCGCCGTCGACTGAAAGTCTCTCCTGAATATCTTCTTGATCCGCAGATGAACGCGGATGAAACATAGATGAACGCAGATAAGTCGAAGGACAAGATGTGAAGCGCGGGTCCGGGTCGTCTCGTTCTATGCGCACTTTCCTATCTGTGTTCATTTCTTGGAAATCTGCGTTTATCTGCGGATACGAATTCATATGATCGAAAAGGACCAAGCGGCGAAGCGCGCGGCGAAGCTGCGGGCCGGCATCGACGAGGCGAACTACCGCTACTACGTTCTCGACAATCCGGTGCTGTCGGATGCCGAGTACGATCGGTTATTGCGGGAGTTGCAGGCGCTCGAAGCGCGGTTTCCCGACCTCGTGACGCCCGAGTCGCCGACGCAACGCGTCGGCGCGGCGCCGCTCGCCGCGTTCGCGGCGGTGAAGCATTCGGTGCCGATGACCTCGATGGACAACGCCATGGACGACGCCGAGCTTCGGGATTGGGACGCGCGGGTGCGCAAGGGGTTGGGGGTCGAGGATGGCGTGATCTACACCGCCGAACCGAAATTCGACGGCGTGTCGGTCAACGTGCGCTACCAGGATGGCGTGCTGACACGAGCGAGTACCCGCGGCGACGGTTATACCGGCGAGGACGTAACCGCCAACGTGCGTACTATTCGCGCGATTCCATTGAAGCTGCACGGGCGCGGCTGGCCGCAAGTGCTCGAGGTGCGCGGCGAGGTCGTCATACCGATCGCGGATTTCAAGCGGTTGAACGAAGAGCAATTGAGCCGCGAGGAAAAAGTCTTCGCCAACCCGCGCAATGCCGCGGCCGGAAGCCTGCGTCAGCTCGATTCGCGCATTACCGCGACGCGGCCGCTGAGTTTCTTTCCCTGGGGGCTCGGCGATATTTCCGCCCCGGCGGCGCCGCGCTACTCGCAGGTGATCGAGCGTCTCAAGGATTGGGGATTTCGTGCAAGCGAATTTTTTCGCGTCGTGCACGGCGCCGACGAGTGCCTCGAGTATCACGCGAACATACTCGCACGGCGCGAGCGGCTGCCGTTTGAAATCGACGGCGTCGTTTACAAAGTCGATGATCTTGCCGCGCGCGAACGGTTGGGTTTCACGTCGCGCGCGCCGCGCTGGGCGGTGGCGCACAAGTTCCCGGCGCACGAAGAGAACACGATTGTCGAGGACATCCTGGCGTCGGTGGGCCGCACCGGCGTCATCACGCCGGTCGCGGTGCTGAAGCCGGTGCAAGTGGGCGGGGTGACGGTCACGCACGCGACGCTGCACAACGAAGACGAGCTCAACCGCAAGGACGTGCGCGTCGGCGATACCGTGATCGTACGCCGCGCCGGTGACGTGATCCCGGAAGTAGTCGGCGTCATTCTGGACAAGCGGCCCGCGCGCGCGCGCCGCTGGCACATGCCGACGAAATGCCCGGTGTGTGGTTCCGACGTCGTGCGCGAGGAAGAAGCGGCGGCGCACCGCTGTATCGGCGGTTTGTATTGTTCGGCACAGCGCGTCGGTGCGATTCTCCATTTCGCCTCGCGCCACGCGATGGACATTCAGGGGCTGGGTGACAAGCTGGTCGAGCGCCTAGTCGAGTTGGAAATGGTCAAGACGGTCGCCGATATCTACCGGCTGCGCGTCGATAAACTCGCCGAACTGGAACTGACCGGCGAGAAAGCGACGCGCAAACTTGGGGAAAAGTCGGCCCAGAAATTAGTCGATCAAATAAAGACCAGCAAGAACACGACGCTCGCGCGTTTTTTGCACGCGCTCGGCATCCCGCAAGTCGGCGAGGCGACGGCACGCGAGCTGGCGGAACACTTCGGCGACATCGACGGCTTGATGCGCGCCGATCGCGATGCCATCGACGCCGTGCCCAATATCGGCGCGAGCATGGCCGAGGACATCCACGCGTTTTTTCACGAAAAGCACAATCGCGATGTCATCGCGCGGTTGCGCGCGGCCGGTGTGCGGTGGCCAAAGCAAGCACGCAGGGCGAAAGCGGAGTCGCCGCTCGCCGGCAAGACATTCGTGCTGACCGGCACGTTAACGTCGCTGGCACGCGACGAGGCGAAGGCAAAGCTCCAAGCGCTTGGCGCCAAGGTCGCCGGCAGCGTCTCCAAGAAAACCGACTACGTCGTGGTGGGCGAGGAGCCGGGCTCCAAAGCCGACAAGGCGCGGGAGCTTGGCGTGGCCGTGCTCGATGAGGCGGAATTCTTGCGTCTGCTCGGCAACTGAAGTAGGTTCCCGGCAACACCAAGAGTCGGTTCACCGCAAAGACGCAAAGAACGCAAAGCAGAACAATGCTTTTCAAAAGGCGACCTTTGCGTCTTCGCGGTGAATCAAACGGGGTTTTACCGACAGGAA
>DASWLD010000071.1:0-2209 GCA_036396275.1 Burkholderiales bacterium
ACCGCCGGCGGTCGCAAAGGCGGACGGTTGGCGAATTGGCACCCGGCCGATCTCGCCGGCCGCGTGCTCGACGCGTTGATCGAGCGCACGCACGCCGATCCGGAATTAGTCGAGGACGTCATCATGGGTTGCGTCGGCCAAGCCGGCGAACAATCGATGAACATCGCGCGCAACAGCGTGCTGGCATCGAAGCTACCCGAAAGCGTTCCGGCCACTTCAGTCGATCGTCAATGCGGCTCGTCGCAGCAGGCGCTGCACTTCGCCGCGCAAGCGGTGATGTCGGGCGCCATGGACGTCGTGATCGCCGCCGGTGTCGAGAGCATGAGCCGCGTGCCGATCGGCATGCCGACGATACTGCCGGCGAAAAACGGGCTCGGCGTGCCGAAGAGTCCGCACATGGAGGAACGCTATCCGCACATTCAGTTCAGCCAGTTCATCGGCGCCGAGATGATGGCGAAGAAGTTCGATATTCCGAAAGACGCGCTCGACAACTTCGCCTACGCAAGCCACAAGCGCGCGATCGACGCGACCGAGGCGGGACGCTTCGAGCGGGAGATCGTGCCGGTGGATATCGCGCTCCCCGACGGCTCGAAGGCGATTCACAAGGTCGACGAAGGCATCCGCTTCGACGCCAATCTCGAAGCGATCCGCGGCGTGAAGCTATTGCAGGAAGGCGGCCGCATCACCGCGGCGACGTCGAGCCAAATTTGCGACGGCGCCTCGGGCGTCATGGTCGTAAGCGAGAAAGGTCTCAAGGCGCTCGGCGTCAAGCCGCTCGCGCGCATTCATCACCTTTCCGTACTCGGCCACGATCCCGTTATCATGCTGGAAGCACCGATCCCGGCGACACAACGCGCGCTGAAGAAGGCGGAAATGAAAATCGGCGACATCGATCTCTTCGAAGTGAACGAGGCATTCGCATCCGTTCCGGTCGCCTGGCTGAAGGAAACCGGCGCCGATCCGGAAAAGCTAAACGTCAACGGCGGCGCCATCGCCCTCGGCCACCCGCTCGGCGCAACCGGCACGAAACTCATGACGACGCTCGTGCACGCGCTGCATCAACGCAACAAGCGTTGGGGCTTGCAGACGATGTGCGAAGGCGGCGGCATGGCGAACGTGACGATCGTGGAGCGGCTGTAGCGAATGCGTGTTTCGGCTTCGTTTTGAATGTAGGTTTGGTTAGCAGCGCGAGCGGCGGTGAAGCGGAGTTGTCGCGAATACACTTAGCGCGCATTCGCGCCGCCGAACAGGCGCAACAGATTTCGTTGCACTCCGGCGACAACCAACAAAAAAATATTCGGTGGGTTACGCTTCGCTAACCCACGCTACGTGAACTACACGGCGGCGCCGGTCACATGGAAGAGTTCCCGATCTCGCGCATGTACACCGACACGCACATCAGCCGCATCCTCGCCGGCGGCAACGAAATCATGCGCGAGATCATCGGCCGCTCATTGGAACTCGACGAGTGCAAGCTGAAATAATGACCCCCCTCCGCCACATTCGTATCACTTGAATATTGAATAGGTGCGGATTAGGCTCGTGTTATGAAATCCGCCGTCTCATGCGACCGTGACGTAATGGGTGGCACTCCCGTGTTCTCGGGCACTCGCGTTCCTGTTCAAACCCTGCTCGACTATTTGGAGGCGGGCGAGTCTATCGACGACTTTCTCTCCGGATTTCCTTCCGTCAGCCGCGAGCAGATCATCGCCTTCCTCGAAGAAGCCAAAGACCGGGTTGTTGCCGCGGCATCGTGAGAGTGCTGCTCGATGAGTGCATTGATTGGCGGTTACTGCGGGAAATCGACGGCCACGACGCGAAAACCGCGCGTCAGATGGGATGGAGCACGATCAAAAACGGCGAGCTATTGATATTAGCCGCCGGGGAATTCGATGTATTCGTTACGGTTGACCGCAATTTGTCGTTCCAGCAAAACGTTTCCGCGTTGCCTATTGCCGTCATTGTCTTGCGTGCACGCTCAAACCGACTCGCCGACCTGCGCCGGCTAGTACCCGACTTGCTCGCCGCAATTCTCGCCGCCAAGGTCGGCGCCGTAACTGTCGTCGGCACGCGCTAGCTGAAGGGCAGCGGCAGGTCGTCGCCGTCCCCAACCGTCGTATTCAATGAGATACTGCGCTGCATGGAAGCGCGCTGGGAGCACTTTTCGCACGAAGCCGACATGGGTGTGCGCGGCATCGGCCGCACGCGC
>DASWLD010000072.1:0-36230 GCA_036396275.1 Burkholderiales bacterium
GCGCGCGGAGCCGTGGCGGCCCGCGTCGACGGCCGGCTCGTCGATCTCTCGTTCGTCCTGCGCTCCGACGCCGCCCTCGAGCCCGTCGGTCCGGAATCCGAAGAAGGGCTCGAGGTGCTTCGGCACTCCACGGCGCATCTCCTCGCCCACGCCGTGCAGGATCTTTTCCCCGGCACCCAGGTGACGATCGGGCCGGTGATCGAGGACGGCTTCTACTACGACTTCGCCCATGAGCGTGGTTTTACCGAAGACGACTTGCGGCGAATCGAAGAGCGCATGGCCGAGATCGTCAAGCGCAACTATCCGGTGGAGCGGACGGTGATGGCGCGCGACGCGGCGATCGACTTTTTCCGTAAGCTCGGTGAGGAGTACAAGGCGAAGATTATCGAAGCGATTCCGGAAGGCGAGACGCTGTCGCTCTATCGCCAAGGGGACTTCGTCGATCTTTGCCGCGGACCGCATGTGCCCGCGACCGGCAAGCTGCGCGCGTTCAAATTGATGAAAACGGCGGGCGCCTACTGGCGCGGCGATTCGAAGAACGAAATGCTGGCGCGCATATACGGCACCGCGTGGGCCGACGACAAGCAGCTCAAGGAGTACCTGCATCGCATTGAAGAGGCCGACAAGCGCGATCATCGTAAACTCGGGCGCCAGCTCGATTTGTTCCACATGCAGGAGGAAGCCCCGGGGATGGTGTTCTGGCATGAAAACGGTTGGCGCCTCTATCAAGCGGTGACGCAACACATGGGCGAGATTTGGCGCGGGCATGGCTATCGCGAAATTCGTACCCCGCAGCTGGTGGATCGATCGCTATGGGAGCAATCGGGGCATTGGGAAAACTTCCACGCGGACATGTTCATCACCGAATCGGAAAAGCGCGTGTACGCGGTGAAGCCGATGAACTGCCCGTGCCACGTTCAGGTGTACAACCAAGGCCTCAAGAGCTATCGCGACCTTCCGTTGCGGCTGGCCGAGTTCGGCGGCTGCCATCGCAACGAGCGGTCCGGCTCGCTGCATGGAATCATGCGGCTGCGAAGTTTCGTGCAGGACGACGCGCATATCTTTTGTACCGAAGCGCAGATGCAGGCGGAGATACTCGCATTCGTCGACCTGCTGCACGCGGTGTATCGCGACTACGGCTTTACCGACGTCATGTACCGGCTCTCGACCCGGCCGCCGTTGCGGCTCGGCTCGGACGCCATGTGGGACCGTGCCGAGCATGCACTGGAAGCGGCGTTGAACGCGACCGGCTTGCCGTGGCAATTACAACCCGGCGAAGGATCGTTTTACGGGCCAAAGATCGAATTTTCACTGAAGGACAGTCTGGGGCGCGTGTGGCAATGCGGGACGATTCAAGTGGACTACAACATGCCGGAGCGGCTCGGCGCGACCTACATCGCCGAGGATAGCAGCAAGAAAGTGCCGGTCATGCTGCACCGTGCGATTCTCGGCTCGATCGAGCGGTTTATCGGGATCTTGATCGAGGAATATGCCGGGGCGTTTCCGCCGTGGCTCGCGCCGGTTCAGGCGGTCGTGCTCACCATTACGGATCAGCAGGTTGAATATGCCGAGGGTATCGCACAGGCGCTGCGCCGGCGGGGTTTTCGCGCCGAAGCCGACTTGAGAAACGAAAAAATAGGCTTTAAGATTCGTGAACATACGTTACAGCGCGTCCCCTACATGCTGGTCTGCGGCAAACGGGAGGCGCTGGATGGTACCCTAGCCGTGCGCACGCGTAAGGGTGAGGACTTGGGTTCGATGTCGCCCGAGGCCTTCAGCGAACGACTCACCCAAGAGATCGCGAGCCGCGGCGTTAATTTTTTGGAGGAACAGAAACATCGCGTCGGATAAAGAATTACGGATAAACGGGCGAATTAACGCACCAAAGATCCGGCTCATCGGTGTCGACGGCCAGCAGGTTGGCATCGTTTCTGTCCAAGAGGCATTGCGAATGGCGGAAGAGGCGGAGCTCGATCTCGTGGAAATCTCGCCGCAAGCGGCACCGCCGGTTTGCCGAATTATGAATTACGGCAAATTTCAGTACGAAGAAAGCAAGCGACGGCACGCGGCCAAGCGCAAGCAAAAGCAAATCCAGGTCAAGGAAGTGAAGTTTCGTCCGGGGACGGACATCGGCGACTATCAGGTAAAACTACGCAACCTGATACGTTTCCTCGAAAACGGGGACAAAGCAAAAGTCACGCTGCGTTTTCGCGGGCGGGAGATGGCCCATCAGGAATTGGGTATGCAGCTCCTGAAACGCGTGGAAGCGGACCTCAAGCAATACGGCACGGTCGAACAGTTCCCGCGCCTCGAGGGCCGGCAGATGGTGATGATCATCGGTCCCAATAAACATTGATTGACAGTAGCGCTCCCACGGAGCGCGAGAATGCGGAGTATCGAGAAATGCCTAAGTTGAAAACCAATCGCGGGGCGGCGAAGCGGTTCAAGCGAACCGCCAAGGGCGGCTTTAAGCGCTCGCATTCGCACCTGCGCCACATCCTCACCAAGAAAAGCGCGAAACGCAGGCGCGGCTTGCGCGGTACGACGACGGTGCATGGCTCCGACGTCCCCCTGATTCGCAAGATGCTGCCGTACGCATAGGAGGTGAGCGATGCCTAGAGTCAAACGCGGCGTCACCACCGGCGCGCGGCACAAGAAAGTACTGAGCCGCGCCAAGGGCTACTACAACGCCCGGCGCAAAAACATTCGGACCGCGAAACAAGCGGTCATGAAAGCCGAGCAGTACGCCTATCGCGACCGACGCGTACGCAAGCGTGATTTTCGATCGCTCTGGATCGCGCGCATCAATGCCGGCGCGCGCGAGTGCGGATTGTCTTACAGTCGCTTCATGAACGGGCTCAAGAAGGCCGCCATCGTGATCGACCGCAAGGTGTTGTCGGATATCGCGATTCACGACAAGAAGACCTTTTCCGCGCTGGCCGAGAAAGCAAAGTCCGCGCTCGCCGCCTAGTTCGTCGATTGCCACTCGCATGAGTGGCCGTGAACGAGGTTCGTGCTCAACGCAGGGAAAGGTCGCCGACCTTTCCCTTTTTTGTTATTGAGCAGTCATCGATGTCCGAGACCGTAAGTTCGATGCAGCAACAGTTGGAACAACTGCTCGCCGAAGCGCAAGCCGCGGCCGATCGCGCGCGCGATATCGCCGGTATTGAGGATGTGCGTGTGCGCTACCTCGGCAAGAAGGGATTACTCACCGAGCAGCTAAAACAAGTCGGCTCGTTGCCGCCGGTCGAGCGCCCGCGGTTCGGCAAGTGGGTGAATGATGCCAAGGACCGTCTGGCGGAAAGTTTGCGGGCGCGCAAGGCGGCTCTCGCGGTGGCGACGCGGGATGCGCGGCTCGCGCACGAGCGCATCGACGTGACGCTTCCCGGCCGCCGAACGAGTGTGGGTGGTCTGCATCCGATTACCCGCACACTCGATCGTCTTGAAAAGATTTTCGCCGGGATGGGTTTTGCGGTCGCGGACGGTCCCGAGATTGAAGACGATTATCACAACTTCGAGGCGCTCAATATTCCCGCGAATCATCCGGCGCGCGCCATGCAAGACACGTTTTATTTCGACGCGCATCGACTGCTGCGCACGCACACCTCGCCGGTGCAGATACGCTACATGGAGCGGCATCGACCGCCGCTGCGGATCATTGCGCCGGGTCGTGTCTTTCGGCGCGATTCGATCGACGTAACGCATTCGCCGATGTTCTTTCAAATCGAGGGTTTGTTGGTCGACGAGAACGTGACGTTTGCCAACTTGAAAGGCGTGTTGACCGAATTCTTGCGGTGTTTCTTCGAACGCGAACTGCCGGTCCGGTTTCGACCGTCGTACTTTCCCTTCACCGAACCTTCCGCCGAGGTCGATATCGGTTGCGTGTTCTGTGACGCCAAGGGTTGTCGCATTTGCAAGGAAACGGGATGGCTCGAAGTTCTCGGCTCCGGCATGGTGCATCCCGAGGTGCTGCGCAACGGAGGAATAGACGCCGAACGCTACACCGGCTTCGCTTTTGGCGTTGGCATCGAGCGATTGGTGATGTTGCGCTACGGCGTGAACGATTTACGGTTGTTCTACGAAAACGACCTGCGGTTCTTGCAACAGTTTCGCTAGCGGTATGGCGCCGATTCCATGAAAGTCAGCTACCAATGGTTGCGCGAGTGGGTGTCGGTGCGGCTCGATCCGCATGCGCTCGCGCGCCGCCTGACATTGGCGGGGCTCGAGGTCGGCGCGATTGCGCCGGTCGCCTCGTCGCTGGCCCGCGTCGTCGTCGGTAAGGTTCTATCGGTCGCGGCGCATCCGCGTGCGCCAGGTTTGAAAGTTTGCAAGATCGACGTCGGGAAACAGAGAATCGTGCAACTCGTGTGCGGCGCGCCGATCGTCGACGTCGGCGCCAAGGTGGCGCTTGCATTGCCGGGTGCGGAGCTTGCGAACGGGCGACGCCTCGAGATCGCCGACATTCAAGGGGCTGAATCCGGCGGCATGTTGTGCTCGGCCGCGGAGCTGGGGTTGGGCGACGAGACCGATCGATTGCTGGTGCTCGATGCATCCGCGCGTGTCGGCGCGCCCGTTGCGGACATTTTGGCGCTGAACGATGTAACGCTCGATCTTGAACTGACGCCGAACCGAGGGGATTGCCTCAGCATGGTCGGCGTGGCGCGAGAGGTTGCGGCCGTAACCGGTAGCCGCCTCGCGACGCCGGCCAAGCCGAAGATTCCCGTTCGCACGCGTGAGCGCGTTGCGGTAAAGATCACCGCCAAGAAGGATTGTCCGCGATATGTCGGGCGGGTGGTGCGCGACCTGAATCGGGCTGCCGTCACGCCGATGTGGATGCGCGAACGGCTGCGTCGCGCCGGTGTGCGCAGCTTAATTCCGGTCGTGGACATCACCAATTACGTGATGCTCGAACTCGGTCAGCCGATGCACGCGTTCGATATGCGAAAACTGCGCGGTGCGATCCGCGTGCGCGCGGCAGCCGGCACGGAGTCGTTCAAGCTGCTCGACGGGCGCGATTTGCGAGCGCCGGCCGGCAGCCTCTTGATTGCCGATGACCGTGACGGAATCGCGCTGGCCGGTGTGATGGGTGGCGACGAAACGGCGGTCGGTGCGGAAACCACCGCGATATTTTTCGAAAGCGCTTTCTTTGCGCCCGACTCCGTCGCGCGGTATTCGCGCGCGCTCGGCATTCAAACGGAATCCTCACAGCGCTTTGAGCGCGGCGTCGATCCGCAGCTGCAGTTGCGCGCGCTGGAAAGAGCCACCGAGCTGCTGCTTCAAATCGCCGGCGGGAAGGCGGGTCCGATCACTCAAGCGGGCAGCCCAGCGCGCGCGGAAAGGCCGATCCGGCTGCGCGCCGCGCGCGTTGAGCGTGTCATCGGCTACGCGATATCGCGAACGAACGTCGAACGAGTGCTGAAGGCCTTGTCCATCGCGAACACCCGGATCAAGGACGGCTGGTTAGTGACACCGCCGTCGTATCGTTTCGATATCCGGATCGAGGAAGACCTGATCGAGGAGATTGCGCGCGTTACCGGCTACGAGAATGTGCCGGCGCGTCTCCCAACGGCGCCAATAGCGGCGCCCGCGGTTTCGGAGTCGCGACGTACGCCGACCCGGTTGCGAGCGCTGTTGGTCGATCGCGACTATCAAGAGGTCATTACGTACAGTTTCGTCGATCCCGTCGTCGAACGGTTGGTCAACCCGGCGGGATCGCCACCCATGCTGGCGAATCCGATCGGCACGGACATGGCGGCGATGCGCACCACGCTTTGGCCAGGACTGTTGAGGACACTCCAATACAATCTCAATCGGCAACGGCAGCGTATTCGTGTCTTCGAGATTGGCCGCCGCTTTGCGGATGGCGCAAAGAACAACACCGAGGAGCCGGTTGTTGCGGCCGCGGTGACCGGACCGGTGGAGGAGGAACAATGGGGTCTCACGAAACGACCGGCTGATTTTTACGACATCAAGGGCGACGTCGAAGCGCTACTCGGTGGCGCCGGGCAAACGGGCGATGTTTCCTTTCGGCACTCAGAGCATCCGGCTCTGCACCCCGGGCAAACGGCTGCTATATATGTGAACGGAGAACAGATCGGATTGCTGGGCGTGCTGCATCCGGGCCTACAGGCCCGGCTCGAACTTGGGGAAGTCATTCTGTTCGAGATCAGGTTGGCGGCGCTGACCGCGAGCGCGATTCCGACGTATCGGGACGTTTCCCGTTACCCGGCCATTCGGCGCGATTTGGCGATCGTGGTGGCGGAAGATGTTGCCGCCGCGTCGGTATTGAATGCTGTGCAAAAAGCGGCTGGAAAATTGCTCGTTAATGTTCAACTGTTCGACGTGTATCGTGGCGAAGGTATTGATTCGGGAAGAAAAAGTTTAGCGTTGGGCTTGACCTTACAGGATTCTTCGCGCACGCTTAAGGAAGCGGAGGTAGACTCGTTAATGGCGCAAATTGTCTCCACCCTGGGAGACGAACTCGGGGGGGAACTGCGCCGCTGACCGGTCGATCGAGACAATAAATTCCATAGGAAGAGTAGCGCACAATGGCACTGACCAAAGCGGACCTGGCCGAAAGTCTCTTTAACGAATTGGGGCTGAACAAGCGGGAGGCCAAGGAGTTTGTCGAGCTGTTTTTCGAGCATATTCGCGCCGCCTTGGTCAACGGGGAGCAGGTGAAGCTATCCGGTTTTGGCAACTTCGGGCTGCGCCACAAGAATTCCCGGCCGGGCCGCAATCCCAAGACCGGGGAAGAGATCCCGATTACCGCCCGGCGTGTAGTGACCTTTCGGGCGAGCCATAAACTGAAGGAACGGGTGGAGCGCAACGCGCGCTTGAATCCGGAGAGGATAGCCTCGGCTGATAAGACCAATCAGGCTGAAGCGAATGCTTGACCCCGCCGATAACCTAGAGCTGCCTTCCATACCCAGTAAGCGCTACTTCACCATCGGTGAGGTGAGCGAGCTGTGCGCCGTGAAGCCGCATGTGCTGCGCTACTGGGAGCAAGAGTTTCCGCAGTTAAAACCGGTAAAGCGCCGCGGCAATCGGCGGTACTACCAGCGCCATGACGTCATCCTGATTCGCCAGATTCGAAGTCTCCTTTACGTCGAAGGGTTCACGATCAGCGGCGCGCGGAACAAGCTTGCCATGGATAACCCGAAGTCGATCGATAGTGATCGGGCCGAGACGATCCGGGCGTTGATCGGCGAACTGGAAGACGTTCTGCGGCTGCTCGACGTAAAATAGTCGAACCCGCTTCGGGAGGTGCGGCGCTTGCTGTTCTTGCGTTTTTTTGCGCCGCGCCCTCACCAACTGTATTTTGTCAGCTTGGCTCCGGTCGAGTATCATAGCGCGTCGTCGCGGCAAAGTCGTTCACTCATTTCAATCTCGTGCGGGGCGTAGCGCAGCCTGGTAGCGCACCACCTTGGGGTGGTGGTGGTCGTGGGTTCAAATCCCGCCGCCCCGACCACTCTGAAGACAGGGGACGGATGACAGAGGACTGAAGACTGAAGAATCGATGGTCCTCAAAGTTCTATCCTCTGTTTTCTGAGTCGGTCTTTCGTCCTCAGTCCTCTGTCCTCCGGTATGCGCATTCTAGTCAGCAATGACGATGGTTATCTCTCGCCGGGAATCGCCTGTCTGGCGCGAGCGCTCGCAACATTTGCCGACGTCGACGTCGTTGCTCCCGATCGCGACCGTAGCGGTGCGAGCAACTCGCTAACGTTGGATCGTCCGCTGCGGGTGCGGCGCGCCGAAAACGGGTTCTGGTACGTAGACGGCACCCCCACGGACTGCGTGCACTTGGCGATTACCGGCCTGATGGAACGCCAGCCCGACATGGTGGTGACCGGCATCAATCGTGGGTCGAACCTCGGCGACGATGTGCTGTATTCCGGTACCGTGGCCGGCGCGATCGAAGGCCGTTTTCTCGGTGCGCCGGCCATCGCGGTGTCGCTCGCGGGGTTCGCCGGCAAGCATTTCGAGACCGCCGCGGACGTTGCAGTGCGCTTGGTGAAGCGCTTGGGGCAAGATCCGCTGCCCGCGGACACTATTTTGAATGTCAATGTTCCCGACGTGCCGTTAGTGGAGCTCTCGGGCTTCGAGGTGACGCGCCTGGGCCAACGCCACAAGGCCGAGTCGATGTTCAAGTCGAACGATCCGCGCGGCGACGTTGTTTACTGGATCGGTGCCGCCGGTGCCGAAGCGGATGCCGGACCCGGTACCGACTTCGACGCGCTGCGCCGCAACGCCGTCGCCATTACCCCTATGCAGGTGGATATGACTCGGTATACTGCCCTCGAGCAAGTATCTTCCTGGCTCAAAAAACTGTAATCGAGAATGATCGACTCGGGGCTTGCCGACGGTATCGGTATGACTTCCCTGCGTACGCGCGAACGTCTGGTGCAGCGTTTGCGCGCCGATGGCATCGCGGATGAGCGCGTGCTGGAGGCGGTGCGCACGGTGCCGCGGCATCTTCTGGTCGACGAAGCCTTGGCCAGTCGGGCTTATGAAGATACGGCGCTGCCGATTGGCTACGGACAAACGATTTCTCAGCCATATATCGTCGCTCGCATGACCGAGGCGCTGTGTGCCGGACGGCAGCTACGCCGCGTGCTCGAGATCGGTACAGGGTCGGGCTACCAGACGGCGGTGCTCGCCCGCCTGGCCGAGGAAATTTATTCGATCGAGCGCCTCGAACCGGTGTTGCGAACGGCGCGGGGGCGTTTGGCGCGCCTCGGCATACGCAACGTGCGCTACCGACTCGGCGACGGTGCGCGTGGCTGGCCGGAGCCGGCGCCCTATGACGGCATCATGGTGACGGCCGCCCCGGCAACGGTTCCCTCCGATCTGATCGATCAGCTGGCGATCGGGGCGAGACTTGTCATACCGGTGGGAGCGTCCGGCAACCAGCAGCTGATGGTCGTCGAGCGAACCGAGAGCGGTCACGTCCGCGAAGAATTGCAGGGCGTGAGCTTCGTGCCGCTGGTCGAGGACGCGACCTGAAGGCGGGCGCCGTCGTGCGCGTACCCGGGTTCCAGCGGTCCACGGCGGTGTTGGCGGCGTTCGCGATCGTGTTCGCCGTTGCCGGCTGCGGTGTGCGCACGATCGCTACGGTGCAGGATCGCAGCGCGCCGGTGCGTCAGCCGCAATCGACCTATCGCGAAGTGCAGTCCGGCGACACGCTGTACAGCATCGCCTGGGAATCGGGTCGGGATTATCGCGACCTGGCGCAGTGGAACGAACTCGATCCGCCGTACGTCATTCGCCGCGGTCAAAAGATCAGGTTGTTTGCGCCGGACATCGTGCGCACGCCGCCACCGCCGAGCGACAGATTTCGCACCGTCGTTAGCGGCGACTCGCTGTACGCAATTTCACGCGAGACCGGCTTGTCGTTGTCGAATCTGGCCGCATGGAATCAGCTGACGCCGCCGTACACGATTACGCCGGGTCAGCGGCTGCGCCTCACGCCGCCGCTCGACGCGCCGACCGCACCGCCGCGAACAGCGCAAAGCACAGCGAAGGCTGCGCCGCAAGCGGTCGATGTGAGCGAAACGACCGGTCCCGTTGTGTGGCGCTGGCCGGTGGACGGCAAACTCATCGCGCGGTTCGCGCCCGGCGACGGCACGAAAGGCATCGACATCGCCGGTACGAGCGGTCAACCGATCTTCGCTGCGGCGGCGGGCAAGGTTGTTTATCAAGGCAGTGGACTTCGCGGATACGGGCAGCTTATTATCGTCAAGCATAACATTGATTTTCTAAGCGCTTACGCGCATTGCTCCGCGATTTACGTGCAAGAAGGGAGTGTGATAAAACCCGGGCAGAGGATCGCGGCCATGGGCAGCAGCGGCGCCGATCGCGTTAAGCTGCATTTCGAAATTCGTCGACGCGGCGAGCCGGTCGACCCGTTGGATTATCTTCCGAAGAAGTAGCTATGGCGTCACGCAAACCATCCAATCCCCGAAAAAAAGGCAAAACCGAGCGCGCCGGGAAGAGAGTATCTTCGGCCGAGGATGGCGACGACGTCGTTGCCTCCGATGTCGCGAGCGAGGAGGAAACCGAAGAGGAGGAAGAGGAAGAAGAAAAAGAAGAGAAGGAAGAAAAGGAAGAAAAGGAAAGTTCCGCATCCGACGCGGAAGAAAGCAGTTCCAGCGCCGGCGATACCTACGTGCAGGCGGATGCGACGCGCCTGTATCTGAAGGAGATCGGCTTCTCGCCGTTATTGACGGCGGAGGAGGAGGTTTTTTACGCGCGCAAGGCGCAGCGCGGAGACGCCGCCGCCCGCCGGCGCATGATCGAAAGCAACTTGCGACTGGTGGTGAAAATCGCGCGACGCTACATGAATCGCGGGCTCGCGCTCCTCGATCTGATCGAAGAAGGCAACCTCGGTCTCATCCGCGCGGTCGAGAAATTCGACCCGGAACGCGGATTTCGCTTCTCGACGTATGCCACGTGGTGGATACGGCAAACCATCGAGCGCGGCATCATGAATCAAACCCGCACGATCCGCCTGCCGGTGCACGTGCTGAAGGAAATCAACATTTACCAGCGCGCCGCGCGCCATCTGTCCCAGAAGCTCGATCACGAGCCGACCCCGGAAGAAGTCGCTCAGTTGCTCGACAAACCGATCGAGGACGTGAAGGGTATGCTCGGGTTGAACGAGCGTCTGGCGTCGGTCGACGCGCCGCTTGACGACGACCCCGATCGCTCGCTGCTCGATGCGATAGCCGACGAGCGCACGCTCGACCCGGAAAAGGCGCAGCAGCGCGAAGATCTTCAGGCGCTGATCGAATCGTGGTTGAACGAACTGAACGATAAGCAGCGCGAAGTCGTGGAACGCCGCTTTGGATTGAACAGCCGCGAGATCTCGACGCTCGAAGAAGTCGGAGCCGATATCGGCGTGACCCGCGAACGCGTTCGCCAGATTCAGGTGGAAGCGCTCAAACGGCTGCGCGTTATTCTCGAACGCGCCGGGTTCTCGGTCGACTCGCTATTTTGAAGGCAAGAATTTTGAAACCGCAGATAAACGCAGATCATAACGGATAGATTTCACATAACCCGCGTGCAACCGTGGTTTCGAATTGTTATCCAGTACTTTCAATCAACAGGGCGGCCGCGACGCGCCGGCCTTCGCTCATTAGCACGTTGTAGGTCCGACACGCCGCGCCGGTATCCATGACCTCGAAGCCGATTTGCGCCGCGACGAGCGATCGGGTCAACTCCGCGGCCGGAAACCGCAGACGTATCCCGGTGCCCAGAAGTACCACCTCGGGCTGCAACTCGCAGATAGCGTCGAAATCCGCGGGGATCAGGTCGCTGAAGCGCCCGGGACGCCAATCCGCGACGATCCGTTCGGGCGTGATAATCACGCTGGTGGTATAAACGTCCTGATTGACGGTGACGCGTCCGGACGCGTATGAACGGATGACGTTCCCGGCGGCGGCTTCGAGTTGAATTTTCACGGCGGCGTTCTTTCTCTCGATCGCGCTGATTTCCACTCGCGCAACGACACCCTATAATAGATGCGCCATTTCATGTATTTCCATACTACAACATCGTCGATGCCGCTGTAAAAAATGGACGAGTTCCCGAGAATCAGGCGGCTGCCACCGTACGTCTTTAACATCGTCAACGATTTGAAGGCGCAAGCGCGCCGGCGCGGCGAGGATATTATCGACTTCGGCATGGGCAATCCCGATGGCGCGGCCCCGCGCCATATCGTGGAAAAACTGTGCGAAGCGGCGAGCCGTGAAGACACGCATCGTTATTCGGTATCGCGCGGTATTCCGCGGTTGCGCCGGGCGATCACCACCTGGTATCAACGACGCTTCCATGTGGAACTCGACCCGGAACGCGAGGCGATCGTTACGATCGGATCCAAGGAGGGTCTCGCGCACCTTGCGCTCGCGACCGTGGAGCGCGGCGACGCCGTGTTGGTGCCGAATCCGGCGTATCCGATTCACCCCTACGGTTTCGTGATCGCCGGTGCGGATATTCGCCATGTGCCGCTGACGCCGGAGGTGGATTTTTTCTCCGAATTGGAAAAGGCGATCCGCGATTCTTGGCCAAAGCCGAAAATGCTGGTGTTGAATTTTCCGGCGAATCCGACCACGCAGTGCGTCGATATCACGTTCTTCGAACAGGTGATCGCGATCGCGCGTGAGCACAACATTTGGGTCGTGCACGATCTCGCGTACGCTGACATCGTGTTCGACGGATACGTCGCGCCGTCGATCCTGCAAGTGCCCGGCGCGAAAGACGTAGCGGTTGAATTCTTCACGCTCTCGAAAAGCTACAACATGCCGGGGTGGCGAGTCGGATTCATGTGCGGCAACGAAAAGCTCGTCGGCGCGCTGGCCAAGCTCAAATCTTATTTCGACTACGGCACGTTTACGCCGATACAAGTGGCGGCGATTCTTGCGCTCGAAGGACCGCAGGACTGCGTTGAGGAAATTCGACGGACCTATCAAAAGCGCCGCGACGTCATGTGCGCCGGTCTCGAGGCCGCGGGGTGGCCCGTCGATAGACCGAAAGCAACGATGTTCGTTTGGGCGCGAATTCCGGAGGCCTACCGCAGCTTGGGCTCATTGGAATTTTGCAAGAAGCTGCTCGCTCAAGCGAAAGTCGCGGTTTCGCCGGGTATCGGTTTTGGCGAATACGGGGATCAGTACGTGCGCTTCTCGTTGATTGAGAACGAACACCGAACGCGTCAGGCGATGCGTTCCTTGCGCGAGGTGTTCAAGCACGAGCGCATCGTCGTTCACCCGAAGCGCCGCAACGCATGAAAACCTCGTCGATGAAAACGGCCGTGCGCGATGCCGGCACGGAACCGGTTCGCGTCGGTTTGCTCGGTCTGGGAACCGTCGGCTGCGGCACGCTGACGGTGCTTTCGCGCAACCGCGAAGAGATCACGCGCCGCGCCGGTCGCCGGATCCAGATCGTGCAGGCCGCGGCGCGCGATCCGCGCAAGGCGCGCGGATGTCCGATGGACGGCGTCGAACTCGTCACGAACGCCGAGCAGGTGGTGAATAATCCCGCGGTCGAAGTGGTCGTCGAGTTGATCGGCGGTTACGACCCCGCACGAGATTTGGTGCTTCGCGCGATCGCAAACGGCAAGCATGTGGTCACGGCGAACAAGGCGTTGATCGCTTTGCATGGGAACGAGATTTTTCGTGCGGCACAGGATCATGGCGTGATGGTGGCGTTCGAGGCGGCGGTTGCCGGTGGCGTGCCGATCATCAAGACGATCCGTGAAGGCTTGGCGGCGAACCGTATCGAGTGGATTGCCGGGATCATCAACGGCACCACCAACTACATCTTGACGGAAATGCGCGATCGCGGCGCGGAATTTGCCGACGTGCTTGCGCAAGCGCAACGGCTCGGATATGCCGAAGCCGATCCGAGTTTCGATATCGACGGCATCGATACCGGGCATAAGCTCACGATACTCGCGGCGATCGCGTTCGGTATTCCACTCAAGTTCAAGGATGCGTATGTGGAAGGTATTCGGCACATTACCCGCACCGATGTCGCCTATGCCGAGGAATTGGGCTACGCGCTGAAACTGCTCGGTATCGCGCGCCGCGCACCGAATGGCATCGAGCTGCGGGTGCATCCGACGCTTATTCCGGAGCGCCGGTTGATCGCGAACGTGGACGGTGCGATGAACGCGGTGTTGGTGAAGGGCGACGCGGTCGGCCCGACCATGCTTTATGGCACGGGCGCCGGGGCGGAACCGACCGCTTCGGCGGTCGTGGCGGATTTGGTGGACGTCGTGCGCACCTTGACCACCGATCCGACCAATCGGGTGCCGCACTTGGCGTTTCAAGCCGACGCGCTGGTTGATCTACCGATTCTGCCGATGACCGACGTGCGCACGTCGTACTATTTGCGCCTCCTCGCGGAGGACCGGCCGGGCGTCCTCGCCGATGTCACGCGCATTTTGGGGGATATGGGCATCAGTATCGAGGCAATCCTGCAAAAGGAGCAGGCGCAAGGCGATAACGCGGTACCGATAATCATTCTGACCCATCCGGTGCTCGAGCAAAGCATGAATAGCGCGATCAGCCGTATCGAGGCGCTGACGGCGATTCGTGCACCGGTGGCGCGTATTCGTCTGGAACACTTGCGAGCGGATTGGCAATGACGGCACCGTCGCTTTACACGGGTTTGATCGAGCGCTACCGGGATCGGCTCCCGGTCAGCGCGCGGACGCCGGTGATCAGTCTGGCGGAGGGCAACACACCGCTCATTCGACTGAATCGCATCGCTGCAAACGCGGGTGTCGACATCGAGCTGTATGCCAAGTTCGAGGGGCTCAACCCGACCGGATCCTTCAAGGACCGCGGTATGACCATGGCGGTGTCGAAGGCGGTCGAGCAGGGCGCGCGCGCGATCATTTGTGCGTCCACGGGAAATACGTCCGCGTCGGCGGCCGCGTACGCGGCGCGTGCCGGCATCACGTGTTTCGTGCTGATCCCCGAGGGAAAAATCGCGCTCGGCAAGCTCGCGCAAGCCATGGTCCATGGCGCCGTCGTGCTTCAAATCGATGGCAATTTTGACGCGGGGATGCGATTGGTGAAGGAGGTCGCCGAGCGCGCTCCGGTGACGATCGTCAACTCGATCAATCCGTTCCGGCTGCAGGGGCAAAAGACGGCGGCGTTTGAAATCATTGAAGCGCTTGGTTCGGCGCCGGACTACCACTGCCTTCCGGTCGGCAACGCCGGCAATATCAGCGCCTACTGGATGGGCTACAGCGAATACCACACCGGCGGCGTAACCAGCCACCGCCCGGTAATGGCCGGCTACCAGGCATCCGGCGCGGCCCCGTTTCTACGCGGGAGCATGATCGACAATCCGGAAACCGTCGCGACCGCCATTCGCATCGGCCATCCGCAGTCCTGGGACAAAGCCTGGCAGGCGCAGCGCGAGTCGAACGGGTGGTTTGCGCAATGCAGCGACGAGGAGATTCTTGCGGCGCAGCGGCTGTTGACTCGGCAAGAAGGAATCTATTGCGAACCCGCGTCGGCGATTTCAATTTCCGGGCTGCTGAACGACCTGCGGGCGCGCCGGATCCCCGACGGTAGCCGAGTCGTGTGTACCCTTACCGGGCACGGCTTGAAGGACCCCGACGTGACGATCAAGCACAACACGACCCCTATAATGCGGGTTCCCGCGGAATCGAAAGCCGTCGAGCAGGCAATCCTCGAGCGGCTCCATTGACCTCTTTCCGCGGGTAATTTTTCCCTTCCGAAGCAATAGGTTCTGCGGTCTTTCGGACTTCAACCGAATACGCCGTTTCCCCCAAGTTCTCCTGTCAATTGGCATATCTGTTGCTTTAATTAGGGTGACGTTTACGCAGGATTTTGGTGGGAGCAGGGAAGTGATTGGCGCGATCTCACCGCTGACTCAAGGAATTCGATGGAATCCGTGAATTTGACCTGCCATCCCGATCGAACCGAGATCGTGCTCAAGGGCATGCTCGATGTCGGCGAAACCCGCGCGGCCTACGGTCGCCTCGGCGAGGCGCTCACGCGCGCGCTGCCGCTCGAGCTCGTCACATCGGATTTGGAGCGTGTGGATACCGCCGGCCTGCAGCTACTCATCGTCTTTTTGCGCGCCGCCCATGAACGCGGCCTCTCGTTGAACTGGCGCGGCGTCAGTCCGGCGCTGACCGCGAGCGCCGAGCTGCTCGGTTTGGTCGAAGCGCTGGAGCTGCCGCAATGATTCCCGTGGCGCTTTCCCATCGGTGGTGGGTGTGGGGCGCGATTGCCTCGATCGGTTCGTGGGTATGGTCGCTGCCGTCGCTGCCGCTCGTGGTGGCGCTGGGAACCGGCTGTGCAACAACGATCGTCGTCGTCTTGCTGATTGGTCACGGCGTCAAGCTGCAGCGCCAGCAGCGCACAACGGCGCTGTACACCGCCGCCGACGATGAAACGGTAACCGCGGCCGAGGCCGAGGACGAGATCGAGGCGTTGCTCGAAAAATCGAACGACATCGATCCGATACCGCCGGTGGATGAGCTGTTGCAGACCATGGAAGCGGACAATCACCGGCGACGACTGGAAGACCTGCTGCGCCGCTGGGTTGATGTGGCGCACCGCTACAGCGAGGCCGCGCTCGTGCTGCGCAAGGAGATACATGGTGTGGTGCATCACACCGAGCAGGCCGCTAACACGATTTCGAGCAGTTTCCAGGCGGTGATCAACAAGGCCACGCTCCAAGCGCGCGAGGCGATGGAGTTGTTGGAAGGCACACAAGGCGGCGCGACCGAAGGCGCGCCGCAGTCTCTTACCGACTTTATTCGGGTGTCGGACGAGCGTTTGACCAAGATGGCGGACGAAGTGGTTCGCGTTGCGGATCTGTCGGTGCAGATGGTTCAAGAACTTGACGGCGTGCAGACGCGTACGCAGGCGATCGACGGATTTCTGCTGGACGTGGAAAAGCTGGCCGATCAAACCAGCTTGTTGGCGCTTAACGCCGACATTGAAGCGGCGCGCGTGGGCGAGTTCGGACGCGGATTCTCGATCGTGGCGCAGGAAGTTCGGCGCCTGAGCCAACGTTCGCACGAATTCAGCGATCGTATTCGCCAGCATTTGAAGGCCGTTAAAGTGGGTCTGAACAAGACCTACGGCGACATGCGCAACCTGTCCGCGGCCGACATGGAGCATGCGCTCAAGATAAAGGACGACGTCATCGCGTTGACGCAGTCGCTGGAAGGCAAGAACCGCGAAGTCGCCGAAACGGTTGGCCGCATCAATACGATCAGCCGCGAAATCGCGCAAGACGTACACAATGTCGTCGTGTCGCTGCAGTTCCACGACATCACCAGCCAGAAGCTGAAGGGGATGCTGGAACCGATGGATGATTTACGTCGAATGCTGTTTCACTTGATGCAGGAAACGATGGCGACCGGCAAAAACCTGTTGCCGCAGAAAGAGAGATTAACGATGTCGAAGGAAGCAGAAAAACCGGCCGAGGAAAGCGCCGGAGGTGATTCGGACGATGTGGCGCTGCGCAAGCTGCGCGCCGTCGGGTCGCCCGGCAGCGGTCCGTCGGTGGAATTGTTCTGAAGCGGTAGGAGGAATTGTGGCTACGATCATGACGGTAGACGATACCGCGTCGATGCGGCAGATGATCAGCTTTACGCTCGGCAGCGTAGGCTATGAAGTGATACAAGCGGTCGATGGCGCCGAAGCGCTAAAGCTGGCACAGGACCGTAAAGTCGATCTTGTCATCGCCGACGTCAACATGCCGAACATGGACGGCATCACGCTGGTCAAATCCCTGCGTGCGCTGGACACCTACAAGTTCACTCCGATCCTGATGCTGACGACCGAATCGCAGACCGGGAAGCGCGATCAAGGCAAGAGTGCCGGTGCGACCGGTTGGATCGTCAAGCCGTTCAACCCCGAGCAATTGGTAAATGTGGTTCGCAAGGTCTTGGGATAAACGATGGCGATCGACCTGAGCCGTTTTCACTCAACCTTCTTCGAGGAAAGCCTCGAAGGGGTTGCCAGCATGGAAACGGAACTCCTCGAGATGGAACGCCAGCTGCGCCGCGGCGGAAAGCACGCGGCCGAGAATCTCGACAGCGAACGGCTCAACCATATTTTTCGCGCGGCGCACTCGATTAAGGGCGGCAGCGGCACGTTTGGGTTCACTCAAGTCGCCGATTTCGCGCACGCGTTGGAATGTTTGTTGGACGAGGCGCGTTCGGGCCATCGACTGCTCGACGCGAACACGGTGAATCTATTGCTGCGTGGCGTCGACTGTCTGCGCGCGCTGGTGCACGCCGCCAAGGACGGCGCACCGCCCCCGAGCGACGTTGAGGCTTTGCACGCGGAGCTCGAGCACGCGCATGCCGGTGCTCCAACGCCGAGCGCAAGACCCAACGCCGGTCGCACCGAAAGCGTTTGGTCGATCCGCTTCGTTCCACACGATCGCTTTTTCCACACCGGCAACGATCCGCTGCGCGTATTTCGTGCGCTCGTTGATCTCGGGCCGATCACCACGCGCAGCGATACATCACGAGTTCCCGCGTGGGAATTGTTCGATCCGGAAGCGTGTTATCTCGCCTGGGACGTGACCGTCGAAAAGGCGATCGAGCGCGGCGCGCTCGACGATGTATTCGCGTGGGTCGTGGGCGATTGTGACCTTTCGATCGAGGCGCCGTCCGCGTTCACCTCGTCCCCGGCGGCGCAGGCGGCCACCAAAGTAGAGGAAAAGGCGTCATCGATCCGCGTGGCCACCGCGAAAGTCGATGGCTTGGTCGACATCGTCGGTGAGTTGGTGATTACCCAAACGATGTTGTCGCAGGTGGTCGCGGAATTCACGTCGGAGCACGCCGCGCAATTGCGGGCTGGGGTGGCGCAGCTTGAGCGGCATACGCGCAACTTGCAGGATGCCGTACTGGGTATCCGGATGCTGCCGCTCGGATTTGTGTTCGGCCGGTTGCCACGCTTGGCGCGTGACGTCGCGACTCTGCTCGGTAAGCAAGTAGAGCTCGAGATCAGCGGTGACCGTACCGAACTGGACAAGGCGATTATCGAGCGCATCAGCGATCCGCTGATTCATCTTGTGCGCAACAGCATCGATCACGGTATCGAGATGCCGCAAGATCGTGCCCGCGGCGGAAAACCGGCGCACGGCACCATCCGGTTGAGCGCGTATCACAAGGCCGGCAACGTCGTCATCGAAGTCTCCGATGACGGACGCGGGTTGGACCGAGAGCGCATCCTCGCCAAAGCCCGCGAGCGCGGGTTGATTGCACCGGATGCCGTCGTCGATTCGGCGCAGATCGACGAATTCATCTTCATGCCGGGCTTTTCGACCTCGGAAACCGTGAGCGACGTCTCCGGACGCGGCGTCGGCCTCGATGTCGTCCGTAACAACATTCGATCGCTCGGGGGCGGCGTCGAGGTTCATTCAACCGTCGGGCAGGGGACGCAATTTGTCATTCGCCTACCGCTGACGTTGGCGATCGTCGATGGCATGAGCCTGCGGGTCGGGGATGAGGTCTATATTCTGCCGCTCGCCTGGATTGCCGAGACGCTGCAGGTCCGACCGAGCGGAGTGACGCAACCCGCCGGCGGGCCCGAAATCATCGCGGTGCGCGACGACTTCGTGCCGCTGTTGCGCCTCGACCGCGTCTTCAACGTGGTCGGGCGCGCAAAGAATCTACAGGAAGGTTTGGCGGTTATCGTCGAAGCGGACGGCAAGCGTATCGCGCTGTTCGTCGACGAGCTGCTGGGTCAACAACAAGTCGTTCTAAAGAGCTTGGAGCCGCACTGTCAGCGGCTGGAGGGTATATCGGCCGCCACGATTCTTGGCGACGGCACGGTAGCGTTGATCCTGGACGCCGGCAGTCTTGTGCGGCAAGCGCATGGTGCCGCGGCGGCGCTGGCAGCGGCGTCGAATACCTTACATCCAAACGCGTCGTCGAGCGCATCGACCATACATTGAGGAGTCGCGTATGACCGACAAGACACCAACCATCGGCGCGCCGCGCGCGGCAGAGGCCGAACAATATCTCACCTTTCGTCTCGATGGGCTCGACTACGGCATACCGATTCATCAGGTGCAGGAGATCCGCGGATGGACCAAGGTCACCCCGCTGCCGAATTCGCCGCGCTACATCCGCGGCGTGCTCAATCTGCGCGGGACGATCGTGCCGATCATCGACCTGCGTCTGCGGTTCAATCTGCAGGAAGTGCCATACGACGCCGTTACCGTCATCGTGGTGATCAATGTCGGCGGCCGTATGGCGGGAATCGTGGTGGATGCGGTTAGCGACGTGATCAGCCTGAATCCGGAAGAACGACGCAGCGCGCCGGAATTCGAAGGGCATGCCAGCCGGCAGTATGTGCAGGGGCTGACACAGGTCGACGACAAGCTGCTGGTGTTGATCGACGTCGACAAACTCGTGAGTCACGACACGTTAGCACAGGCGGCGGACGCGGCGTAACGAGACGTAAGAAGAGACATACGAGGAACATTGACGCTATGGAAACTAAACAATCAAAAGGTTCGGCACTTCGCCTGAGGCTGTTCGTGGGCGCCGGTGTGGTTTATTTGCTGTTGATGGTGGGCGCCGGAACCGGCCTCTATCAAATGTCCCAGATGGCGCGCATTGCGCAAGAGGCGAACACGCACGCCTTGCAGGCGGCCGGGCGCAATGGAACGCCGGAAGCGTTGGCGCGCTACGAAGCCGAGTTCGCCAAGCTCGGTCAGCATTATCGCGATGCCCGCGGGTTGACGATCGTGCTTGCATTTGTCGCCGCCGTCGCCGGTCTGGGCGTCTTGTTCTACTTGAATCGCGTTTTCAGCGACCCATTTCGACGCTTGCGACACGTCGTACAACGGTTGAGCGAAGGCGACTTGTCGGTGACGGTCGACGTCGAGCACGGTCGGCGCGACGACAGTGCCGCGTTGGGCGCGCTTCTTAACACGATGACGCGGCGCTTGAGTCAAAGCCTGCAGCGCGTGGCCGAAACCGCCGATGTCGTTTATCGGGGTTCCCAGGAGCTGAGCGCCGCCAGCGAACAGCTGTCGGCGTCGGCGCAGCAGCAAGCCAGTTCACTTGAGGAGACCGCGGCGTCGATGGAAGAGATGACGAGCACGGTCAAGCACAACGCCGACAACGCCGTGCAAGTCGACAAGCTGGCGTCGGAGTCGTCAGCGGCCGCGAGCGAGAGCGTTACGATGGCGGCGTCGTTGCGCCGCTCGATGGACTTGATCAATACCAGCAGCAGCAAGATTGGCGACATTATCGGGGTGATCGATGACATCGCGTTTCAGACGAACTTGCTGGCGTTGAACGCGGCCGTCGAGGCGGCGCGCGCCGGCGAACACGGACGCGGCTTTGCCGTGGTCGCCGCGGAGGTGCGCAGTCTGGCGCAGCGCAGCGCGCAGGCGGCAAAGGAAATCAAGACGCTCATTACCGACAGTGTCGAGAAGGTGGGCGATGGCGCGCACCTGGTCGGTATCACCGGCACCAAGCTCGAAGGTATCGTCGTGAAGGTTAAGAGCGTTGCCGAGCTGGTATCGGAAATCAACGCGTCCAGTCAGGAACAAGCGTCGGGAATCGAGCAAGTGAATCGCGCGATCGTGCACATGGACGGCGCGACGCAGGCAACCGCGGCCCAAGCCGAGGAGTTGACCGGCACCAGCCAATCGCTGTCGGCGCAGGCGGAACATCTGCGTCAACTCGTATCGGAGTTCAAACTTCTCGGCGGAACACAGGCGGCATCGTCGGCACCGGCGCCGAAACCGCGGCGCATGAAGGAAGCCGAGCCGAAACCGGCCGCCGCGCCGGAGGCGCGACCGGGAGGGCGCCCGGTGTCGGAGGACACGAATGTGCAAGTACTACGGCCGCGGCGCGCGGTTGGATCGAACGACGATTGGACCGAATTCTAAACGCCGGGGGGCCATGCCTCGCAGGCCGGAAAAAGATGCATGCTTGCTTCCTCGTCACCGCAGGTTACCGGGCCCTCGGTTTACAAAATCAGTGACGCTGAATTCAAGCAGCTGCGCGAGTTCATCTATACCCACTGCGGTATTGCGCTCTCGGATCACAAGCGCGCGCTAGTCTATGCACGGTTGGGGAGGCGGCTGCGCTACCACCGGCTGGAGTCGTTTGCCGAGTACTACGAGCTTCTGACCGAGCGCGACACGGACGGCAGCGAGTTGGTGGAGATGATTAATTGTATCACCACCAACAAGACCGATTTTTTTCGCGAGCCCCATCATTTCAAATTCTTGAGCGAACGCGTTTTTCCGGCGTTTCAAACCCGGGGCGTGGGCGGCGGGCGGCGCATTCGGTTGTGGAGCGCCGGCACCGCCACCGGCGAGGAAGCGTATACCCTGGCGATTACCGTGCGCGAAGCGTTTCCGCCGGCGGAAGCGTGGGACATACGCATATTGGCGACCGACATCGATACCCGTGTCCTCGCTCATGCGGAGCGCGGCGAATATACCGACGAGCAGACCGAACGTATTCCACAGCCGCTGCTGCAGCGCTATTTTTTCCACGGCGGGGGACAAAATGCCGGTCGCGTGCAAGTCAAGCCGAAGCTCAAAGAAATCGTCCGTTTCCGGCGGCTTAACCTGATGGACGATCCCTGGCCGATGCAAGGACTGTTCGACGTTATTTTTTGCCGCAACGTCATCATCTATTTCGATCGGCCGACGCAACGCCGTCTGATCGACCGGTTCACGAAGATGTTGCGCCCGGGCGGCTACTTGATGTTGGGCCACTCGGAGTCGCTGGTCGATGGTGGCGGCAGATTGCGCCACATGAGTCAGAGCGTCTATCAATATACGGGGAAGGCCTGACATGCGGGGACCGCCGACCTTGCGGTTACGATCGTTGCCCGGAGCGAGCCCCGACACGCCGCGCGTCACGATTCATATCGGCGGCATTCGCGCCAGCAAAGAACCTTTGGTCATCGACACGGTTCTCGGTTCCTGTATCGCCGCGTGCCTGTACGATCCGGAGGCGCGCATCGGCGGCATGAACCACTTCATGCTGCCCGAAGGCATCGATCTGAAAAATCCGAACAGCACGCGCTATGGCGTGCACGCCATGGAATTGTTGATCAGCGATCTGATGAAACTTGGCGCGGAGCGCAGCCGTTTTCGCGCCAAGATATTCGGCGGCGGTCACGTGCTCAAGATCCGCGAAAGCGTGAAAGGCGTACCGCAGCGCAACATCGAGTTCGTGCGGCGCTTTCTACAGGGCGAACAAATCCCGGTCGTGAAGGAAGACCTCGGCGGCTACCAGCCGCGCCGGGTGTTGTTTCACACCGACTCCAACAAGGTGTTCATGAAATACCTCGGCCAGCAGGAAGCGGAGCGCACGGCCGAGGAAGAAATGGTCTACTTGATCAGCCTGAAGCGCCAGAAGCTCGACGGCGAAGTGGAGTTGTTCTGATGCATAGTCCGGGCGCCGGCGGGCGGAGTCAGCCGATGCGGTCCGGGTCGGTGGATAAGATTCGCGCGCTCGTCATCGACGATTCGGCGGTGATGCGCCAACTGCTGGTGGCGATTCTTGACGAGGACGAGAGGATTGAAGTGGTCGGCACCGCGCCCGATCCTTACGTGGCGCGCGAGAAGATCAAGCGCCTGCACCCGGATGTACTCACACTCGACGTCGAAATGCCGGGGATGGACGGCCTCAAATTTCTCGAAAACCTGATGCGGTTGCGGCCGATGCCGGTGGTGATGGTGTCATCGCTTACGTCACGCGGCGCCGCTTCGACCCTGCGCGCGCTCGAGCTGGGGGCGGTCGATGTCGTTGCCAAGCCGCAGGGCGACCCGCGCGAAATGTTTCCCAACGTCGCGCGTGAGTTGTGCGCCAAGGTGCGGGCCGCCGCGCAGGTTCATCTCGGCCGGCCTCGGCACATGCCGGCGCCGGCGCGTGACCTCGCCGATTACACCTGCGCGGCATCGAAGTGCGAACGGGGTATTATCGCCATCGGCGCGTCGACCGGCGGTACGCAGGCGATCGGCGAGATCCTGCAACGATTGCCGGCGCGCATGCCGCCGATCGTGGTCGTGCAACATATGCCGCCGCGGTTCACCGGCTATTTTGCCGAGCGACTGAACGAACACTGCGCGATCGAAGTGCGCGAGGGCGCCGACGGCGATCTGCTGCGACCGGGCACCGCGCTGATAGCGCCCGGGGGTTGTCAAACGGAAATCGTCGCGAGCGGCGACGGCTATAAGGCGCGAGTGTTCTTCGGCGAACCGGTAAACCTGCATCGGCCGTCGGTCGATGTTTTGTTCGATTCGGTGGCGAACAGCGTCGGCGCCGACGGACTGGGCGTTATTCTAACGGGCATGGGCAGCGACGGCGCGCGGGGATTGGGCGCGATGCGTCGAAGCGGCGCCATGACTATCGCGCAGGATCAAGCCACCTGCCTGGTCTACGGAATGCCGGAGCGCGCGATTCGGGAAGGGAGCGTACAGGAGGTGCTGCCGCTCGATCGGATCGCCGAACGGTTGTTGCAGTGGTCCGGAGAGGACAAAGCGCGATAGCGCGAACCGGCCCGACGCAACCGGGCGACAACTCAGCGAATCTGACGCTGGATGCGTTCGAGCAAACCTTCCAGCAGCGCCAACTCACGCCCGACGCCGGCACGTGCCGCTTCCAAGTCGGCAACCTGTGCACCGAGCGAGTCCATGTTCTTGTGAATCTTCCGCAAATGTTCAAGCTGTCCTTCGATGGCGACACGATGGTCCTGCAGCTGTTTGTATAACGGAGTCACCAAGGCTTGGAACCAACCCTTGGCGCTGCGATTGCACTCGTCGAAGATGCGGCGCGCCTGCGACACCAGCGTTATGAAGAAGCGCTTGATGAGGAAATGTTGCTCGGTCATCATCGTTACCGGGCTGTCACGGAAAGCATCGGCCTTTTCGCGGAGCCGATTGAATTCGAGTATGTACGGCAGCAGCGACAGCTGAGCCGGTTGCAAGCGGGTAAATCCATACTGCGCGTGCAAGCGATCGTAGATCGTTTCGACTTCCTTCTTCAGCAACTCGGCCCGGCGGTTCAATTCCTCCATGCGCGTGCGCGTACCCGTGAAAAACGTATTCATGCCACGCTTGAGGCCGACCGTGGTCCAGCTGTCGTTCATGTCCCGGCGCGTTTCGTCGATCAGCGTATCGAGGCTGATCAAACTGAGCGGCGCCAGCAGAGCCTTGGCTTGCGCGGACAGGGCCAGGCGCGTGGTTTCAAAGCCCTTTAGCTCTTTATCGTATCGACTCTTTTCGTCGCGCATACGCACGACCATTTTTTGGATGGCGTCGAGGTTGCGCCCACCGAGTTGCCGTAGCTGCGCCAGCTGTTTATCGATCGTCGTGGCGCGCGCGCCCAGCAGCGCGCAATCGTCGCGCAGACGCCCGCTGACTTCGTAGACGACCTTGCTGCGAATAATTTCATGCTTGGCCGGGATGACGTCGCGCGCGATGCGCTGTTCGAGCGCGGCAATGCCGCTGCGGTCGACCAGCAGTCGATCGTTCTTGGCGCGGCCGGTCATCGCCTTTTGCGCGGATACGGCAAAGATATTGTCGGCCTTGACGTTCAGGATGCGGGCCGTTTCTCGGATCTGTTGCGCCAGCGCATCGCCGACCCGAGCTGGGTCCTGCAGCTCATCCCACAGAATGTCGATTTTGTTCAGCACGACGAAGCGGCCGGCGGCATTTACCCCACGCGCGCCGACGACATGATTGTTCCAAACCGCGAGATCGCTGCGCGTCACACCCGCGTCCGCCGCCAGCACGAACACGACGGCATGCGCCTCCGGCAGCATGCGCAGGGTGAGCTCCGGTTCCGCACCGAGGGCATTGAGACCCGGGGTATCGAGCACGACCAGCCCGCGCCGCAGGAGGGGGTGCGGGAAGTTGATGATGGCGTGACGCCAGGCCGGCACTTCGACCATCGTATTCGCCGACGGCCGTTTACCGCCTTCGGGCGTAAAAAGGCCGAGTTCCTGAGCCTCCCACGCGCTGACCTTCTTGGTTCGGTTCACCTCCAGGAATGCCTGGCGGACTTCCTCGACCGAATTCGGTCGCAGAATGTGGATCGTCGTCCAGTGGACCGGCGTTATCTTGTACTCGGCGATGGTTGTCGGGGTCTTGCGGGTTTCGATCGGTAACAGCCGTACGCTTGCCGGTTGGTTTTCATCGAAACAAAGCTCCGTCGGGCACATCGTAGTTCTCCCGGCGGCCGACGGGAGCAGGCGTTGCTTAAAGCTTGAAAAGAATATTGCGTTTAATAGTTCTGTTTTTCCACGAGAAAATTCTCCAACCAGAGCCAGCTGGAGACGCTCGGATTTGAGGTGCTCCGCCAGCTCGTAGACGCGCAAGTCTTGCTCGCCGTCGGTTGAACCCTGGTCTTCCACCCAGTTCTGGTACTCGCCGATGGCCGCCGCCACGTCGTCGCACCAGGCGCGGTAACGGCCCAGTGAATCCGCAAAATCGGCGGACGGTTTTTGTTCTACGCGTCCACCGGTACCGTCCTCCTGCACGTTGACGGCGCGATTGAGTTGTTGCTCCGCGCTAGACATTAGGGTTGGCGGTGATTAAGGGAATCAATGCTGTTGTTGCAAAACTTAGGCCAGACAAGCATAGCGTTAGCGCGCCTATTTTCACGGTCGCAGTTCTCCTAGAATCTTAGGAACCCGCCCGAATTCCCGCGGTTGCGGCTCAATCCAAACTATAGGACGCATTACTTTGAATAATGCAGTGGTTTCTAGAGAAAAGTCGCTGACCGTTGTTATTCCTGGGTTATTTGGCTTTTCGGGGAATGTCGAGAGGGAGACAGGCACCATCAGCGCGTGGGCGCTGGAGACCCTGCTCGCCCGAGCGCAACGCCTAGACGCCGCCGGGTTAGAGTACGAAAGACTGATCTTCTCCTTGTTTGGCGTGGCCCCTCCGGACGACGCTGATCTACCCGTGGCCGCGGTAACGCGGGCTTTGGACCTTGGGGTTATCGATAACGGCTGGTGGCTCCGTGCCGATCCGGTCCACCTTCGTCCGGAGCGGGATCGGCTGATTCTCTTCGATACCCAAACGGTGCCGCTGACGCTGGACGAGGCTAACCGGCTAACGGCCGAGCTCAGCGAAGCCTATGCCGGCCCCGGTTGGTTGCTCAAGTCACCGCGACCCGGCCGCTGGTACCTGAAGCCCCCGCGCGCGGCCCGCATCATCACGACACCGTTACCGCGCGTGGTGGGGAAGGACATCCATCCCTACCTTCCGCAGGGAAAGGACGGGAAGGCGTGGCACACCTTGCTGAACGAGATACAAATTCTGCTCCACACCACCGCCGTCAACGCCGAACGCGAGCAACGCGGGGAACTTCCCATTAACAGCGTCTGGTTCTGGGGCGGCGGTCGGTTGCCAAGCATTAGTCAGGTCGAATGGGTTCATCTTTATAGCGAAGAGCCGATCAGTTTGGCGTTGGCGCGGCTGTCGGAAACGCCCAGCAGTGCGCGCCCGGCCGATTTCTCCGACTGGTTGCGACAGGCTCGGCGACCCGGTGCGTATTTGACGGTTCTGGAACAGGTTCGCGGCAACGTGCAATACGATCAGGAGCGCGAGTGGGCGCAATCCGTCGAGCGGCTGGATCACGAATGGATGGCGCCCGCGTTTCGCGCGCTCAAGTCGCGCGAGATTGACGCGTTGACGATTTGTACCGATATCGGCAACTACCGAGTCGGCGCGAACGAAATTCGCCGTTGGTGGCGGCGCCGTCGACCGCTTGCGGGCTATCGCTGATAAGATATTGCGCTCAAACGCGGAGCGCACCTTGGAGATGTTCCCGACGATTGCGAACCGACACGGTTCGTCATGACGGTTACGAGCCGCTACCCTGCCGGCGCCGCCAAAACCATCGTGCGGCGCGTGCTCGATGACAGTACCCCCGACACGTTGCCGAACGATATCCATCCGGTGTTGCGGCGCGCCTACCGCGCGCGCCAGGTGTACTCGGCTCAGGATCTTGACTGGTCCGCCGACAGACTGCTTGCGCCATCGCAGCTAAAAGGCATCGAGGCGGCGGCGGCGCTCCTGGCCGAGGCGCTGGAGCGGCGGCGGCGCATCTTGGTCGTGGCGGACTTTGACGCCGATGGCGCCACCAGCTGCGCGCTCGTGGTTCGGGCGCTGCGCGAGATGGGCGCGAGTGACATCGGCTATCTCGTTCCGAACCGATTCGAGTTCGGCTACGGACTCACGCCGGAAATCGTCGCGATCGCCGCCCAGCGTGAGCCGAATTTGATTATCACCGTCGACAACGGCATCTCCAGCGTCGATGGCGTCGCGGCGGCGAAAGCGCGGGGAATTGGGGTGTTGATTACCGATCACCACTTGCCCGGCCCGCGGCTGCCGGCGGCAGACGCGATCGTGAATCCGAACCAGCCCGGCGATATGTTCGAAAGCAAGAACCTGGCCGGTGTCGGCGTCGCGTTTTATTTGATGGTGGCGCTGCGGGCAAAGCTGCGCGCGGCCGATTGGTTTTCCGTGAACAACTTACCCGAACCCAAGCTCGCCGGATTGTTGGATCTCGTGGCGCTCGGCACGGTTGCCGACTTGGTCTCTCTCGATCGCAATAATCGCATCCTCGTATCCCAAGGTTTAGCACGCACCCGCGCCGGTCTGGCGCTGCCCGGAATTCGCGCCTTGCTTCACGTGGCGGGCCGGCGTGCCGAGCGGCTGAGCGCGGCCGACCTCGGATTCGTCGTCGGCCCGCGGTTGAACGCGGCCGGGCGTTTGGCGGATATGTCGCTCGGAATCGAATGCTTACTGACCGACGACGATTCCGTCGCCCTGACGATCGCGGCGCAGCTCGACGGCTTGAATCGCGAACGCCGAGCGATCGAAGCGCAGATGCAGCAACAGGCATTGGTGGTGATCGACGCCTTGCATCTCGACGGCGCGCAGTTGCCGCACGGTGTTTGTTTGTACGATCCGGCCTGGCATCAGGGCGTCATCGGCTTGGTGGCGTCGCGCATTAAAGATCGGGTGCATCGGCCGGTTATCGCGTTTGCGCCGGGGAACGGAGACGAAATCAAAGGCTCAGCGCGCTCGATTCCGGGATTGCACATCCGCGACGTGCTCGACGCGGTGGCGGCGCGCCATCCGGGTTTGCTGACCCGCTTTGGCGGACACGCCATGGCCGCGGGTCTTACGTTACCGCGTGCGCACTTCGAACGTTTTCGCCACGCGTTCGATGACGAGGTCAGACGCCAAATCGGCGACGATGCGCTGCAAGGCAAGATTTGGTCGGATGGCGAACTGAGCGACGACGATTTGAGCCTCGACGTCGCGGCGGCGCTGCGCGACGCCGGCCCATGGGGCCAGAATTTCCCGGAACCGCTGTTCGACGGCGTATTTGAAGTCGTGCAGCGCAACGTGGTCGGCGAACGCCACGTGAAGCTTGGTTTGCGCCAGCACGGACAAAAGCGTGTCGAGGCGATCGGCTTTCAGCTCGCACCGGACGGCGCGGCGCCGGAATGGGAACATATCCGCGCGGCCTATCGGCTCGATGTCAATGAATATCGCGGAACGCGCTCGCTGCAGCTCGTGCTCGAGCACGTCGAACCGCTTGGTTAGGCCGGTTCACGTCGCGCGGGCGAACATCGAAAAGATGCTGGAAAAGTCCAAGCCGCCGGCGCCGGACTGGCTGTGCAGACTGTATAGATTGCGCGCGAGCGCGCCCATCGGCGTGCTCGATCCGGTGGCGAGCGCATTCTCGACCGCGAGCCCCAAATCCTTCAGCATTAAGTCGACACCAAATCCGCCGCGGTAGCCGCGCGCGGCCGGCACGTTATCCATGACGCCGGGACAGGGGTTGTACGCCTCGAGCGCCCAATTTCGTCCGGAACTCTTGCTCATGATTTCAGATAACAGCTTCGGCTCGATTCCGTTCGCCATGCCGAGCCGAATCGCTTCGCAGGTGCCGATCATTTGAATGCCGAGCATCATGTTGTTGCACATCTTCACGGTCTGGCCGGCGCCGCAGGTACCGGCGTGAAAAATGGCCTTGCCCATCTTTTCGAGATAGCGCCGCGCGTGCGCGAGCCCGTCGGCCGGTCCGCCGACCATGAAGGTAAGCGTCGCCGCAGCGGCGCCCGCCGTACCGCCGGACACCGGCGCGTCGAGCAGCGTCAGCTGGCGTTCGGCCGCGGCCGCTGCCACGTTGCGTGCGGTTTGCGGAGCGATAGTGGAGCAGTCGATAAGTAGCGTGCCTGGTCTTGTGTGCGCCAGTATTCCGTGATCGCCAAGATAGGCGGACTCGACGTGCCGGCTCGCGGGCAGCATTGTGATAACAGTCTTGGCGCTTGCCACGGCGGCCATGCTGTCCTTGTCGGTTGCGCCGCCGCCCGCGACGAACTTTTCGATGTTACCGGCAACTAAATCGTGACCGCTGACGCTAATGCCGGCGCGCACGAGGTTGAGCGCCATCGGCAACCCCATGTTGCCGAGACCGAGAAAGGCGACGTCAGTGCTCATTGTTGCGCTCCTAAGAGTCTGTTGAAAAAGTCCCGTCCAGGGACTTTTTCAACTCGTTCGCGCGGCGCATGTCCGCGCTCCCTCCCGAAATTTCAACCACTGGCGTGTTTGAAATTCCGGCGCGCCACATCCTTGTGGCGCACGGGGTTTGTTTTTCAACAAACCCCAAATGCCACGATCCGCTATTTCAACGAGATCGTCGTATTCACCTGGCTCTGCTGCGCATCCGGCGCGAACCAGCGCGCGGTGACGGTCTTCGTCTGCGTCCAGAAGTCGACCGCTTGCTTGCCGTTTGGCCCGAGATCGCCGAGCTTGGAGCCGCGCGATCCGGTGAAGCTGAAGTACGCGGCCGGCACCGGAATCGGCACGTTGATGCCGACCTGACCGACGTCGATCTCGTTTTGAAACTTGCGCGCGGCCCACCCCGAGGACGTGAAGATCGCCGTGCCGTTGCCGTTCGGATTGGCATTGACGAAGGCGATCGCGTCTTCGAGCGTCTCTGCGCCGACGACGCACAGGACCGGCCCGAAAATCTCCTGCGTATAAATTTCCATAGTCGCTTTCACGCCGGAGAAAATCGTCGGGCCGACGAAGTTGCCGTTCGGATAGTTCTCGACCGCGCAATTGCGCCCGTCGAGCACAAGCTCGGCGCCTTCCCTGGCGCCGGTCGCGATCAGACTTTCAACCCGTGCTTTCGCGGCCGGCGACACGAGCGGACCCAAGTCCGCGCCGCGATCGCTGCCGGGGCCGAGTTTAAGCTTTCGCGATCGCTCCGCGATGTCCGGCAACCACTCACGTGCTTTACCGACCAGCACCAACACCGAATTCGCCATGCAGCGCTGGCCGGCGGCGCCGAACGCCGAACCGATGACGTTGTCGATCGCCTGGTTCTTGTTCGCGTCCGGGAGAATGACGCAGTGATTCTTCGCGCCCATCATTGCCTGCGCGCGCTTGCCCGATTCGGTTGCCCATCGATAGATCTGCGTGCCGACGCGCGTGGAGCCGATAAAGGAGACAGCCTTTATATCGGGATGCTCGCACAACTGCTGCGCGACGTCCGGTCCGCCGTGCACAACGTTGAGTACGCCGGGCGGCAAACCCGCTTCGTGCGCCAACTCGACTAGAAGAATGGATGGCGAAGGGTCTTGTTCCGACGGCTTGAGCACGAACGTGTTGCCGCAAGCGACCGCGGCCGGAAACATCCAGCACGGGAGCATCACGGGAAAGTTAAACGCGGTGATGCCGGCGCCGACGCCGAGCGGCTGCTTCAGCGTATACACGTCGATCCCGGTCGCGGCGTTTTCCGCCAGCTCGCCGAGTTGCAGCGTCGCGATCGAGCAGAAGTGCTCGACCGCTTCAAGACCGCGCTGCACTTCGCCCTCGGCATCCGGCAGCGTTTTGCCGTGCTCGCGCGTGACGACTTCGGCGAGTCTTGTGACGTTATCGCGCAGCAGCTGCTGGAACCTAAGCAGAACGCGCAGACGCTGCGTCAACGACGTAGTGCGCCACGTGCGATACGCTTCTTTCGCCGTCGCCACCGCGTGGTTGACCTCTTTCATCGTCGCAAACGGCACGCGCGCGACAATTTCCTGCGTCGCCGGATTGATCACGTCGCGCCATTTATCGGTATTCGATGAAACCTTCTGCCCGCCGATGTAAAGCGGCACCGCCGGCACGGAAGCGGATTTGTTCGATACGGCACGATTCATAGGAGGTACTCCTTAGGTCTCGTGGGTCGTAATATGCGGCGAGTCGGCGCCAAGGGGAAGTCCCGGGCGGAATTCAAGCGGCTGCGCGATTCAGGTCTTTCGGCGGACCGCGTTTTTCGCCGAAGTGACAATCAAAACCGGTTCGAAACGGTCGCGCCGTTTGTCGCGGCGCACGTTACCAGCCCTTAAAAGGGTGTTGGCTCGCCGGCCAAGGCGACGCAAAGTGCTCCTCGACGTAACCGTCGGTGACGTCCGCCAAGGTCGCCGGTGACCAGCGCGGCCGGTTGTCTTTGTC
Source organism: Burkholderiales bacterium (assembly GCA_036396275.1). Taxonomy (GTDB): domain Bacteria; phylum Pseudomonadota; class Gammaproteobacteria; order Acidiferrobacterales; family Sulfurifustaceae; genus JACQFZ01. The sequence goes on from DASWLD010000072.1 coordinate 32,020, forward strand.
GATCAAGCGCGCGCGGATGCCTTCGCGGAAGTCGGGGTGTTGGGCGAACTGCATCGTCAAGCCGAGTTCCAGCGCGAACGCTTCCTTGAGCGAAAGCCGCGACGCGCGGCGGTAAATTTCAAATAGTACCCTTGTCGACGTGGGCGAGCCCGCGGCGAGCGTTTGCGCGGGGCGCTGCAACCACGGCTCCCGTTCGCCGCGCGATTGGAGTGCCACACGTATTTCCTCGACGCTGTCGCAATCGGTGATGTCGTTTACCAGATCGAAATGCGTACGCAGATTCGATTCGGGGGCGGCATGTTGGTCGCGCGACGTGCGCAGCAGCCTCGATAGCGCGCGGTGATTCGCCCGCGGTAAGTCGCTCCAGGCGAGCGAAAGCAGCCGATCGTATGTGTCTTCCCGCTCGGCGTTCGGCAAGAAGAAATCGGCAAGCGACGCAAATATCGCGTCGCCCGCGTTCATGGGTATCCCGGTCAGGCCGACGAACAGGCCGGTGCGTCGCGGCATACGCGGGAGAAACCAGGACGCACCGACATCGGGGTAAAGTCCGATCGACACTTCCGGTGTCGCGAGTCGGGAAGATTCGGTGACGATCCGGTGCGACGAGGCGACCAGCAGTCCAAGCCCTCCACCCATGACGATGCCGTGGCCCCAGCACAACACCGGCTTCGGAAAGCAGTGCAGGTAGTAATCGAGCGTGTATTCCTGAATGAAATAACGCTCGACCGCGGCGAAGTCGACCGCCGTCAACCACTCGTAGAGCGCGACGATATCGCCGCCGGCGCAAAAGGCTCTTTCGCCGGCACCTTGCAACACGACGCAAACGATCGAGGGATCGTCGCGCCATGCGCGCAGTCGCGCGAGCAGCGAATCCGCCATCTCCAGAGACAAGGCGTTGAGCGACGGTGCCGCATTCAGCGTCGCGAAGGCGACGCCATGGCCGCCGTCCGAGCGCCGCGTTTCGAACAGAACTAGCGGTTCCGCCATTTCGGTTTGCGTTTTTGCAGGAAGGCATTCACGCCTTCGCGCTGATCCTCGGTCGCGAACAGCTCGACGAAGGCGTCGCGCTCGAGCGGCAGCGCGGTGGTTTGCGGTTGCGCCCGCGCGCGTTGGATGAGTTGCTTGCATTTCGTCACGGCCACCGGGCTTTGCGCCGCGACTTTGGCGGCCAAGGCGAGCGCGGCGTTCTTGGCACCGCCTTTCGGTACGACTTCTTCCGCCAAGCCGATCTTGAATGCTTGTTCCGCGCTCACGCGTTCGCCGCAGCAGATGATGCGCTTGGCCCAGGCTTCGCCGACGAGCCACGGCAAATTTTGGGTGCCGCCGCCGCAGGGGAGGAGGCCGATGCCGGCTTCCGGCAGCGCCATCACCGCCTGTTCCTCGGCGATGCGCAGATCGCAGGCAAGGGCGCATTCGAGCCCGCCGCCCATGGCGTAACCGTTAATTGCCGCGATTGAGATACCGCGAAACCGCGCCAAGGTTTCGAACGCTTGCCCGAAAAGCTCGGCCATCTGCCGCGCGACTTCGGCGTCGCCGTCGGCGAAGAGATTCACGTCAGCGCCGGCGCAAAAGAATTTTTCGCCTTGTCCGGTGATCACCAGCGCGTAAACGTTACGATCGGCGTTCAATGCCTCGACCAGCGTCTTCAGCCCCGTCAAGTTTTCCCGGTTCCAGGTGTTGGCCGGCGGATTGTTGAGCGTCAGCAGCGCCGTGTGGTCGAGGCGCTCGAGCTTAAGTAAGTCGGTCATGGCTACGTACCGATTAGGCGCATTTGTTTATTATGATCGTTTGTCGCAAAGACGCTAAGGCGCGAAGATTTTCCCGAGAAATCGATCTTGCTTCGCGTCTCCGCGACTTTGCGACAAGAACTCATTCGCCGAAATCCTTTTCAGCGCAGATCGTCGAGCGCGCCGTCTTTGAGCGCCGCGCGGGCAATGATGATCCGCATGATTTCGTTCGTGCCTTCGAGAATTTGATGCACACGCGAATCGCGCACGAAGCGTTCGAGCGGATGGTCCTTGAGATAGCCGTAGCCCCCGAATATCTGCTGCGCTTCGAGGCACGCGCGAAATCCGACATCGGTGGCGAAGCGTTTGGCCATGGCACAGTACGCGGTTGCGGTGTGCGCGTTCGTATCGAGTTTCGCGGCGGCGAGGCGAATCATCAGGCGCGCGGCGACGAGCTCGGTTAGCATGTCGGCGAATTTGAACTGAAGCGCCTGAAACTCGGCGAGCGCTTTGCCGAACTGATGCCGCTCGTGCAGGTACGCCCGCGCCGCATCGAGCGCCGCCTGCGCGGTACCGATGGAGCAGGCGCCGATGTTGATGCGGCCGCCGTCCAATCCTTGCATCGCGATCTTGAAGCCTTCGCCTTCGGCGCCCAGGCGATTCTCGGCCGGGATGCGCACATCGTCGAAATTGACGACGCGCGTCGGCTGGCTGTTCCATCCCATCTTGCGTTCGATCTTGCCGTAACTGATACCGGCGGCGTCGGCGGGTATGACGAAGGCGGAAATACCTCCGGCGCCGCTCGCGCCGGTGCGCGCCATAACGACCAGCGCATCCGTCGCGCCGGCTCCGGAGATAAAAGCCTTGGCGCCGTTGACAAGGTAGTCGTTTCCGACGCGTCGCGCGGTTGTCGCGAGATTGGCGGCATCCGATCCCGCGCCCGGCTCGGTGAGGCAGTAGGAGGCGAGCGTGGCGCCTTGCGCCAGCGCCGGACACCACTTCGCGATCGCCGCGCGCGTACCCCAGCTCGCGATCATCCACGTCGCCATATTATGGATGGAAAGAAACGCCGCCGTGGACGTGCAGCCGGCAGCCAGCTCCTCGAACACGATGGCGGCGTCGAGGCGCGACAGCCCGAGTCCGCCGGCAGATTCGGGAACGTACAACGCACAAAACCCGAGCTTACCGGCGGCGGCGATGACGTCTTTCGGGAAAATCGCCTCCGCATCCCAACGCGCGGCATGCGGCGCCAGCTCGTTACGAGCGAACGCGCGCGCGCTGTTCTGAAAGGCGGTTTGCTCGTCGCTTAACGTGAAATCCACGGTCGGTTCCGGGTCGGCGCGTGCGGTGCGCACAAGTTAGTGAGAATCGGTGGAGGACGCAAGCCGTTCGGCCCGACCGTCGTCGCCGTAACGGCCCGTGCGCACAATCGCAGGGACTAAGAATGCGCCGCTGCCCGCTACGCGACTCTCTGATCAACTGCTCGCCGTTGTTGGTGAAGGCGTCGCCGCGTCTCGACCGGTTAAATCCGGTTACCGAAACGTGTACAGTAACGCGCCATGCGCATTACGGACGTTATGCAGACACTCGAATCTTTTGTAGGTAATACGCCGCTGGTTCAGTTGCAGCGGTTGCCGGGGCGTACGTCGAATGTCGTGTTGGCCAAGCTCGAAGGCAACAACCCGGCCGGTTCGGTCAAGGATCGCCCGGCATTGTCGATGATCCAGGGCGCCGAGAAGCGCGGGACGATCAAGCCGGGTGACACCCTGATCGAGGCGACCAGCGGCAATACCGGGATCGCGCTCGCGATGGCGGCGGCGACGAAGGGCTATCGCATGATCCTCATCATGCCCGAGAACGCGAGCGCCGAGCGTCGGGCGACGATGAAAGCATTCGGCGCCGAGGTCGTGCTCGTCTCGAAGGCGTCGGGCATGGAAGGCGCACGCGACCTGGCGCTGCAGATGCAGTCCGATAAGAAAGGGATTGTGCTCGACCAGTTCGCCAATCCGGACAATCCGCTATCGCACTACGAAGGCACGGGTCCCGAGATCTGGCGCGACACGCAGGGCCGCGTGACCCACTTCGTGAGTTCCATGGGCACGACCGGGACGATCATGGGTGTGTCGCGCTTCCTCAAGGAGAAGCGGCGCGAGATACAGATCGTCGGCGTGCAACCGGCTCCCGGGGTGTCGATCCCGGGTATCCGCGCGTGGCCGACGGAGTACCTGCCGAGGATCTTCGACGCCTCGCGCGTCGACCGCGTTATCGAAGTGACCCAAGAAGAGTCCGAAGACACGATGCGCCGGTTGGCACGCGAGGAGGGGATCTTTAGCGGCGTCTCCGCCGGCGGCGCCACCAGCGCCGCGCTGCGGCTCTCGGGCGAGGTCGAAAACGCCGTCATCGTCGTGATTATTCCCGACCGCGGCGACCGCTACCTATCGACCGGGGTCTTCCCCGACTGATATCAGAAATCCGCAGATGAAC
>DASWLD010000073.1:0-47893 GCA_036396275.1 Burkholderiales bacterium
ACCCGAAGGAATCGCCCGAGCGTTCCATCGGCGGCGGCGTTCCGAGCGGCGCGGATTACTACTATGTGAATGTTTCGCTGGCCGACAGTAAATCGCGGACGCCGATCGCCAACGCACGCGTTTCGGTCGACGTCCAGGAAGTCGGACTCTCCAGTCAATCGAAGAATCTCGAACCGCTGCCGGCGGGGCCGGGCAGCTATGGGAACTACGTGCGTGTGAAGAAGAACGCGGCCTATGTTATCACCGTGCAGGTGCGAACCGCGGACGCGCTCGGAGCAACGAAAGCAAGATTCGACTACCGGCTACGCTGACGATACCGCGCCGTTTCGCAAGTTTCCGAAGTAGGCAGCGCTCAACGCTGCGCGACTCAGCGCGGCGCTGTGTATCGAACAGCGAAAGCATTTCCCCGATCTGGAATATCGCGCGCCTCAGCCGACGATCGTCGCATCGTGCTCCCCGCGCTCGGCGACGGGGTGGGGCGTCTTGGCAAACCACATCTGGTACATCGACACGACCCACATGACGGCGAAGCACAGGGCCATCAGCGCGCCCGCCGTCATGGTGACGTAAGCGAAGGGATGAAACACCTTGACGATGTACCAAGAACTTACGTCCGTCGCCAGGAATAGATACGGCGCGGCAACAAGCGTGCACTTGAGCCACACCGGCCGGAAGTAGGCGTGGCTGAAGACCATGCCCACCACGAAGAAGATGAACGTGATGCCGAACAGGTGGATGTGGGAAACACGCACGAGCGTAAAGATGTCGGTACCCGTGTCCTGCTCCGCCGTCTTCTTCACGTTGTCCCACTCGCCGAGATTGACCAGATGCGGATTGCTACCGTCGTGACAACTGAGGCAGCGCTTGTCGACGACCGGTTTGATCTGTGCATCGTAACTCGCGCGGTTGGCGCCGCCCTGGACCCAGGTGATGACGGCGCTGGTTTCATCCGCCGGCAGCATGGTGGACATCGGTCCGCGCAGCGCCGATTCCAGGCGCGAGCCCTTGCCGCTGCCGGTATAAGCGATGATGAGATCGTTGTAAGTCAAATTCATCGCGTTCCCGTCCCGACCCGCGTAGGTGTGGAACAGATAGATGAGCGCGAACAGATAGGCGAGGCCGAGCACCAGCAATGCCGACGTGTACAGCACGCGCAGACTGTAGGGAAGTTCCGAATAGTGGAGATAATGCCGGTGCAGTCTAACGTCGCTCATGTTGGCTTCCGTTGTAAGTGCGGCTCAGTAATTCTTGGCGTGCGCCTTGGAGTTTTGTTTCTTCTCACTTCGAAGGCAGCGGCACGTACAGAACCGCACGCGCTCTTTGCCGCGCGTAGTGCGCCGCGAGTCCGGTGATGTCTTCTTCGCTTAGCACGGCGGACATCGCGGCCATCTGCGGGCTTTTGCGCTCGCCGTTCTTGTACGCGAGCAGCACGCGTTCCAGATAGTCGACACGCTGCGCCGCCAGCGCCGGGATGCGCACGTCCGTACTGTTGCCGTTGAGGCCATGGCAGCGGTCACATCGTTGGGCCAGTTCCACTGTGGTCAGCGGCTTCGTCACCTTCGGCGCTTGCGGCGGGAGATTTGCGTAGTATGCAGACATGTTCTTGATCGTTTTGTCGTCGAGCCCAGCCACCAGGGCTTTCATGCTCGAATCCGTGCGCGATCCCTCCTTGTAGCCTTGCAGCGTGGCGACAAAGTACTGCGCGTCCTGACCCGCAAGGCTCGGCGTGGCCGGATCGGCACTGACGCCGTTCTCGCCGTGACATCCCGCGCAGGACGTTGCCGCCTCCGCTTTCCCCGCCGCTCGGTCGCCCGGCGCGGGCGTTTTCGCGCGCAACGGTTTCTGCAGCGCGTAAAAGAGCGCCAGGTTCTTCATTTCGGACTCGCTCAGGCCGGAGACGAGCGCCGCCATGACTTCGCTCTTGCGCTGACCCAACTTGTAGCTGTTCATTGCCGCTAGAAAATATTTCGGGTCCAGCCCAACGAGATTCGGCATCCCGGCGGTTTCGGTAACGCCGGTATCGCCGTGACAGCCGGCGCAACCGGCCGCGGCGGCTTTGCCGGCGCTGAGCGGATCGGTTTTGGCGGCCGCCGGTTTGCGTGCGCGCGAAGCGCTTGGCGGCGGCGGGTCGAGATTCGCGTAATAGGCGGCCGCTTTGACCAGCGCATCGTCGCTCATGAATTTTACCGCGGAGGTCATGGCGGCATCGCTGCGCGCCCCTGCCTGGTAGGCTTTCAGTTCGATATAAAGGTACGGCGCGCGCTGTCCGGCAAGATGCGGCACACCTTTCTTCGTCGCGATGCCGTTGATGCCGTGGCAGGACGAACACGATTTTTCCGCGACGCGCTTGCCTTCGCCGATGTCCGGGGGAAGAGCATACGCGGGTCGCAAGTCGTCATCCGTCGTTGCCGATCCGGCGTTGTCGGATGGGACGACCATTGCCGTCACGCCGCCGCAGACCGCGGCGCCCAGCACGAGTAGTCGGAGAAACTTCAGCTTGTCGTGTCTCATCGTCTTTCCAACGAACCGCGAAAACGGAGCCGTGTCTGCGTCAACGGACCAAACCGTCCGGGCCTGGCGCGCGGTCTCCTCGACTGCTCTATTTCGCCAGCGACAGAATCCACTCGATCATCATTTCCAATTCGCCGTCGGCGGTCTTTTTGAGAACGCCGGCGTGTTCCTTCTTGGTCTTCATCGTCGCGGCCACTTGCGCCGGTGTCTTGCCTTTGAACGTAACGGCGATGTCTTTATACGCCGGACCGACTTTCTTTTTGTCGACTGCGTGGCAGGTGAGGCAGCCGTGCCCCTTCAATTCCTTTTTTGCCCATGCCTCGTCGACAGCCGCCGATGCGACGGTTTGGTAGAAGGCGACGGCAACGCCCGCCGCCGCCGCGATGATGAGTGGGTGTTTCATGATGTCGGTTCCTTTCAGGTTGAACAGGGTGATCGAATGCGAGTGCGCCTCTTTCGCGAGCGTTAACGAAGGTCTCCGATCGCGCGCCTATTTGGTCGGTTGACCTGCATAGTACGACGATAGGCTGTCGATGATGGCGTTGCTGTAAACGTAGCTCATGCTGTGCATTGTCGAACTCCCGCGCCGGCCGTCGCGATACGCGCGCATTGCTCTAACGAGATACTCCCGATCCTGCCCACGCAGTTTCGGTGCCGTCAGGGCCGGTCCGTCGTCGACGTCGTGGCAACGGTTGCATTTTTCGGCCAGATCTTTGGTTGCGGCCGGTATGGTGCCGGCGGCCCGGGGCTTCTGCACCGTATAGAAAGCCGCGATGTTCTCCATATCCTTGTCGCTCAGTCCGGCGACGAAACGTTGCATGCCCCAGTGGTGACGCGTGGTCCGGTAGGAGCGGATCGCCTTCATTAGATACCGCGGATCCTGTCCGGCGAGGCTGGGCGTCGAGACGTCGGTGCTCACGCCGTGAGCCCCGTGGCAACCGCCGCACACGGCGCTCAGCGGTTCGCCCGCCGCCGCATCGCCGAACGCGGGCGCGGGGCGCTCCGCGGGTGTCTGCGACGCGAAGTAGAGCGCCAACTTTTCGAGGTCTGATTTACTGGCGCTTCGCAACATCGATACCATCGATGCGGTCTCGCGTTCGCCCCGATGGTATTCCTGGATCGCCACGACGAGGTAGTGAGGTTGTTGGCCGGCGAGACTGGGCGTGCCGGGCGTCTTGCTGTTGCCGTCGTCGCCGTGGCATTGGGCGCACGCTTGCGCCAGTTTCTTACCTTCTTCGAGCGGAGAAGTCTGCTGCGGCTCCGCGGCGGCGCGATTTTCGATCGGCGGTTGGGCGGCGTAGTAGGCGACCACGTTGCGCGCGTCCGCCTCGCTCATGGTTCGAATCAGTTCTTCGAGCGCGGCGTGGCTACGGGTACCGTCCTTGTACTCCTTCAGCGATGCCAGCAGGTAACGTTGGCGTTGCGCCGCGAGGTTTGGAATCCCCGGCGCGATGCCCTTGCCGTCCAGCCCGTGGCAAGCTCTGCAATTCTTCTCGGCGACGGATCTCCCCGCGGCGACATCGCCCGCAGCCGGTGCCGGCGGCGTCTCCGGTTTTTGCGAGCAGCCGGCCAGCGCCGCCGACAGAACCAAGCCGAATAAGATCTTCTTCATGTGCGCCCTCGCTAATCAGTGGGAAGCCCGTCGCCGGGCACTCCCGCGTGACAGGCCGCATCGGCCGTTGCCGTTGCGGCAATCAATTCCCCGCACGCTACTCCGACTGCCTTGTCGATACCGAATATGTTACTCCGCTGCGATTCCTTCCGGTAATCCACCGCTGCGCTCGCAACGCGCTTATGCGGTAAACCCGATGATCACCAAGATCAGAAGTATCAGGCCGATTCCGATCAGCGTCAGCCCCAGGATCTTCGAACCGAGCGTGAACTGTCGCGACGGCGCATCCACCAAGTATTTCTCCAGCTGACCCGTCTCGACCAAGCGCTGGTACTGCGCCGGATGGTCGCGCTTGAACAATTCCAGCGGCATCGAGCCGGTGAATATCACGATATCCGGCGGCGGCAGTTTGTCCGGGCGGAACTGGTTGTTGAAGAAGTGGACGGTGAATAGAAACACCGTCGCCAGAAACGCCTCCTCGCCGTGGATTATCTTCGCGACGTTGAACGCCCACCCCGGGAACATCGACGCCGAGATATGCGGGAACGCCAGGAGCAAGCCGCTCAAGCCGATGATGGCCATGCCCCAGAACACCGCCCAGTAGTCGAATTTCATCCAGTAGGTCCAGCGATCGAACTGCGGCCGCTCGCCCCTGCCGACGAACCACTTGAACATTCCCCAGGCGTCGACGAAGTCCTTCCAGTTCGGTATGAGCGAGTCGGGGCCGAACCATTGGAACGTCTTGCGTTTGCGCCAGATGTTGATGACGACCAGTATCAAGTGCAGGAAGAAAATACTGAGCATGACGGTCGCGCTGACACGGTGAATGATCCCCACGACCTGCGGTCCGCCGAGCGCTCTCATAACGACCGGCGCCCACGCGGTTTGCGAGTAGAACACCGCCATGCCGGTCAAGATCAGCACCATGATGCTAAGGGCGAACAGCAAGTGGCCGATGCGCCAGATCAGGCGGAATCGCCGGACCTGTTTGCCCGGTGCCAGCTTGAGGTCGCTCGTTCGCACGTGCGGCCGGCCTTTGCGGGCCTTGCGATCCTTGTATTCGCGATAGGCCCAGAGCACCGAATGCGTCCAGAAATAAGCGAACACAAAAATCAGAAGGCCATACATGAATTTCGAAGCGATCCACATTTGTGGATAGCGCGCGAAATCGTGCGTGTTTGCATGCGCGCCGAACGTAATGAAACCGGCGGTGGCTAGCGGCAGTTTCTCACCGTTGTGACACTGCCGGCACGTTTCCAAACGGTTGCTCGGGTGGACCTTCGACGCTGAATCATCGACCCGCGCGATCTCGTGGCTGCCGTGGCAGTCGAAGCACTTGGCCGTATACGCGTAGCCGAGTTTGGTGACTTGGCCGTGATACGTGTCGCCATAAGTCGTTAGGTTGTCCTGGTGGCAGTAGCCGCAATTCTCGATCAGGGCGAGTTTGGTCGAAGTCTGCATGGGGCTCGCGATGTTGTGCGAGGTATGGCAGTCGGTGCAGGTCGCGGCCTTAACGTTGTTCTTCTCCAACACCTCCTTTCCGTGCACCGAGGTGGCGTAGGCGGCCAGCTGCTCTTCGTGGCAGTTGCCGCAGACCTTCGGTATGGTCAGATGCCATTGCGTGCGTTTGGAGGTGCCTTCCGGCGGTACGTTGAAATAGTGCGCCGCGTGGCAGTCGTTGCACGTCGCATTCGGGCGGCTGGGATCATCGGCGTTCGGGCGCGCATGAAACGAATTGCGGTAAGCTTCGACGTTCTGCGCGACGATGCCGAGCCGCGCTTTTTCTTTCGTGAGATTTTCCTCTTGGGCCTTCTCCCATTGCTTTAGGTGACAGGTTTCGCAGTTTGGCTTCGGATCGCCGCTTTTCTTGTGCGGCCCGAACTTGCTCAAGATGTTCGTGTGGCACGTGGTACAGGCGAGATCGCCGTGTACGCTGTGCGCGAGTCGGTCCGGATCGATGACCGGCAACACACGCGTCTTGCCGCTGGCATCCTGGGTTTCGAGCTGCGCATCGCTATCGCCGTGACAGCCGAGACAGGCGACGTTCTTTGATTTCTCGGAAGGTATGGCCGACCTGGCATCCACCGGCCGCAGGGTTGTCACGGCAAAACCAAGTACCAAAGCCACGAACCACGCCATCGGTGCTGTCACGCGCATGCAGTCACTCTCCAATCGATGTGCCGACCGGCGTTATTGGTTCCTTTGGTCGGGCGCAAGTATCGTATTCTGCTCTCGGTTCGGCCCTTCCGGTCGCGGGCACCAAGGGGAAGGTTTCACGTATCCCTCGGGATGCGTATGAAAGCACGCGACACCTATCGTCAAGCTTGATCCAGATCAATAAGCGGCCCCCGACCGGCTGCTATAAAACGGCCCTGAAGTCTACCGGTTCGGCACCAATTGGAGAACACTATGAACCCGCGCGTTGTCTCTGGTTGTGTATCCGCGTTCGCCGCTTTGCTGCTTGTTTCGCTCCCGACGCTTGCCGCCGACGTCGATGCCCAAGCCGCGCAGGCGCTGGCAAAGAAGAGCGGCTGCCTGGCGTGTCATTCGGTCAACAAAACCAAGACCGGGCCCTCGTATCAGAAGGTGGCGGCCAAGTATAAGGGCAAAGCCGACGGCGAGCGGACGCTGATCGAATTTATCACCACCGGCCCAAAGATGAAGCTCAGCGACGGCAGCGTGGAAGAACACGCGATCATCAAGTCGAAGGACGCGAAGGCGTTAAAGAATTTGGTCGATTGGATTTTGGTGCAGTAACCGGATCCTCACGTGGACCGGCAACGGAACATCGAAGCTATGAATCAGGAGGGCTAACCAATGAAATGGAAATGCATGGCGTTGTCGGCGGTCTTGGTCGCCGGGACCGCGGTCGCGGCCGATCCGGCCAGCATCGATTGGTCTAAGGTCCCGACCACGACCGTACCGCTGTTTTACCCCGGACAGTCCTCGTATGAATGGGTGCGCGGCAGCGCCCACAAGGGCGCGAAGGTCGTCAACAAGGACGGCGCCTGCATCGACTGCCACGACGATGACGACGACGTGCGCAAATTGGGCGACAAGATCGTGAAGGGCGGTCCGCTCGAACCGACGCCGGTCAAGGGCAAGAACGGCTCGGTCGATCTCAAGGTCCAGGTGGCCTACGACGCCAAAAATGCCTACTTCCGTTACCAGTGGAAGACCCACGGCAAAGCCGGCATCGAGTATCCCTATTATCGCTTCGACGGCAAGGAGTGGAAGGTCTACGGCGGACCGCGTCTCGACAAGGCGGTCCGGGAAGGCAAGCAGCCGCCCATCTACGAGGATCGCCTGTCCATGATGCTGGATGACGGCAAGGTGCCGGGCTTCGCGCAACAAGGTTGCTGGCTGACCTGCCACGACGGCGAGCGCGATATAAAACCCGCCTCGAAAGAGGAGGTGGCGGCCAACGCGGCGATGAAGGCGTACAAAAAGACAGACGTGCGCAAGTATCTGCCGGATTCGCGCACCAATCCCTCGGACTGGAAGACCGGCAAGTCAGTCGAGGAGATCGCCAAGATCAAGGCCGGCGGCGGCTTCGTCGACCTGATCCAGTGGCGCGCCCACCGCAGCAATCCGGTGGGCATGGCCGACGACGGCTACGTTCTTGAGTGGCGCAACTTCGATTCGGGCAAGAAGATGTTCGACTCCAATCTGGACAAGGAAACCAAGCAGCCCAAGTTCATGTTCGACGCCAAGAAGTTCGGCGCCAAGGCCGTGACCGCGGATCAGGTCGGCAAGAAGAACCACTTCCTGACCAAGGGCGTCAACGCCGTTCCCTTCGACCCGAAGGCCGGGTGGAAAGCAGGCGATATGGTGCCGCGCTACGTCACGACCAGCGAGGTCAGCGGCTCCGCGGGCGACAACAAGGCCAGCGGCAACTGGAAGAACGGCGTATGGACCGTCGTGATAATCCGTCCGCTCGGCCTGACGAACAACGACGACAAGGCGCTAAAGGCCGGCGGCGTTTACAGCGTCGGCTTCGCGGTGCACGACGACAACATCACCACGCGCGGACATTTCGTATCGTATGTCCGTACGCTCGGCTTTGGCGTTAAGGCTGACATCCAGGCGACTAAGTTACCCTGACGCGCGCGCCCAGTGCGGCGCCGCTGTTAGTCTCAGCCGTAACCCGCGACCGCATTTGGCGGTCGCGGGGTTCGAACGGCTTCCTCTCCACAGAACCGTGCCGATATCCAGGTGTCGGTCGTTTCCCGGCGCGTTTAATGCCGCACGTCGTCAGAGTATTCCGTAGCGCTTGCGCGTGTCGTCGGTGGCGGGCGCGAATTTATATCGGCACGCTGGAAGTCGTTCAGGCATCCTGGTATTGAAACCCCAGGTGCGCGATAACGTTACCGGTGAGGACGTCATCGCGTGGTGCCGCGAGAACGTGTCTTATTATCGGGTTCCGCGTAGTATCGAATTGCGCGAATCCTTGCCGGCCACGGGCGCCGGCAAGGGACCGCGAAGGCTGCTCAAAGACGAACTGACGGCGAACGATGCATAAACCCGGCGAATCGAAGTGGCGCTACCACGGCGTGCGCGTCGTGCGCGGCAATGAACTCGATATCAACACGCCGCAAACGCCCGGTATGAACCGCGCGGCGGCGATTACCAACGCCCGTGCCGGCGCGGAAAAGCTTTGGGCCGGTACCGTGGTGATCCATCCAAAAGCAAAGACCGGCGCTCACCACCACGGTCCGGTCGAGAGCGTGATCTATGTCGTCAGCGGCCGCGCGCGCATGCGTTGGGGCGAGAAACTCGAATTCACGGCGGAAGCCGGGCCCGGCGATTTCATCTACGTGCCGCCGTACGTTCCGCACCAGGAAATTAACGCCAACGACGACGAGCCGCTTTCGTGCGTATTAGTGCGCAGCGGTCAGGAGCCGGTGGTGGTCAATCTCGATATTCCCGTCGTCGAAAAGCCGGAAGACGTGCACTGGGTCGATAACATTCATCCGGCGCCGAAGGCGTAGCGACGTAGCGGATCGGAAACGATGTCGGTGCGATCGATAGGTAATCTTTCGCCGCGATGACGGACACGCTGATCGTCGGCGGCGGTATCACGGGTTTGGCAACCGCGTGGTTTCTGCGGCGGCGCGGCATCGCGGCGACGGTGCTTGAAGGGAGCGGCGAGCCGGGTGGCACGGTTCGCACCGCGATACGTGCCGGATTCACCGTCGATACCGGCCCGACGTCGACGCTTTCGCGCGGCGGTGCGCTGGAGGAATTGATTGCCGGCGTCGAATTGCGCGACGACGTGGTTGAAGCCGACCGACGAGCGCCGCGCTATATCGTCAAGGGCGATCGGTTGATTCCGCTGCCGGCAACTTTGTCCGATTTTCTCAGCACACCTCTGTTCACCACTCGCGCGAAGCTGCGACTCCTGGCGGAGCCGTTCCGGCGCCGTGCTCGCGAGGAAGAATCGATCGCGCAGTTCACGCGCCGGCGCATCGGTCCGCAGTTTCTCGACTGGGCGGTCGATCCGTTCGTGTCCGGCGTTTATGCCGGCGACCCCGAGCGGCTGTCGGTGCGCGCGGCGGTGCCGCGGTTATACGCGCTCGAAGCGCGATATGGATCGCTGTTCGTCGGCGCGTTGGCGGGATTGTTTCGCGGCGAATCCGGCGGCGCGCAGCCGCGCGGGCGGCTCATCTCCTTTCGACGCGGTATGCAAACGTTGCCGAATGCGATTGCGCGCGCATTAGGTCCGTCGCTACGTTTGAATACGACCGTCGGCGCGATCGCCCGCAGCGGTGCGCAGTGGATCGCGCGCGCGCCGCACGCCGAGTATCGCGCGGCGAATCTGATACTCGCCGTGCCGGCGCATCGTGCCGCCGAACTGCTGGCGCCGATCGACGCGGCCGTGGCACGAGAGTTGAGCGCGATCGCCTATCCGCCGGTGGCGTCGATCGCGTTGGGGTTTGCCCGCAAACAAATCGGTCATACGCTCGACGGCTTCGGCGCGTTGCTGCCGCGTCGCCTGCAACGCGAGACGCTCGGCGTGATTTTCGCATCGACCTTGTTCGCCGGGCGCGCGCCGCCGGACCGCGTTTTGCTCACCGCCTTCATCGGCGGGTCGCGCAATCCATCGGCCGGCGACCTTGACGAGCCGGAATTGGTGCAGCGCGTGCTGTCGGATCTGCGTCAACTGTTGGCCATTGACGGCGCACCGATGTTTCAAAACGTCACCCGTTGGCGGCACGCCATTCCGCAGTACGAACTCGGTCACGACGCACGGATAGATCGAATCGACGACGCGCTGACCAAACACCCCGGACTGCACCTCCGCGGCAACTGGCGCGGCGGCGTTTCCCTTGCGGATTGTGTGAGTAGCGCCGACGGCTTGGCGCGCACGGTGAAAAACACGTAGGAAATGTCGGATATGTCGGGCTTGAACTTCAACGATACAATCCCATTTTATCGATTGATATGAATTCCTGCCGCAGAGACGCAAAGGCGCAAAGCGTTACCCGGAAACAACTTGAGCTTGTCTCTGCGTCTTCGCGGCTTTGCGGCAAACAATCATATAAATCAGAGCTTCCTTAACTTCATTGGCAGGCCACCGAGACGACATGACGGCGCCGTTAAATATACCGATTCCGAACGTCATCGCCCCGAAGACGGACGACGTGCTTGCGGTGACACCGGTGCTGTCGCCGCCCGAGCGCGAAGCGCTGCGCGCGCGCATTCGGCGCTTGCTCAAAGCACGGGATGCGGTGCTCATCGCGCACTATTACGTCGACGAAGAAATTCAGCGCATCGCCGAGGATACCGGCGGGCATGTATCGGATTCGCTCGACATGGCGCGTTTCGGACATACGCATCCGGCCAAGACGCTGGTGATCGCCGGCGTGCGCTTTATGGGCGAGACCGCGAAGATTCTCAATCCCGAAAAACGCGTGCTGATGCCGGTGCTCGAAGCGGAGTGCTCGCTCGATCTCGGCTGCCCGGCCGCTCAGTTCATCGCGTTCTGCGACGCTAATCCCGATCGCGTGGTCGTTGTGTACTCCAACACCAGCGCGGCGGTGAAAGCGCGCGCGGATTACGTGGTGACGTCATCGATCGCGGTTAAATTGGTCGCGCATTTGCACAAGCAAGGCAAAAAGGTGCTGTGGGCGCCGGACAAGCATCTCGGTTCGTACATCCAGTCCGTGACCGGCGCCGACATGCTGCTTTGGCCCGGCTCCTGTGTCGTGCACGAAGCGTTCAAGGCGGAGGCGCTCGCGCAGATGAAGCGGGAACACCCGGACGCGGCGGTGATCGTGCATCCGGAATCGCCGGCCGAGGTGATCGCGCTCGCCGATGCGGTGGGTTCGACGAGCCAACTGGTCCAGGCGGTCAAGAAACTGCCGCACAAGAAATTCATCGTCGCGACCGACAGCGGCATCTTCTACAAGATGCAGCAAGCCGCGCCGGACAAGGAACTGCTGGAAGCGCCGACGCTCGGCAAGGGCGCGACCTGCAAATCGTGCGCGCACTGCCCGTGGATGGCGATGGACAATCTGCAAAACGTCGCGCACGTGCTCGAGACCGGCGCGAACGAAGTGCATATCGACGAAGAAATCCGAAAGCAAGCGCTGCGTGCGACCGAGCGCATGCTCGAATTCGCCGAGCAAATTCAAAGCCCGACGGCGGGAGAAGCGTAGCGGCGCAACCGTTACGACTATTTTTCTTTAGCGCACTTACCGAAAATGGTGAGCGCCGCGCCGATCAGCGCTACTTGTTCAGACTGGTCCATTTCGCTCGTGATCGCTTTGGCTTCGCGCTTCTTGCCCTGCATTTCGAGAATCATCGCGCGATAGCCTTTGCCGGATAGCGCCGATTTTGCCTCGGCGGCGGCGCAACGGCATGACGCCTCGCGATCCATGCCGACACTGTTCACGCCGCGCTTGCCTTCTTCCAGGCACGCGGTCACGAACTCTGCCTCGCTGGCGCCGCCCTGACAGGCGGCGATCGATGTAGTGGCCAAAGCGGCAATCAGGAGCCACGGCCCGGTTTGTGTCTTTCGGATTGTCACGATGTTTTGCTCCTTTTCTTTATGGATAGCGGCGGCTCAGCGCGGCTGTGCCAGTCGAACGTTTTGCGGTTGCTTGAAGCGATCAAGGTGATTCGAGTTGACGAGCGTGATCCAATCTTTGATGCAAAGCGTCAAGTATTCGTAAACCGGCGTACGGGCATAAACCGTGACGGTGCCTCTCGAGTAGATCGCGGATTCGACTCGCCCGTCGATTGGCACGAAGCACACAATCGCTTCTTCTTCAGTGCCTTGATGTGGCGCGTTACCGCTGACGGATAGCGTCGACCCGCTCAAGTCGACCGAACCGCGCACGCGCAAGTTGCGTTCGAGATGTGCCAGCGCCGGCTCAAGCAGTTTCTCGAGTTCCGCGCGCAACGCGGGCTCGCGTAGAAATGCATCGGTGTCGTAGCTGCCGGCATACTTAGCAAGTAAAGCGCGTGCCGCGGGTTCGCGGTCTTGAGCAACCGCGATACCCGTAAAGAGAGCGACGACGAAAAGCGTAGCGAACCAGCGCGCGATCCGGCGACCGTTCATGTTTTCGCGAAACCGGATAGCGCAACGGTGAGCGATCTCAGAACTTCGGCCCGCCGCGCTTGGCAGCTTCCTGTTTGCGCTGCTCCGCGAGTTTCGTCGCTTCCTTGAGGAGTAATGTGTGCGCTGCCAAGACGCTGCTCGCCTCAAGCTGGCGATTCGTCGCTTGCATCGACATGGTCATGACTAGATCGGCGGCCGACCCCGAAGGAGTCGCGTGCAGGTAGTACACATCAATGACGGAGTGCGCCTGACACATGCCGCCGAAATTGTCCCGCCCGCCGGCGCCGTAGAAATAGCCCTTCACTAGCTGCTGATCGAAATAGGAGTTTGAGTAGCGGCCGCTGGTGGTCGGTTGGTTTCCTCCCGGGAGGCTGCCGTAGCTGCCGACAATCCACACGTTCGTGCACCGGTCGTAGATCTCCTTGGCGCGTTTGCCCATGACCTGTTTGCCTTCGGAGTCGTATATCCAAACGATCTTGTTGTGGAGGTAGGTGAAACTCTCGCTGCCATATTTTTTGCGCAGTCCGGCGAGCGTGTTTTCCACGGTCGGCCGCTGGTCTTCGCGCCCGAACGATAGATTGCGCATGATCCCCCAAACGAACGCGTCGTTCGGCGCGTAGGTGACGAGCAGATTGATCGTTTCCGGTTGCTGTCCGGGCTTAGCTGGCGTATTCGACGCAGTGATGACGGGAGTCATCGTCACGCCGGGCAGGGCTTCGTATTCGCCAAGCGAGTACGACGTCACCTTGAAGTCGCTGCGGTATGACTTGAGTGCACCAACGGCACTTTGTACGTTCATCCCGAGCCGCACGCCGACCACGTCGATGTTGGGCGAGGCGGCGGCGATTTTCGCGGTACCCTTCGGGATGCCAAAGTCCTCCGGCATTGTGTAAGTGACCGGTTTGGCGGCTTGCGACAACGACGCGGCGCGCGCGACGGTCGGCGGCGTCGCGGCGCTTGGGGCGTTCGCCGGCTTTGCCGTCGTCGCCGGCGCCGCGGGCGACGTCGAAGCTGTTTGACTGGATCGTTTCCGCAGCACGACTCGGTTCATGTTGGAGCGGATCGGATCATCGCTGTTCGCCAGATCGATACTGTCGCCGGATACCTTTGCGCTGAAGCGGTACCATCCTTTCTTGGCGTAGTGCGAATACCATTGACCGTCGATGGTGTCGCCCTTCAGCTTGCCCTTGATTTCGTAGTGCGGGCCGCCGGGCACCGGCGTCCAGGTGAGCAGGATACGGACATTGCTGCCGCTCTGCTTGACCGTGGCGGTGCCGCTTCCGGAGATGCCGCGTGCCGTCCAGGTGTACTCGCCGCCGACGTCGCGCCACTGAAGTTTTTCGGCGGCGGCCTTCAGCTTATCGAGCGCGCTTTCGGCCGTGACGGGTCCGGAGACCGACGTCAGCCACGCCGGGACCAAAAGAAAAACCGCCGCGCGGCGCACGCCGCGTGTCAGTGATACCGATAATGTTGCTTTCATGTTTCCCCCTCGTGTATTCGGTGAGCGCGGACCGTTTTTTCGGCCGACGCGCTTGAGCCATCCACGTAGACCGCGCGCCGCGGGCGCGTCGACGCCACGGCGTCTACTTTGTGTTCAAAATCTTTTGCACGTTTTCGTTGAGCTTGAACAGCACCATCAGCAGCTCGCACCAGATGCGCGCGGCGATCGCCCCGCCGAGCGTGATCGCGACCCCGCGCAGAAAACCGCCGAACGTCAGATACTGAAACCCGGTGTACAGCATCGAGCCGATGCCGGCGACGAGTGCGGCGACGAGCAGCAGCCAGTACACCAACGTGATGATTTTGGGGGTGAGCATCGCATCGAAGAAAAACATGTTGCGCCACTCCATCGTGTCCTCCGTAGGTATGGGTATGTGTGGATTGGGGATGCCACTGAAAGCGCATCGGCGCGATCGCCGCCCAACGGCAACAGGATGGGTCAGCGGCCCGATTGGGCGCCACTATCAATTGATAGGGGGGGGGCGGGAAGCAGGCTGCGGGTGACGTCCGGATTTATCCCATCGCGAGCGTTGTCAGCAGCAGCCGGATCAATTCCCCTTGACGATGGGTTTCGGTCTTGCGGAAGATTTCCACCAGTCGCGTTCGCGCGGTGCCGTAGCGAATCCGAAGCTTCGCCGCCGTCGCTTGCAGGTCTTCGCCGGTCGCGAGGCGCAGCGCCAGCTGCGTTTCCGCATCGGTCAACCCGAACACCGCTTTTAGGCGGGAACCGGAAAGCGAGGTTTGCGCCTCCGGGTCGGTGATGATGACGCAAATTGCCGGTCGCAGCGTCGACAACGCCGGATAGCGCCGCGGCATCGGCGTAACCAGCACGGCGTACGGCCGCTTGCCGGAGGGGCGCAGCGCCCGCATGACGCCGGCCGAGGGAGCGTGCGGCGATTCGGTGAGTGCGCTCGACTCGGCGAGCAAGCGCTGGAGCCGATCGTTGTCCGGTTTGCGCAGCAGCGAAAGGGTGGCGGCGAGCACGACGCCGTCGCGCTGTTCGTGCAGCGACCCGGCGGCACGGTTCGCGTAGACCACGCGTCTGTGTTCATCGAGCAGCACGATCGCGGCCGGATTGCGTTCGAGCAGGTCGATGGTGCACCGCTGTAACGTGCCGAGTGAACCGATGCGAAACCCGATGGCCAAGGCGCGCTCGATGTGGCGGTGCAGCACCTCGAACTGTTCGATGTCGTGTGCTTCGTATCGACCGACGCGGCGCGCCCGATGCAGAGCGACGCCCGCTTGCACCGCCGGCGCCGGGCACATCTGGTTCACCAGTCGAAAGCGCGTGTCGCTGTGCCGGCCATGCCAGTCGTAGTAGGGATGACGGTCCTTTTCGCGTTCGGTGATGAAGAGGCCGTCGTGAACGATCGGTTGATGGGGGTGGCTGACCAGGTACTGGACCGTGGGGTCGTGCGGCACCATGCACTTCAGGTATTCCGCGATGAAATTCTGCTCGAAATTGATGCTCGTGAATACCGGCAGCCGCGGCTGCGCCGAGCCGTCCAGTACCCAAAAGCTCGCGGCCTGGCTGTCCGTGAGGCGGGTCAACTTCTCCAATGCGATCGGCCAGCGGCTCTCGTCCATCGCGGCATCGTAGATCGCCTCGACCACTTCGAGTATGCCGGCTTCGGTATTCATCGCCACACCCCCCAGTCGGATGCCGCACCCGAATTCTTGCGCGTCACGAAGACGCTATTGTCGCGATGGGTACGGCGGCGGCAGCGCTTGCGGATGCCGCGTGGCTACTTAACGCCAGTTCCGCGGGGCGCGCAAGTACCGGCGTCCAAGGAGGCGTGCTTGGTCGGGAAACATCGGGCCATCCAGCACCGGAGCGGGTGGAATACCGGGATCGCCGGTACCCGGCGTTCCGTTGCCGCCGCTTCGCCCGATGTACTAGCCCGCGGTCCTGCGAAAATGGTCGAACAACACTTGGGCGACGCACGCTGTTAGTTTCTTGGCCGTGGGAATGTGCAGGAACTCATTGGGCCCGTGCGCGTTGGCGTGCGGCCCGAGCACGCCGGTGATGACGAACTGGGCGGCCGGAAATGTCTCACCGAGCATCGCCATGAATGGAATCGTACCGCCTTCGCCCATGTGCATTGCATCGCGGCCGAAGAAAGTTTGCGATGCGGCGTTCAGCGATCGTGCCAGCCAGGGATCGAGCGGCGGCGCGTTCCAGCCGGTCGCCGCTTGATCGGCGGTGAATTCGACCGTCGCGCCGTACGGCGGATTCTTCTCGAACAATTCTTTCAGCGCACGGGTCGCGGTTTCGCCATTTACGGTCGGCGGGAGGCGCAGAGATATCTTCAGAGCCGTCGCCGGCCGCAGCACGTTACCGGCATCTTGCAGCGCGGGAATTCCGTCGACGCCGGTTACGGATAACGCCGGGCGCCAGGTGCGATTCAGCACCAACTCCGTCAGCTCCTGTGCCATCGGCCGCATTCCGGAGACCAAAGGGAACTTATCGTAGACCGCGGTCGCGAGCGTGGCGGCCGCGGCCTGCGCTTGTTCGCGGCGCTGCACCGGTATGTCAGCATGAAACGTCGCGGGTTTTATCGTTCCGGTGCGTTCATCTTCCAGCCGGCTCAACAGTTCGCGCAGTACGCGAAAACTCGAGGCCACGATGCCGCTCGCGTCGCCCGAGTGCACGCCTTCGGTCAGCACCTGTGCGCGCAGCACACCGTTCGTCAAGCCGCGCAGCGACGTCGTCGACCAGAGCTGGTCGTAGTTGCCGCAGCCGGAATCGAGACATACGACGAGGCTCGGTTGGCCGATGCGTTCGGACAGCGTCTCTATATAGTAGGGTAGGTCGTAGCTGCCGCTTTCCTCGCAAGCTTCGATCAGCACCACGCAGCGGGCGTGCGGCAGCCCTTGCTCCTGTAACGCGCGAATCGCCGTGAGCGACGCGAACGCGGCGTAGCCATCGTCGGCACCGCCGCGGCCGTAGAGCTTTTCCTCGCGCAGGACCGGTGTCCATGGACCGAGTCCATTGTCCCATCCGGTCATTTCCGGCTGTTTATCGAGATGACCGTACAGCAGCGCGCAATCACCGCCGTTGCCGGGAATGTCCATCAGGATCAGCGGGGTGCGGCCCTCGGGCCGCAACACTTCTAAATACATACCGCGGAGCGGTTGTTGACGGCACCAGCGTTCGATCAACCCGACCGCGGCGTCCATGTAACCGTGTTCGCGCCACGCCGGGTCGAAATGCGGCGACTTGTTGGGGATGCGGATGTATTCGACCAGTTGCGGAACGATGCTGTCATTCCATATTTGGTCGACGAAGCGTGATAGTGTGTTCGTATTCATAGGGACCGAGGCGTGCCCGAGGTGTACCTAATGAGGAACCGTCATCGCGACGGACTCCAACCGAGGAGAAAGCAGAGTCCGCGGGATCACAGCAAGGATAACGGCACGGCACCCGCCCGGACGACGGAGACGTTCACAGCGGATTTTTTAGCGAGGACATTTCTTTTGTCTTCTGTCCCGCGTAAACAGGAACCGGCAACGATAAGTTCCGTTGGGGTGCAAGTCAAAGCGAGAGCTGGAAGAAAAAATACACCTGGATTTCGCCGCTTCAACCGAACTGAACGCTCGGGCCGAACTATCGGCGGGATCGCTGCACTAATTCGAGCGTCGGTTGTGTACCAGATGCTCCTTGCGAGTGCGGCGTGCTTTCTTGTGCGCTATAAAGGTGCATGCCTTGAGTCAGTGCAGCCGAATCTACCGCATAACCCATTGATTAGAAGGTCAAGATACTCCTGGCATATGGATTGCTGAGGGGCGACTGGATTGGCTTGCTTGGCCACTCAAGACCGCATTTCGCTTTTAACCACCACCAAATGACAGGAGGAACCACGATGTCCCTTGTAACCAGTGCTTACCGCACGACCTTGCGGCGTGCAGCCTTGGGCGCGGTCGCCGCCCTGGGCCTAGCCGCCTCGGGCCTGGCGCAGGCCGCCGATACGATTAAAGTCGGCATCCTGCATTCACTTTCCGGCACCATGGCTATCAGCGAGACCGTCCTGAAGGACGTTACCCTGATGGCGATCGAAGATATCAACGCGCGCGGCGGCGTCTTGGGCAAGAAGCTCGAGCCCGTGGTTGTGGATCCGGCCTCGAATTGGCCATTGTTCGCGGAGAAAGCGCGGCAACTTCTGACACAAGATAAAGTGGCGGTTGTGTTCGGTTGCTGGACGTCGGTGTCGCGTAAATCGGTATTGCCGGTGTTCGAAGAACTGAACGGTTTGTTGTTCTACCCGGTGCAGTACGAAGGCGAGGAACTGTCAAAGAACGTGTTCTACACCGGCGCGGCGCCGAATCAGCAGGCGATCCCGGCGGTCGAGTATCTGATGAGCAAGGAAGGCGGCGGCGCGAAGCGTTGGGTGCTGCTCGGCACCGACTACGTGTATCCGCGCACCACCAACAAGATCCTGCGCGCGTTCCTGCACTCGAAGGGCGTTCAGGACAAGGACATCGACGAGAAATACACCCCGTTCGGCCACACCGACTATCAAACCATCGTCGCCGACGTCAAGAAATTCGCCGCCGGTGGCAAAACCGCGGTGGTTTCGACCATCAACGGCGACTCGAACGTTCCATTCTATAAGGAACTGGGTAACCAGGGCTTGAAGGCGAAGGACGTGCCGGTGGTGGCGTTTTCGGTCGGTGAGGAGGAGCTGCGCGGCGTGGATACGAAGCCGTTGGTCGGACATCTCGCCGCTTGGAACTACTTCATGACACTGAAGAATCCGGCCAATACGACGTGGACCAAGCAGTGGGCGGCATACGCGAAAAAGAAGAAGCTCCCGAACGCCGGCAAGCCGCTGACCAACGATCCGATGGAAGCGGCCTGGATCGGCATTCATATGTGGAAGCAGGCGGTCGAGAAGGCCAAGACCACCGACGTGGACAAAGTCATCGCCGCGATGGCCGGGCAGACGTTCAAAGCACCGTCGGGCATCGTCTCGAAGATGGACCCGAAGAACCACCATCTGCATAAGTCGGTATTCATCGGGGAAGTCCGCGCCGACGGTCAATTCAATGTGGTCTGGAAGACCAAAGGCCCGGTCAAGGCCCAACCGTGGAGTCCGTTTATCCCGGGTAACGACAAGAAGAAAGACGAGCCGGATCTGAAGACGGCCCAGAAGTAAGATCGTCAAGGGAGCCGCTGGCGGTTTCCTCCGCCAGCGGCTTTTTTTCTCGCGCAGGTTTGGCGACAATCGCGCACCAAACTAAAGCAATCACAATGACCGCAATGAATCGATCGGCTTGGTGGGGGGCGGCGTCACTGGTGCTGTGGCTGGTGGTCGCGCCGTCCGCCTACGCGCTCGATGCGAAAATCGCCGGCGAACTCGCGGCCGACGACAGCGACACGAAAATCGGGGCGATCAACAAGCTCGTCGCGGCCGGCGATCCCGATGCGATACCTCTCCTCAAGGCGATGCAAGACGACCAGCTCTATATCGGCGATGGCCGCTTGTTCATCGTCACCGACGATGCCACCAAGGACGCGCTGACCGGCGCGGTGGTCGAAAGCCCGCCTGATTCGCTCGACGGCGTCATCGTCAACAATCGAATTCGCGGCGTTATCGATACCGCCGTCGCGGCCTTGCGGCTGGTGTCACGCGAGCGCAACGTGCGCTTGGCGGCGGCGCGAGAATTGTCGACCAGCGCCGGCGAGGAAATGTTGCCGCTTATAAAGCGCGTGCTTGAACGCGAAACCGACGGTGACATAAAAGGCTTGCTCGAACAAGCCGCGGCCGCGATCGGCTTGAAGAATACCGATCCGGCGGTGCGACGCGCGGCGATCAAGACGTTGGCGAAGAGCGTCAGCCCGCAGACAAAACAGTTGTTGAGCGCGTTGCTGCGCAAGAACGATGACGGCAGTTTCGTCGAGCCCGACGCCGACGTGCGCGCGGCGGCCGAGCATGCCATCGACCTCATCGAGCAGCATTTCATCATCCCGCGCATTCTCGGAACGCTTTTCTATGGAATCAGCCTCGGCAGCGTGCTGTTGCTCGCGGCGCTCGGACTCGCGATCACCTTCGGGTTGATGGGCATCATCAACATGGCGCACGGCGAAATGCTGATGATCGGCGCCTACACCACGTACGTGGTGCAAACCGTTTTTCGCGGTTATTTCCCGGGCGTGCTGGATGCCTATATCGTCGTGGCCGTGCCGGCGGCGTTTCTCGTGTCCGGCATGGTGGGTGTCGCGCTCGAACGTACCGTCATTCGCCACTTATACGGCCGCCCGCTGGAAACCTTGCTCACAACCTGGGGCATCAGTTTGGTCCTCATTCAGACGGTGCGCACGATCTTCGGCGCGCAAAACGTCGAAGTCGCGAATCCGTCATGGATGTCCGGCGGTTTCGATCTCGGCGCCGACATAGTACTGCCGTACAACCGCGTCGTGATTGTCTTATTCGCGGCGTTCGTCGTGTTCCTGGTTTGGCTGTTCTTGTCGCGCACGCGACTCGGTTTGTACGTGCGCGCGGTGACGCAGAATCGCGCGATGGCCGACTGCATGGGCATCCCGACGCCGCGCGTCGATTGGATGACGTTCGGGTTGGGATCGGGCATCGCCGGTCTCGGCGGGGTGGCGCTGTCGCAAATCGGCAACGTCGGGCCCGATCTCGGCCAGTCGTACATCGTCGATTCGTTCATGGTCGTCGTGCTCGGTGGCGTCGGGCAGTTGTGGGGAACGATTATCGCGGCGATCGGGCTTGGCGAAGTGAACAAGTTCCTCGAACCGTACGCGGGCGCGGTGCTCGGCAAGATCTTCGTCCTGGTGTTCATCATTTTGTTCATCCAACGGCGGCCGCAGGGTTTGTTCGCCCTGAAGGGCCGAACCGCGGAGACCTAGCGTGGGTCCGCTGTCGAGGCGCGTTTTCGAACTCTACGGCGCGCGCGGTTGGGCCGGGATCGGCGTGTTCGCCGTCCTTGTCTTCGTCGTTGTGCCGGTCATGCGTCTGGTGGTACCGGACGGAAGCTTTCTGCACTTATCGGATTACTACGTGCTGCTGTTCGGCAAGATCATGTGTTACGCGATGGTCGCATTGGCGCTTGATTTGATTTGGGGCTATGCCGGCATCTTGAGTCTCGGTCACGGTCTGTTCTTCGCGCTCGGCGGTTACGCCATGGGCATGTATCTGATGCGCGAGATCGGTAACGAAGGCCAGTACCGCAGCTATCTTCCCGATTTCATGGTGTTCCTCGATTGGAAGGAGTTTCCCTGGTATTGGGCCGGCAGCGAATACTTTTGGCTGGCGGTGCTGAAGGTGTTGTTAGTGCCGGGTCTGCTGGCCTTCGTCTTCGGCTGGTTTGCGTTCCGCTCGCGCATCAAGGGCGTGTACTTCGCGATCATCACCCAGGCGCTGACGTTCGCGTTCATGCTGCTCTTCTTCCGCAACGACACCGGATTCGGCGGCAACAACGGCTTCACCGATTTCAAGCGCATCCTCGGCTTCGCGCTCGCGCAACCGGAAACGAAAGTGACGGTGTTCGCCGTCACCGGACTGTTCCTGATCCTGATGTTGCTGCTGTGCCGCTACATCGTCACGTCCAAGTTCGGGCGCGTGCTCGCGGCGATCCGCGACGCCGAATCGCGCATCATGTTTTCCGGCTATAACACGCGCGACTACAAGCTATTCGTGTGGACGCTATCGGCCGTGCTCTGCGGTATCGCCGGCGCGTTGTACGTCCCGCAAGTGGGCATCATCAATCCGAGCGAAATGTCGCCGGCGAATTCGATTGAGATCGCGATCTGGGTGGCGGTCGGCGGGCGCGGCACCTTGATCGGCGGACTCGTCGGCGCGGGAATTGTTAACGGTGCCAAGAGCTGGTTGACGGTTGCCTGGCCGGAATTATGGCTTTTCTTCCTCGGCGCGCTGTTCGTCATCGTGACGTTGTTCCTGCCGAAGGGGGTTGTCGGGTCGAATCTGTGGCGCCGCCGATCGGTAGCGACCGCGACGTCCCAAGGCAAATCCGCGTGACCAGCGCGACGACGTCTTACGACGGTGAATCGAGCACCACCGGCATGGGCCACGTGGTCCAGCCCGGCGCGATCGACGTTTCGCACCGCGCGATCCTGTACGTCAACGGCGTCACCGTCAGTTTCGACGGGTTCAAGGCGTTGAACGATTTGTCGTTCGCCATCGACGCGGGCGAGCTGCGCTGCGTGATCGGGCCGAACGGCGCCGGCAAAACCACGATGATGGACGTGATCACCGGCAAGACCCGCCCCGACGTCGGCAACGTGTTTCTCGGGCAGACGCTCGAACTGACGCAGATGACCGAGTACGAAATCGCGCGACTCGGCATCGGCCGCAAGTTTCAAAAACCGTCGGTGCTGGAAAACCACACGGTGTTCGAGAACCTGGAACTCGCGATGAAGGGGCCAAAGAGCGTGTGGGCCACGCTGTTTCACCGGCGCGATTCGGCGCAAGAGGACCGCATCCGCGACATGCTCGGCCGCATCGATCTCGCGAATCGCATGAACGATCTCGCCGGGCTTTTATCGCACGGTCAGAAACAATGGCTCGAAATCGGCATGCTGCTGATGCAGGATCCGCAGATTCTCTTGCTCGACGAACCGGCCGCCGGTATGAGCGACGAGGAAACGGCGCGCACCGGCGAATTGCTGCTATCGCTCGAGGGCAAGCATTCCATCGTCGTGGTCGAGCACGACATGGATTTCGTCGCCTCGATCGCGCGCAAAGTCACGGTGTTGCACGAAGGTCGAGTGCTCGCCGAAGGCGCGATGGACAAAGTGCAAAACGACGAACGCGTGATCGAAGTCTATTTGGGAAGATAGTAACAAGTAGCAAGTTCCAAGTAGCAAGAAAACTTGGCACTTGCGGCTTGCTACTTGTCACTAGCTACTTGCTACTTGCGACTTGCTACTAATGCTTTCTGTCGAAAAACTGAACCACTACTACGGCAGCAGCCTGACGCTGAACGATTTGTCGTTCGAGGTGCCGGATGGGTCGTGCACGGCCGTGCTCGGTCGCAACGGCGTTGGCAAGAGCACGCTGCTAAAGTGCCTGATGGGCGTGCTGCGTATTCGCTCCGGCGCCATCATGTTCGACGGCCACGATATCACTAGCGCGGCGCCGTACGTGCGCGCGCGCCACGGCATCGGTTACGTGCCGCAAGGCCGAGAGATCTTCGCGCGCCTGACGGTCGAGGAAAACTTGTTGACCGGCCTCGCGGCGCCGGCGCGCGCGATTCCGCCCGAGACCTACGAGATGTTTCCGGTGCTTCAAGAAATGCGCCGCCGCCGCGGCGGCGATCTTTCCGGCGGTCAGCAGCAGCAGTTGGCGATCGCGCGCGCGTTGCTGACGAAGCCGAAACTCCTGATACTGGACGAGCCCACCGAGGGCATTCAGCCGTCGATCATTAAGGATATCGAGCGCGTCATTCGGAGCCTCACCGAGCGCAAGGAAATGTCGATACTGCTGGTCGAGCAGTATTTCGATTTCGCCAAGGTGCTCGCCGATCAATACATCGTCATGTCGCGCGGCGAGATCGTGCTGAGCGGTGACGGCAAGTCGATGGACGAGAACGAAGTGCGCCGGTACCTGTCGGTGTAGAGCATCGGTGAAAAGTGAAAAGGGAAAAGTGAAAAATTGTGGGCGGGCGGTTGTTGTCAACTTTACACTTTTAACTTTTCACTTTTAACTGTAGTCATGGGGGAAGCATGATCGGAATTCGAGCGATAGTGGGACTGTTAATGGCGGTGATCGCGCCGATGGTCTTCGCCTACCCCGGGCATCCGACGTTCGGTCCGGTGCATTCGCACGGCGCCACGGAGTTGGGCGCCGTCGCGTTGATCCTGGTCGTCGTCGTTGCGGTCGGTGCCAGGGCTGTCCACCGTCGACCGCGGCGGCTGCGCGATCGTTTAACGCGATTCCGAAGAGGCTAGTCGCGTGGTCGCGGCGCTATCCGAACCGCGCGACGTTCACCGGGATAGCTGGCACGGGCGGCTCGACGTCGGATTTACGCGCTCGGCGGAGCGAACGCTTTTCGAGCGGCGCCGGGTTCAAATGCCGCTCGCGCTGCAGCGCCCGTTCTATCCCGAAGGTCCGTCGGTGTGCCATGTGTTGCTGCTGCACCCGCCGGGCGGGATGGTGGGCGGCGACCGGCTCGATATTTCGTTCGAACTCGATACCGGCGCCGAAGCATTGGTCAGCACGCCGTCGGCCGCGAAGTGGTATCGCGGCTTGCGCCCGGCCTACCAAGACGTGCGGCATCGGTTGGCGGGCGGCGCGCATTTCGAATGGTTGCCGCAGGAGACGATCGTTTTCAGCGGCGCCGACGTGCACCAACGGTTGCGGGTCGAGCTTGGCGCGCAAGCCAGTTGGTTCGGATGGGAAATCACGCGCTTCGGGCGCAGCGCGCGCGGCGAGACATTCGACGAGGGGACTTGGTGCATGGATACCGAAGTGTGGCGCGAGGGCTCGCCGCTCTGGATCGACCGCCAGCGTCTCGACGGCGGTTCGCGAATGCTCACGAGCGCCTACGGTCTCGGCGGCGCGCCGGTGATCGCGACGCTGGCCTGGGTTGGCGTGCCCGTGGCTGCGGAAATCGTCGACGCCGCTCGCGCGCTTTGGTTGTCGGAGCGCCTTGAAGGGGACGCGGGCGTCACGCGCTTGGCGCACGGCATGCTCTGCCGCTATCGCGGTTCATCGAGCGCGGCGGCGCGCGCCTGGTTTATCGCCGTGTGGGATAAGGTGCGTTCGCAGTTTCGCGGGGCCGCCGCGTGTACGCCGCGTATCTGGCGCACATAACGCCGCAAACGCATTCGACAACCGCCGCGCTCAGTCGAAAGCCAGAAGAGGAGAACCATGCATCTCTCACCGCAAGAAAAAGACAAGCTCCTGATCTTTACCGCCGCCTTGGTCGCGGAGCGCCGCAGGGCGCGCGGCCTCAAGCTCAATTATCCGGAAGCGATGGCCTACATCAGCGCTGCCATCCTCGAAGGCGCGCGCGACGGGCGCAGCGTCGCGGATCTGATGACCTACGGCACGCGGCTCCTCTCGACCGCGGACGTGATGGACGGCGTCGCCGAGATGATTCACGAAGTCCAAGTCGAGGCCACGTTCCCCGACGGTACCAAGCTCGTCACGGTGCACACGCCGATCGGCGTGAAACGCGGCGCCGGCAAGAAGACCTCGCAGAAATCCGCTCGCAAGTCCGGTGCGAAAGCGGGCGGCAGGGCGAAGAGCAAGAAGAAACGAAAATAATGGAAACTACGCGACACTCCCTCTCCCTCCGGTGACGTGCAGGATGCACTTAAGATCGCGGGAGCGCAGGTGCCACACAGGGACGTGTTAACGTCGCGGGCGCGCAGGAAGCGCGCGGAGCGACGCGCGGAGCGATCACGAGGGCAGGGTGAGGGAGCGCGCACTTTGTAAGACTTGGAGGAAGAAATGATTCCCGGTGAACTGATAACGGAAGCAGGCGAAATCCTATTGAACCGAGGGCGCGATACGGTGCGCGTCAAGGTCGCCAACGTCGGCGACCGTCCGATACAAGTCGGCTCGCATTACCACTTCTACGAAACCAACGGCGCGCTCAAGTTCGATCGCGAAAGCGCGCGCGGCATGCGGCTCAATATTCCGGCCGGCACCGCGGTGCGCTTCGAACCGGGCGACGAACGCGAAGTCGAGCTGGTCGCGTACGCGGGAACGCGCGAAGTCTACGGCTTCAACGCCAAGATCAACGGTCCGCTGGAGAAGAAATCATGAGCCTGAAAATGGATCGCCGCGCCTACGCGGAACATTTCGGACCCACGACGGGCGACCGGCTGCGTCTTGCGGACACGGCGCTCTTGATCGAAGTCGAAAAGGATCACACCGTTTACGGCGACGAAGTGAAGTTCGGCGGCGGCAAGGTGATCCGCGATGGCATGGGGCAATCGTCGATCCCGAACCGGGACGGCGCCGTCGATGTCGTGATCACGAACGCCGTAATCGTCGACTGGTGGGGCATCGTCAAGGCCGACGTCGGCGTCAAGGACGGGCGCATCTTCAAGATCGGCAAGGCCGGCAATCCCGCGACGCAGCCGAACGTCGATATCGTCATCGGCCCCGGCACCGAAGTGATCGCGGGCGAAGGTTCGATCCTCACCGCCGGCGGCATCGACGCCCACATTCATATGATCTGCCCGCAACAGTTCGAAACGGCGCTCGCGTCGGGCGTCACGACCCTGATCGGCGGCGGCACCGGACCCGCGACCGGGACGAACGCGACGACATGTACGCCCGGTCCCTGGAATATTCATCGCATGCTGCAATCGTTTGATGCGTTCCCCTTGAATTTGGGGGTGCTCGGCAAGGGCAACGCCGCGCGGCCGGAGGCGCTGGACGAGCAGGTGGAGGCGGGCGCGATCGGGTTGAAGCTGCATGAAGACTGGGGCACGACGCCGGCGGCGATCGACAACTGCTTGAGCGTCGCCGACAAATACGACGTGCAGGTCGCGATCCATACCGACACGCTGAACGAATCGGGTTTCGTCGAGAATACGATCGCGGCGTTCAAGGGCCGCACGATTCATGCCTACCACACCGAAGGCGCCGGCGGCGGCCACGCGCCCGATATTATTAAGGTGTGCGGCGAAGCGAACGTACTCCCGTCCTCGACCAACCCGACGCGTCCGTACACCGTGAACACGGTCGACGAGCATCTGGACATGCTCATGGTGTGCCACCATCTCGATCCCGGAATCGCCGAGGACGTCGCGTTTGCTGATTCGCGCATTCGCCGCGAGACCATCGCGGCCGAGGACATCCTGCACGACCTCGGCGCGTTCAGCATGATGGCGTCGGATTCGCAGGCGATGGGCCGCATCGGCGAAGTGATCATGCGCACCTGGCAGACCGCGCACAAAATGAAGACGCAGCGCGGTTCGCTCAAGGGCGACTCGGCGCGCAACGACAATGCCCGCGTCAAACGCTACATCTCCAAGTACACGATCAATCCCGCGATCGCGCACGGCGTATCGGCGTACGTCGGCTCGGTCGAGACCGGCAAGCTCGCCGACCTGGTGCTCTGGAGCCCGGCTTTCTTCGGCGTGCGTCCGAGTCTGGTAATCAAGGGCGGCTTCATCGTCTGGGCGCAAATGGGCGACGCCAACGCGAGCATCCCGACGCCGCAGCCGGTGCACGGCCGGCCGATGTTCGCCGCGTTCGGCGGCGCTATGCACGCGACGTCGCTGACGTTTCTGTCGAAGGCGGCGCACGAGCGCGCCATCGCCAAGCAGCTCAATCTCGCGAAGACGGCGGTCCCGATCGGCGACACGCGCAAACTCGGCAAACGGGACATGAAGCTGAACGACGCGCAACCGAGGATCGAAGTCGACGCGGAGACCTACGAAGTGCGTGCCGACGGCGAGTTGTTAACCTGCGAGCCGGCGCAGGAACTGCCGCTGGCGCAGCGGTATTTCTTATTTTAGATCGTTGAAACCGCAGATGAACGCAGATAAACGCGGATGAAAACAGGGAAGGACGAACGGGTAATATCGGCGTCGGCGAATGCGCTTCCGCTGACTCAGCGTATACCGGCCAACCCATCGGCGAAGGCGGCGTACACGCTCGCGCTCACCGCCGAGGAACGCACGCGCAGTCGGCTGCGCTTTGAAACGGAAGAGGGCGCGACCGTGCAACTCGGACTGCCGCGCGGCACGGTGCTGCGCGACGGCGACCTGCTGCGCGCGGACGAGGGCGACGCCGTCGTGCGCGTTCGCGCGAAGCCGGAACCGGTCATCACCGCGCGCGCGCCCGACGCGTTGACGCTGTTGCGCGCCGCCTACCATCTCGGCAATCGCCACGTACCGGTGGAAGTCGGCAAGGACTATCTGCGCCTCTCGCCCGATTCGGTGCTGGCGGATATGCTGGTTCAGCTCGGGCTCGTGTTGACGGAAGAGATCTCGCCGTTTCAGCCCGAAGCGGGCGCGTACGGCGGACATTCCCATCAAGGCGGTCACGCCCATGCGCCGTTCCGCGCCCATCCCTGACAACGGCGCGCTGCTGCGCCTGTTGCAGCTCGCGAGCCCGTCGCTTCCCGTCGGTGCGTACAGTTATTCGGAAGGTTTGGAATACGCGGTCGAGCAACGCGCCGTCGCCGATGCCGCGACGCTTCGAAAATGGTTGGAAGACGCATTGCAGTACGGCGGCGTACGTGTCGAAGCGGCGGTTTTGGTTCGGGCGTACAACGCGCGAATCGCCGACGATCGCGACGCGGTGCGTTGTTGGAACGAATGGCTCACGGCCGCGCGCGAGTCGGAAGAATTGCGGCTGCAGAATCACGAGATGGGCCGTGCGCTGTTAAAGCTTCTCGCCGAACTCGACCCGCCGCCCAAGGGCGTTTCGCCGCTACTCGCGCAGCCGTGCAACTTCGCCGTCGCGTTCGCCGTCGCCGCCGCGCATTGGGACATCGCGCGCGACGCGGCCGTGATTGGTTATCTGCAAACCTGGACGGCGAACATCGTCGGCGCCGGCGTGAAGCTCATCCCGCTCGGTCAAACCGCCGGGCAACGGTTGCTGTGGGATTTGCAGTCGACGATCGAGGATACCGCGTGCGCGGCGGCAACAGTCGCGGATGACGATCTGGCGGTGTCGAACTGGGGCCAGGCGCTCGCAGCCATGCGGCACGAGACGCAGTACAGTCGGTTGTTTCGGAGCTGAAGTCGAGCAAACCGCGACGTAGTTAGCCGTCAATCTGTTATCCGTCGCTATCGTCAGTTGACGGATACCATAGTATCCACTAGATTTTATTTTCAGCGGATACCAAGGCTGACCGATGGCGAAGCCCCCGTTGTACACACCGCACCGCCGCGCGCTAACGATCCTCTACGCGGACCTGGAAAGCTACGCGCTTCATCAAACGGAAGTCTTTGTCGGCACCGCAGGGTCGGTGATCGAGCGTACGAACGCGTCCGGCTTCCGCTTCTATGCCCACCAGTTTTACGACGGCGACGGTCGAAAGCGGGAAACTTATCTTGCGGGCCCAATCGGCAATTCCGATGCGGAGGCGGCTGCCGAGCGCCTGCGCGCGCGTATCAAAGAGCTGAAAGAGTTGGTGCCGTCGCTGCGAATGCTCGGACGCGAGGGTTTCAATTTGGTCGATCCCAAGACCCATGCCACGCTCGCAAGTCTTCACAACCATCGCGTGTTTGCGGCGGGCGGTATGCTAATCGGTTCGCACGCATATGGGATACTGCTGAATCGGCTCGGCGTTCGTGCAATTCCTTATGCCACCGAAGACATCGACATCGCTCGTCGCGAAGCGCTCGCGTTTAAAACGCGGCCTGAGCAAAGTCTCCTGGAGATGTTGAAAGAGTCCGGTATTGAGTTCGTGGAGGTGCCGGAACTCAAGCGTAAGCAACCTTCGACCTCCTTCAAACAGCGCGGGCGGTCGCGGTTTCACGTCGATCTCTTGGCGCCCTCGACCAGTGAAAAATTTCCCGTCGTGCCGGTGCCCGAACTTCGCGCGCACGCCACGGGCCTTCCATACCTTGCCTATCTCTTGGGCGAATCGCAAACGGCGATGCTGATGGCGCGCGAAGGGTGTTGCGCGGTGCGCGTCCCGTTGCCGGAGCGTTTCGCTGTCCACAAGCTCATTGTCTCTCGCCTGCGAACGGGCCGCGACGCGAAATCCGATAAAGATATTTTCCAGGCCTGCGTGTTATGCGCGGCGCTCGCCGACGGTCATCCGGGCGCCATCGAATCCGCGGTAGCGCGAGTTCCTCGAAGCGCCAAGAAGCATCTGAAACCCGCGATCGCGACCGCGCGGCGCTATATCGAGCAGCTTCACCCGCGCGCGTGGGAAGAACTGAGTGCGGCGGCGGGTCGATAGGAACGTTTCAATCGACGAAGACAGCGCCTCGTAACCCCGTCACCGCTCGTCCACTTTCGTGAGCACGCACTTGATGTCGAGAACCGGCGTACCGTCGACGGCTTCCATCGGCGCGACGCGCAATCGCCCGCCGTCGATTTCGAGGACCGAAACGCGATGAAGCCCGATTGGGTTGGGGCGGTCGGGCGAGCGCGTCGTGAAAACACCGGTGAGCCGTCTGCCGGGCGCGCCGCGCGGATGCACTTGCAGCACGTCGCGTTCCGCCAGATGGAGCCAGGTCAGCACCAAAAGCTCCTCGCCGACTCTCATCCCGAGCAGCCCCGGTGCCATGGCATCGGTGAGTTCGATACAGGCGTCGGGTGCGCCTTCGTCGCCCTGGCGCGGCGCCGCGTCAAGATCGACGAGCGGGGAGCGGATGAAGCCGATAGGTTGGATCGAATAGTCGACGTCGTTCATGTCTCCTCGCGCGGTAAGCGGTGCCGTTGCGGCGCGGACTGCCATCTTCATTCAACTCCCCGCGTGCCGTAAACAGCCGCGTGTTCCGTTTGCTCCCGCTATAGGCTCGCTGGATAATCGCGGCATGAATCACCTCGCCGCGCGCTTGGCGCTGATGCTTGGGAATTTCGTCATCGGCCTGGCGATCATCGGCATCGCCGGGATGTTGCCGAGCCTTGCCACCGGCCTCTACGTGAGCATCCCGAAGGCGGGGCTTCTCATTACCGCCGGCGCCGTTGTCCTTTGTGTCGGCTCGCCGCTCACCGTATGGGCGACGGCGGCAATCGACCGCCGCCGGTTACTGGCGGCGTCGCTTTTAATCGTCGCCGTCGGGCATTTCCTCGCGGCGCTCGCACCGGTTTACGGCGCACAGCTCGGGTTGCGTATCGCGATGATGGCCGGGGCGGCGCTGTTTACGCCGGTCGCGGCCGCCACGGCCGCGATGATCGTTCCGCCGGAGGGCCGCGCGAGCGCCATCGCTTTCGTCTTCCTCGGCTGGTCCCTTGCCGCCGCCGTGGGTTTGCCGGCCGTCGCACTCCTGTCGGGATATGTCGGCTGGCAGGCGACATTCGGACTCATGGGCGCGGCGCTTCTCGCATGCGCGGTATTCGTTTTCCGGGCGGTGCCGGAGGGTTTGCACGGGACGGCGATTTCGCTCGGCAGTTGGGGAAGTTTGGCGACCAACCGGTTCGTCGTTACGCTGCTCCTTCTTACCGTGGCGCATATTGCCGGTCAGTTCACGGTCTTCACGTATCTCGCGCCGCTGCTGGCCCGCCTCGCCGATGCCGACGTCAACACGATCGGTCTTTTCTTTTTGATCTTCGGCGTGATGGGTTTCATCGGCAACGTGATGGCGACGCGGCTGGTTACGACGCGCGGCCCCTACAACATATCCGGACTCGCGCTTTTTTCGATCCTCTTCGGCTTCGCCCTGTGGAGCTTCGGCGCCGGCGTGCTCGTTGTAATGGGCGTCGGTGTCGCGCTCTGGGGCCTCGGCTTCGCGGCGATTAATTCCATGCAGCAGGCGCGTCTTGTCGGTGCGGTTCCAGCGGTCGGCGCCGCGGCGGTCGCACTCAACACTTCCGCGATTTATGTCGGGCAGGCGATCGGCTCCGCGCTCGGCGGTTTTCTATACGCCGCCGATCTTCCCCGTTTGCTGGGCTTCGCCGCGATGATTTTTGTCGGAATAAGTATCGCGCTGCTCGCGACAACCCGAGAGCCGCGCGCGCCGTAACATCGAGGGCTTTCCCGTTTGGTAATTTGCGGGCCCTGTCGAAATCGCCGCCGACCGAACGACATTGTCATGACGGAGCATTTCGCTCTGCCATAAAACGTCCAAAGGAGACCACCATGCAATACGCGTTACTGATCTACACCAACGAAGCCGCCGCCGCTGTCGCCAGCGAACAGCAAGGCCGCGAAATGCACGCCGAGTACATGGCATACAGCGAGGCGATGCAAAAAGCCGGCATCATGTCCGGCGGCGAGCGTCTGCGACCCACGTCGGCCGCGACGACCGTGCGGGTCGCCAAAGGCAAGACCGAAGTATTGAACGGCCCGTACGCGGAAACGAAGGAGCAGCTCGGCGGCTTCTACCTGATCGACGCGCCCGATCTCGACACCGCGCTTTCGTGGGCGGCGCGCTGCCCGGGCGCAACCTACGGCACCGTCGAGGTTCGCCCCATCTGGACCATGTAGTGCCACGATGGCGCGAGACGACGAGCCTGCCCGCGCGACGGCCGAGACGGTGGCGCGCCGAAGCTACGGCAAGCTCGTCGCCTTTCTCGCGGTGGGCACGCGCGACGTCGCCGGCGCCGAGGACGCGCTGTCCGACGCGTTCGCCGCGGCGCTTCGAGACTGGCCGACCGGTGGAATTCCGCATAATCCGGAGGCGTGGCTTCTGGTTGCGGCACGGCGAAAAATGATCGACGCCGCGCGGCGGCGGCAGACCCGAGAAGACGCGGCGGAGCAGTTGCGATTGATGACCGAGCTCGACGCCGACCACGGCGACGAAATGCCGGTCCCCGACGATCGCCTCGCGCTCATGTTCGTGTGCGCGCACCCCGCGATCGACTCAGCGATCCGCGCGCCGTTGATCTTGCAGACCGTGCTCGGCTTCGACGCTGCCACGATCGCTTCGGCGTTCCTGGTATCGCCCGCGACGATGGGCCAGCGTCTCGTCCGGGCGAAGACAAAAATCCGCCAGGCCGGCATTCCCTTCCGCGTGCCCGATCGCGCCGATATGCATGAGCGTCTCGATGCCGTGCTCGACGCGATCTACGCCGCCTTCGCCGAAGGTTGGGCGGATCCCGTCGGCACCGAGGCGCGCCGGCGCAATCTCGCCGAAGAAGGCATCTGGCTCGGACACCTGGTCGCGTCGCTGTTGCCGGAAGAGCCTGAAGCGCTCGGGCTGCTCGCGCTCATGCTCTACGCCGAGTCGCGCCGCGGCGCGCGACGCGACGCGAACGGCGACTACGTTCCGCTCGCGGAACAAGATCCGGCGCTTTGGGAAGCAGGTGTGATCGACGAAGCCGAAGCGCTGCTGGCGCGCGCGAGCCGCATCGGCGAAACCGGCCGCTACCAGCTCGAGGCCGCGGTGCAATCGGCGCACGTCATGCGCAGGCGGACTGGACGCGCCGATTGGCCGGCTATCGAGAAGATTTACGATGCCCTCTACGCGTGCACCGGCTCGCCGGTCGTCGCGATCAACCGCGCCGTTGCCGTCGCCGAAATCCGCGGCGCCGCGGCGGGACTCGCGGCACTCGATGCGCTGGCGAACGACGCGCGGCTCGCACAGTACCAGCCCTACTGGGCCGCGCGCGCCGATCTGCTCGCGAAGGCCGGCGACGCCGACGCGGCCGACGGCGCCTACGCGCAGGCGATCGGGCTCGAATCCGACCCGGCGGTGCGGCGGTTTCTCCAACTCCGGCGTACCGCGTTGCGCCGGTAATCGAATCGATGCGTCTTCTTGATCTTCGGCGATGTCCCAAGCAGAGTTCGATTCTGACCTTGCGTTTATCACGGCCGGCCCGGTACGAACGTCGGCGGCGCTGAAATGAACGATGATTACTTTCCAGACGTACGCGACGGACTTACGCGCCAAGAGCGTATTGTCCTGCGCGTGCTGCACGAGGTTCAAAAGGAACGCGGCGACCGAAGCGCCCCCACTGCCATGATCTGGGGGCGGGTTTGCGAGCACTTCCACATCAGTACGGAGGAGTTGTCGGCCATGCTAGCAAGACTGGGTGCTCGGAAATGAAAGCGGCCTTCATTCGGCGATACGGCGGCCCTGAAGTTCTCGATCTGGGCGAGCAGCCGGTTCCGAGCCCGGGGCCCGACGATTTGCAGGTGGAGGTTCGCGCAGCCAGCGTCAATCCGATCGATTTCAAGACCCGCGCGGGCGAAACGAAAGTGGTGTTGTCGTACAAGTTTCCGCTCATCTTGGGGAACGATCTCTCCGGCGTGGTCAAAGCGGTGGGACCACGCGTCACGCGCTTCAAGCCCGGGGATGAGATCTACGCCCGACTCCACAAGGACCGCATCGGCAGTTTTGCTGAAGTGGCGCTGGTCAGGGAATCGGCCGCCGCGTTAAAGCCCGCGAACACCACGCATGAGGAAGCGGCGTCGTTGCCGTTGGTCGGACTGACCTGCTGGCAAGCGCTTCTCGATATCGCCCGGCTCGAACGCGGGCAGAAAGTGCTCATCCATGCCGGCGCGGGCGGCATCGGCACGTTCGCGATTCAGTTGGCACACCACCTCGGCGCCGTGGTAACGACCACGGCAAGCGCGCGTAACGCCGAGCTAGTGAAGCAGCTCGGCGCGGACGTCGTTATCGACTACAAGACCCAGCGCTTCGAGGACGTATGCCGCGAACAGGACGTCGTCTTCGACACCATCGGCGGCGAGACGCGGCATCGCTCGTTCGCCGCGATGCGTCGCGGCGGCGTGATGGTGTCGATCGCCGGCATGCCGGACGCAAAGTGGGGCAGGGACTTCGGCATGAACCCGATCATGGTGCTGGCGCTCGGTTTCCTCTCACGCAAAACCACGCGCCTTGCACGCAAGCACGGCGTTCGTTTCGAGTTCCTGTTCATGCGTGCGGACGGGCAGCAGCTGGGTGAGATCGCAAAGTTGGTCGAACGCGGAATTATCCGCCCGGTTGTCGGCAAGGTATTCCCGCTCGACCGGATTCGCGAAGCCTTGGCCTACAGCGAATCCGGCCGGGCAACAGGGAAGATCGTCATTCGGATCGGCGGATCGGCGCAGTAGCAAGGAAAGAAATGGGAAGGAAAGAAATGGGGACAGATTAGGACAGATTGGATCGTCCCCTTTATGTCCCTGCGCACCAATAGCTGTCAACCGGTTGCGGCGGTACGTCTGGCCTGGCCGACGAGTAGCGCGAACGGCTCGGTGTGTCGGGCGATCCGGAAAGGAGACGCGGCGAAAAATATCGTTCCGGCCGGCATCCTTTGGCCGGGTCGAATCGTCACTATATGGATGCGGGGCCACCGCCCTGTCCCGGCCGGTCAGCCGGACTATCAGGACATCCAATAGGAGACAGCCCGATGAAATTTACGCTCGTACGCTACAAGATCAAACCGGATGCCGTGCAGGAGAACGCGCGCCTGATCGAAAAGGTATTTCAGGAACTGGCGGCGACGTCGCCGGCGGGTGTTCGCTACGTCGCCTTGGCGCTCGACGACGGCACGTTTGTTCACTTCAGCGCGATCGAGGACGACGGCGCCAATCCGATCCCGCGGCTGGCGGCGTTTCAGACTTTTCAGAGCGGCATCAAGGAACGGTGCATCGAACCGCCGCGGGTGAGCGTAGCCACCGTCGTCGGCGACTTCCGCATGCTCGGGCCGCGATGAGAAAATGGCGCCGACGCGTTATCCCAAGAACGTATTACCACACTCATGACCGACGCCGCTGCTGCGCGCGAGACTTTCGATCGGCTGCTTCCCGAGTTGCGGCCCAAGCTGCATCGATACTGCGCCCGCATGACCGGTTCGGTCATCGACGGCGAGGACGTGATGCAGGAAGCGCTGGTAAAAGCGATCGAGTCGTTTTCCCAGTTGCAATCGATCGCGCAAATGCAGGGCTGGCTATTTCGCATCGCCCACAACACCGCCTTGGATTTCCTGCGCCGCCGCGCCCGACTCGAGGCCGCCCGCTTTGAGGAGGAACCGGACATGATCGCCGATCCCGTAAACGTCACCGAGCGCCGCGCAATCGCCGACGCGAGCCTGCGAACGTTCATGCGCCTCCCGGTGGCGCAGCGCGGCAGCGTCATCCTGATGGACGTGCTCGGGCATTCGCTCGAAGAAATCAGCGAGGTTCTGGACAGCAGCGTCCCGGCCGTCAAAGCTGCCTTGCATCGCGGCCGCGCCCGCCTGCTCGAACTTGCGAGCGAGCCGGACGATCTCCCACCGCCGGTTTTGTCCAAGCCCGAGCGTTCGCTGCTCGTCGCGTATGTAGACCGCTTCAACGCGCGCGATTTCGACGCGGTGCGCGACATGCTTGCCGATGAGGTGCGCCTCGAACTCGTCAACAAGACGCGCATGAATGGCCGGCGCGAGGTCGGAGATTATTTCCAGAACTATTCGCTGGTTCGGGACTGGCGTTTTGTTCCTGGGTTCGTGGACCGCCGGCCGGCGATCCTCGTGTGCCATCCGAACGACCCGTCTGCACGGCCGGCGTATTTCGTGCTCTTGCAGTGGGCCGGCGATCGGCTCGCCGGCATCCGGGACTTTCGTTACGCGCCCTACGCGATCGGCGGCGCGGAGGTGCTGGCGCAAGAGTAATCGGGTGCCCGGTTCGGGGGCGGCTCCAGGACTCCGCGAGCTCAAGGTGCATGTCGAAGGCCGGCTCGTCTTGAACGGCACCACCCCGATGCTCAATGGGATAGTAAGGGACAGACCCAGTACGTCCTCGGTGCGTCCCTACAAATCGGGTGCGGAGCGAGCAGGATGCACAGTACAAGATCTGACCCTGAGATTCCTCAAGCAGGATGCACAGTACAAGATCTGACCCTGAGATTCCTCCCTGAAAGAATTCAGCGTTGTCAGAATGTGCGCTGCGCTGGAAGTATCATCGTAAAGGGCTCTGACCCCTTAAATGACCCCTTAAATGCTGAAATGTTAAATGCTGGCTATTGTTTT
The DNA here is from genome assembly GCA_036396275.1 of Burkholderiales bacterium. GTDB lineage: Bacteria > Pseudomonadota > Gammaproteobacteria > Acidiferrobacterales > Sulfurifustaceae > JACQFZ01. Next base: position 36,710 of record DASWLD010000073.1, read on the forward strand.
AACGGCCAAGCACCATCGCGTGGCGCTGAATCGACCGCAAGAAACCAACGTGAGTGCCACTGCCGAGAATCCGTCGCGACGAAAAGGCCGGCGCGATGGCGCCGGCCCGAGTGACAAACGATCGGACGGCGCTTACGCGATCGCCGCGGCGCGTCCCACAACCGGTGCGTTGGCCGGACTGACGCCACGGCTGCCGGCACCGTATTCGTCCGCGTTCACGTCTACGAGCGCCAACATGGCGCCCGTGCGCCGAGCACTACGGTCGCTGAACCCGACCTCGCCTTGAAACGTCTTTGGGTTCCGGAAGGTGCCGAGGAGAATGTCCCACAGCGGTAGATCGCCGTAGTTGTATCCATGCAGTCCGCGGCGATGGTGCACGCAATGCGCCTCGGGGCGCTGGATCAGATAGCCGAGCCAACGCGGCGTGCGGATGTTCCAGTGCTGGAACAACGAGTAGAACGCCGCGACGTAGCCGGTGAGAGCGGCGGCGATCGGATCGAGGCCTAAAACAAACGTCGCCGTTATCGTCGAGAGCGCCACGTAGACGGCGATGTCGAGCGGGTGAAACACGACGGCGCCCGGAATATCGAGCCGTTGCGGACTGTGGTGCAGCTGGTGGAACGCGCGCCACAGCGGCGGAAACGTATGCGTGCTGCGATGCCAAGCGTAGTTCAGCAGTGACACCACAAGATACCCGACCAGCGTGCCTCCGATTACGCCGAGGCCGGTACCGTCGAGCAAGCGGTGTTGCGCGAGCCAGTCGGCGGGAATCGCGAGCGGAACCACTGTCGAGATCGTCCCCATCATGATAAGAAACCCGAGACCGATGAACGCCCAGCCACGAATCGGCGGGAACGAGCGTGCCGGCCGGATTTTCTCGAACGCCCACATGATCAAGTACGTGACCGGAACCAACAAACCGATGAAATCAGCAGTTTCCATGTGTACCTCCAAAAGGGCTGGATTTGCGGTAGGTTTTTGCCTTACGATGTAAGGCATGGATCGCTATACTAGCCTTACGGTGTAAGTTGTCAAGCCGCGATGGCGCCCCGGAAAAAACCGCGGGATAAACGGCGGCGCGAGTCGCTGAGCCCGGAACGCATCGTTGACGCGGCGCTGGTGCTGGTCGAGCGCGACGGGCTCGGTGCTTTCAGCACGCGCAAGCTCGGGCAGGAGCTCGGCTGCGAAGCTATGAGCATCTATCACCACTTCCCGAGCAAGGCGCACCTGCTCGACGCATTGGTCGATCGGGTGATCAACGATCTCGGCCTGCCGCCGCCGAAACTCGATCCAATTGAACGCATGCGTCTCGTTGCCTACGCCTATCGCGCGATGGCGCACCGGTATCCGAAGTTATTCCAGCTCATCGGACTGCACCGGATGAATTCCGCGGCCGGGCTTCAGTGTCTTAACGGAATCATTCAAACATTCCGCGATGCCGGATTCGACGCCGAATCCGCCGCGCGCCTATTTCGCGCGTTCAGCTACTACATCGTTGGTGCGGCGCTCGACGAAACCGCCGGCTACGCGAAGGGAACATCATCGCAAACGCCGGTTCCCGAGGATGAAGTGCGCCTGCGTTTTCCGCGTGTCGCCGAAGCCGGGCCGTACTTCAAACCGCAACACTTCGATGCAACGTTCGCCGCGGGCCTCGAGATACTGCTCGACGGTATCCGGCGTATCCGCGACAGCCGGCCGACGTAACTACGACACACGCGGTCGCCGGTTGCGGTCGCGCCATCGTCGCGACATTAGCCTGTAATGCATCGCTCGTAGTCTCTGCGTGCCTTTACTAACAATTGCGGAGACGACCATGTATACGAGACGAACATTGCTGTGCGCCGCGGTCGCGATCCATCCGCGGCGATTGATTCGGGCCTCCTCCGTACGCCCGGTTTCCAGAACGACGGCGACAATGAACTTACCGGCATTCACCTTTCCGACGGCGACCCCACCGTTCATGAACCGCTCGGAGCGAAAATTCCGCGCCCATTCAAGGACGGTCCATTAAAGGGGTCAGAGCCCTTTAAATGCATTAATCGCCCGCGAGAGAAGTGAGTTGTTGGCGCCACTGTGTACGGTAGTTAAAAAAGCCCGCGTAGTCCGGGTTAGCCGAAGCGGCGTAACCCGGGTTTTTCGTTAGCTCCACGTCAACAGGCTCGGCGCAAGTCATGAAAAGCGCGGGCATGCGTGTTGCATGTAACAGCGGTGCTGTATAGCATTACATGTAACAGAACGGCGGAGGTGTTGTATGACTGGGCAAACGCGAGTCGCGGAACGGGTCCGAAAGCATCGGTTGGCGTTACGTGCGGCGGGCTTGCGGCCGGTTCAAATTTGGGTGCCGGACGTACGTTCGCGCGCTTTCGCCGCCAAGGCTCACCGCCAGTCGCTCGCCGTGGCCAGAAGCAGGCATGCGCGGGATGATCAGGCGTTCATTGATTCGATCACGACGTGAGGCGTTGCGAAATCTGGACAGTCGCGGGCGGTCCCGACTACGCCGGGAAGCCTCGCCCGGTCGTAATAGTGCAGGATGATCGCTTCGACGCGACCGCCTCGATCACGATCTGCGCATTTACCTCGGATCCAACCGCTGCGCCGTTGTTTCGTTTGCGTATCGAGCCGAGCGAGACAAACGGCCTCAAGGCACCGTCGCGGTTGATGGTAGACAAAATCACCACCGTTCCCAAAACAAAGCTCGGTAAGCTCATCGGCCGATTGGACGATGAAGATATCCTGCGTCTCAATCGTGCGGTTCTCGTTTTCTTGGGAATGGCTCGTTAACCAGTTAAAGGGGTCTTAATAGTTAAAGTGGTCAGAGCCTGGGACGGAGGGATTAAACTTTAATCTCCCGAGCCGTTCGAGAATCGTGCTGGTTGATGCTGAATTGCTGACGATCTACGAGGAGACACCGCCATGCTTCGGGGCACACGTAACACGTAGAGCGCACGCCATATCCGCTTGGGTAGCAACGGAACGAGCTGCCTCGTGGGTCGGGCTATCGCGGCGGGCGCAGCGGCGGGCGCGATCCCGGTGGAAATTGTCCCGGCGGGTGCTCGCGCGCTCGGGCGAGAATGCGTTGGGCGCCTTCGTGGCCGCTTTGTGCGGCGCGCTCGATCCAGGAGAGCGCGGTGCGGCGGTCGGGGGAGCCGCCGACGCCGCGGTCATACATCATCGCCACGGCAAACTGTGCTTCCGGCACACCTTGCTCCGCGGCGCGGCGCATCCACTCGCGCGCTTGGTATTCGTCGCGGATTTCTATCGGACCGTTGAGCAATGCTTGCGACAGTCGCATTTGCGCGCCGGCATCACCGGCTTCGGCGGCGGCTCGCGTACGTTCGAGCTCGGCCGCGCGATCGGGGAACGCATCGCGGGGATCGTTGCGATCGAAGCGGCCTGGTTCTTGTGATCCGAAGCGCGGTTGCTCGGGGAACGGCGGTTGAGTAACCGGCGCGACCGCCGCCGGCGGCGTGGGTTCGGCCACGGGAGCGGGCGGCGGTGCCGGTGTATGACGCTCGGGTGGCACCGGCGCAATTGCCGACTGCGCGGGGATAGCCCGAGGCTCGCGCGTGGTCGGCGCGTTACTTTTCATCATCCATATCGCTCCAACAGCGATTACGACGAGTGCCAATGCCCACGGCATGCGGCTTGGCGCCGGCTGGTTTCGAGTGTTCGCGACGACGGGTTTGTTCACGCGCGCCGGCGCCGGAGCTGTGGCGGGTGTCAGCGCTGCGGCGAGCGCGTCGGCGGAAGCAAAGCGGCGCGCCGGATCTTTTTCGAGGCAGCGCATGACGCCGACTTCGAGCGCCGGCGGAATTTCGGGACGCAACGCGCGCAGCGGCGTCGGCCGTTCCTGCACTTGCTTGAGCGCGACCGCGACCGGCGTCGTGCCGGTGAAAGCGGGGCGCCCGGTGAGACATTCGTACATGATCATGCCGAACGCATAGATGTCGGTGCGGACGGTCACCGGTTGTCCCTGCGCCTGCTCCGGCGCCATGTAGCCCGGCGTGCCGATCATGGTGTGCGACGTGGTCGCGCTATCGAGCGATCGCGCGATACCGAAGTCCATCAACTTCACCTGACCGGACTTCGTAATCATGACGTTCTCGGGCTTGAGGTCTCGATGCACGACGCCCTGCGCGTGCGCTTCGGCGAGACCCGAACATATTTGCGTGGCGATTTCGACGGCACGCGCCGGCGCAAGCGGTCCGCTGCGTTTCAGCAGCGCCCGCAACGTCTCGCCATCGACGTACTCCATGGTGATGTAGGCGAACGAGTCGGTGCGGTTGAAGTCGTAGATGCGGCAGACGTTTTTGTGCGTGATACGCCGCGCCAGGCGCAGCTCGTTTTTGAAGCGCTCCGCCATCGCCGGGTCGGCGGCATATTCCGGGAGCAGCACTTTGAGCGCCAGGATTTCGTTCGTTTCGCGGTCGCACGCGCGATAGACGCGACCCATCCCGCCCGCGCCAAGCTCATTCAACAACTCGTAGCGGCCGCCGAGGGCAGCGGGCTGAACAATCGTGTCAGAGGGTGTTGCGGCGGTATTTAGGGGGCGTTCCGTCATGCTTTTAAGTATATGCAACGGACTTACCAGCCGTTCGCGATAGTGCGGCTATTCGCACGCCTGGTGGGTTACGGAAGTGTCACAAAAAACAACCGGCGCCCACGGGCGCCGGTCGATAAGGAACGAAGCGGTTAAACGCGTACTTTCGCGATAGGAAATTATGCCGCCTTCTTCAGAGAATGTACGCTACCGAACTTTCCCTTGTCCATTTTGTCGAGCTTATCCGCCGCCCACTTCTGGCCGCCGAAGCCGAAGGCGAGCGCCAGGGCGAGCACGACGCCGCCGAACAAGATCAGCAGCCCGGACTCGAGGACGCGCTCGGGGATGTTGAACTGACCGATCGCGAGCATCACCACGAAGGCGGCGATCGACCAGCGCAACAGGCGCCCGATGAGATCGGCGTCCACCATACCGACGTTGCGCGTGTACGCCGTTACCGCATTGGCGACGAAGCGCGCGAAATACAACCCGATCGTCAGTGTCAGCATCGCGACGACGACATTCGGGACGAACTCGGCCACCCGATGGAATAGCGTCGAGAGCGCGGTCAGCCCGAGCACGTTGAACGTGGTGAGCAATGTCATCAGGATGGTGAGCCAGTAGACCATCACCCCAAGCACGTCGACCGTACTCTGGCGCACGCCGCCTTTCTTGAGGAAGTCGTCGACGCCGGCCGATTCCGTCAGCGCATGGAATTGCACTCCCTTGAGTCCCCGCACGACGACGAACTGAAGCAGCTTCGCAACCAGCCACCCAACGATCAGGATAGCGACGGCGCCGATCAGCACCGGCAGAAACGCGCCAAGGTCGAACAGGAAACTGCGTAACGATGTCATTACGATATCGAGTTGCTGTTCCATACTTTACCTCCGGGATGTCGGAACTACTGCTGAGTCTAGGCGCTGAATCAAGGTTCGGGGCCGCCGGCGGTGCGGCGGAGTGACGCGTTGCGGCACTCGCGCGTCGGACCGGCCAGTTTTAAGCGTAACGAGACCGCGAGTCGTTCCGCTGTCATGTAGCGGCGCGCTTTCGAGAAGGCTTATTGAGGGCTTTACGGTCGATTCGTGGCCCCGGCCCGTTGACGCGGCGCACGGTTACCGGGCCGCCGATATTCGCCGCCACTGCGCCAACGCCGTGGGAAAACGAAGAATAAACCCAGCGTCCAGGATGACGGCGACGGGGAGTTTTCACCGGGTTGAAGCTCCAACATCCCGCGATGTTGAGTACGTCGTCCTTGTTAAGGAGTAGCTTCCGCCCGCTTTGCAGAACGCTTCCAACCGGAGAACCAATGACCACGGAATCGTCCGACGCGAACCGCAGAGAACGCATTTGCGCGCGAGGCCTGCTGAGGTTCGAGTAGAATGGCTGACCCGGTATCCCCCGCAAGAAGTCTGGAGCGTGTCATGAGTGGCAACCTTCCGGAAAAATTCCTGCAACTGCGATCGCTGATCAAGAAAGGCGGGGAGCTTGAGCTTTCGCTCGCGCAAGTCCCCATGGCCGAGCCGGCGGCGGATGAGGTCGTGGTGCGGGTTGAAGCAGCGCCGCTGAATCCGTCCGACTTGGGGCTGCTGCTGGGCGCGGCGGACATGAAGATGGCGAAGGCGTCGGGTACGCGCGCGCAGCCGGTCGTCACCGCGGCGGTTCCCGATAACTTGATGCGTATGATGGCGGGGCGGGTCGATCAATCGATGCCGGTGGGCAACGAGGGCGCCGGGGTTGTGGTGAAGGCGGGCGCGTCGAAAGAAGCGCAGGCGTTGTTGGGAAAGACCGTGGCGCTGATCGGCGGCGCGATGTACTCGCAATATCGCACGATGAAGGCGGCGCAGTGTCTGATGTTGCCCGAAGGTACGAAGCCGCGCGATGGCGCGTCGTGCTTCGTCAATCCGCTGACCGCGCTCGGCATGGTCGAGACGATGCGGCGCGAAAATCACGCCGCGCTCGTGCACACGGTGGGGGCGTCGAATCTCGGGCAGATGCTGAATCGCATCTGCCTAAAGGATGGCGTCAATCTCGTGAACATCGTGCGCAAACCGGAGCAGGAAGCGCTTGTGCGCAAGCTCGGCGCGAAGTACGTATGCAATTCCTCATTGCCCACGTTCATGCGGGATTTGACCGCCGCGCTGAGCGAAACCGGCGCGACGATCGCGTTCGATGCGATCGGCGGCGGCAAGCTCGCGAGCCAGATTCTTTCCTGCATGGAAGCCGCGGCCGTCGCGAAGATGAAGGAATACAGCCGCTACGGTTCGACGACTTTCAAGCAGGTGTACATCTACGGCGGGCTCGACCGCGGCCCGACCGAGCTCACTCGCAACTTCGGTATGGTCTGGAGCGTCGGCGGCTGGCTGCTCACGCCGTTTCTGCAAAAGATCGGGGCGGCCGCGGCGCAGAAGCTGCGCGAACGCGTGGTCGCCGAATTGAAGACCACGTTCGTGAGCCACTACACCAAGGAAATTTCGCTGGCCGAAGCGCTGCAGCTCGACACGATCGCGGCATATGCCAAGTTCGGGACCGGTGAGAAGTATTTGATCAATCCGAATAAGGACTGACCTTCGCCTCACGCACCGCGCACGGTGAGGGGCCGTGTGCAGACTCCCTCCTGATCGGTCTCGTCGGTCGCGGTGCGGCGTCAACCGCGTTCAATCATCGTTACGAGGATTTGTTTATGAAGCCACGAATCACCATGATCACGCTCGGCGTCGACGATCTGGAGAAAGCGGTGGCGTTCTACCGCGACGGTCTCGGCCTGCCCACCGAGGGAATCGTCGGCAAGGAATTCGAACACGGCGCGGTTGCGTTTTTCGATCTGCAAGGGGGGATGAAGCTGGCCCTATGGCCGCGCAACAGCATCGAGCATGACGTCGGCGTGCCGAGGGGGCCGCGCAGCGCAACCGAATTCATGGTTGCGCATAACGTGAACAGCACGGCCGACGTGGACGCGGTCATGAACCAGGCGAAGCGCGCCGGCGCGAAGATCGTGAAGCCGGCGCGCAAGACGTTCTGGGGCGGATACGCCGGTTACTTTCAAGATCCGGACGATCATCTATGGGAAGTCGCCTGGAATCCGCAAATCAAGGTCGCCGATTGAACTGGGCCGTCGGCGCCCGCACAGCCCGCTTGGGCGATATCAGCTACAGCATTCGGTGCCGCAGCACGCCGACGAAGCGGCGGCGCTTGGCGCTTTCGTCGCCCGGACGAACGCGCTCATGAACTTGCCTTCCACCGCTTTCGCGGTGGCGTCGACGTCGAGCCCCTGACCCGCGAGGAACGTGCGTGCATCCTCGATGTTGTAAATGCGCGTTGGCTCGATGTCGATGTTCTCGAACCCGGCCTTCGCAAGCTTTGTGACGTATTCGTAGTCGCCCAATGCCCCGGCGACACAACCGACCCAAAGCTCCATGTTCTTTCGAATCTCGGCCGGCACCGCGCCGCGGACGACGACGTCCGAGACGGCGAAGCGGCCCCCCGGCTTCAGCACGCGGAACGCTTCCTTCAATACGCGATCCTTGTCGCCGGACAGGTTGATCACGCAATTCGAGATGATGACGTCGACGGAATTATCGGGCAGCGGGATGTTCTCGATCTCGCCTTTCAGGAACTCGACGTTCGTCAACCCGCTCTTGCGCTTATTCTCCTCGGCGAGCGCGAACATCTCGTCCGTCATATCCAGTCCGTAGGCTTTTCCGGCCGGGCCCACGCGCCGAGCGGAAAGCAGCACGTCGATGCCCCCGCCCGATCCGAGATCGAGCACGGTCTCGCCCGGATTCAGCTCGGCCAGCGCCGTTGGATTGCCGCAACCGAGAGAGGCTTGCAGCGCCGTGTCCGGCACTTCGCCCGCTTGCGCGCGATCGTACAGATTCGACGTAATGGGATCGCACGATGCGTCGAGCGCGGACGCACCGCCGCAGCAGGAATTGCCCGCGCCGGATTGCACGCGCAACGCCGCCTGACCGTATTTTTCGCGTACGACTTCTTTCACCGTTTGGTTACTCATGGTTTGTCCTCTTGCCTATCACTTGCCGATGGAAACTATGCTGCGCGGTTCGATGGCCTTATTGCGCGTGCAGCACTCGGCATATAGAAACCCGAGCAGTTCTTGCAGCGCCGGCGCGTTCGCCGAATACCGGAGAAACGTGCCTTCGCGCCGCACGTTCACCAGGCCTTCGTTCTTCAATTTATCGAGATGATGCGAGAGCGTGGAATTCGGGATATCGAGCTCCGCACCGACGTCGCCGACCACCATCCCGTCGGGATGGGCGGACAGAAGCAGCCGCACGATGCGCAGCCGCGGTTCGGTGCCCATCGCCGAAAGCATGTCGGCGTAGCGCGCGACTTGGCCGAGGTTCGGTTTTTTCGCCATCCGCCTGTCCTGATTCAATGTTTCTATGATAATCGAAATATGCGTCCGGTCAAGAACCGGATGGGTCGCGCCTTTGTTACATCTTTTTCACGCGCCTGGGTCCTGAATTCACGGGGAAATGACGTGGCCCGCCGATACTCGCTCCAGCTTGTAGCGCGGCTGCAAGCCATCTCAACCACCAGTTACGGTGACGTATCATGATTCGCAGCAGCAAGCACATTCAGTTCGGGAACCGAGGCGCTCGCGCCGATCGTTCAGGAGGTGCATAAAGACGGTCATGGCGGGCGCGTGCCGGCGACATCGCTGCCTCTGGCCGCCGAGGTTGCTCGGCGCGCGCCCGCTGTGCTTGGGAGCTTCCGCGTCGTCCGCGGCGGGACCCACATCGGGTATGATTGCCGGGTTAACCGCACTTGTTGCGCGTTCGACGAGGAGCAACCTGTCCAATGAGTGTCTTTCGTATCGGAATCGCCGGCCCCGTCGGTTCGGGAAAGACCGCGCTGGTCGACGCGCTGTGTAAAGCGCTGCGCGGTGACTACCGTCTCGCCGTTGTTACCAACGACATTTACACCAAGGAGGACGCGAACTTCCTGGTGCGCAGCCGGGCGCTCGCGCCGGAGCGCATCGTGGGGGTTGAAACCGGCGGCTGCCCGCACACGGCGATCCGCGAGGACGCGTCGATGAACATCGCCGCGATCGAGCGAATGGAGGCTCGCTTTCCCGATCTCGATTTGATCTTTGTCGAAAGCGGCGGCGACAACCTCGCGGCGACGTTCAGCCCGGAACTCGTGGATCTCACGATCTACGTGATCGACGTCGCCGGCGGCGACAAGATTCCGCGCAAGGGCGGACCCGGCATTACCAAGTCCGACTTGCTCGTCATCAACAAAATCGATCTCGCGCCTTACGTGGGCGCGAGTCTCGAGGTGATGGATCGCGACGCCAAAAAAATGCGCGGCGAACGGCCGTTCGTGTTTACCGATCTAAAACGAGGCGCCGGGCTCGACGGCGTGATTCGATTCATCGCTTCGCACCGCGCGGTGAGCGCCGCCTAGGGACATCGCCGCGCGCCTGGACGTACTCGCGCCAGAGGTAAAGCGTTAACGCACCGAGGCCGAAGACAAGCACTGCGAAGACCGCCAACCCGCCGAGAACCGGTACGAACCGCACGAGCCAGAGCGCCAGCAACGCCGCGATGACCGAGAGCACGCGCCAACTCTTGGTCGCGGCCCCCGTGCGACCGATCAGACGCAAACCCCAATCGCCGACGTTGATAATTCCCGTCAAGAAGCCGAGGAGCAGTGACGACAGGTATAACGCGAGCAAAAGCAGCGCCAGCCATACCCCGACAAGACTGACGAACAGAAGCAGGATCGCGAGCGGCGTCGCCGCGAGAACGGCAAATCCGAGCCCGAGCGATTTCCACGGCGCCTCGTTCACGGTGCGCGCGGCACCGACCGAGGTTACCGGGAAGAGCAGATATAGCACGATGCCCGTGACCATCAGGCTGATATACAGCGCCAGCCGGGCGACGTATCGGAATGCGCGGGCGCCCTCCCGGGCTTCTTCGCCGGCGCGCAGGGATTCGCGCGTAACGACGCCGGTGATCGTGGCGTCGCTCGCGATGCGCGCGTCGTTGCGGCTGTAGTAAACGAGGTTGCCGCGAATCACCGCGCCCGATCGAACATCGATATCCTCGCCGACCAATTTCACATCACCCGTGATGTCGCCGGCGATGACGATGCGGTTGGCCGCCACCTTGACGCCCTTGGCGACCTTGCCGCTGATTTGCACGGTACCGCCGCCGAGCCACGCCCGACCGCCGACGGTCGCCGTGGGAGCAAGCAGCACGCGCCCGCCCGCGGCGATGAGGTCGTCGCCCACGGTGCCGCCGATCGTGACGTTGCCGCCGGCCGCGCGAACGTCGTCGCCGACACGCGCGCGGATCACGACATTTCCGCCGGCCGCCATGACATCGCCGCTGACGGCGTTGTCGATAGTGACTTGCCCGCCCGCGGCGACCACGTCGCCGTCGACATTCGCGAGCACGTCGACGGTACCGCCGGCGAGATAAATGTCTTCGGCGATCCGGCCTTGCTTGACAATGGTGTCCCCGGCTTCCTGAGCGACGGCGCCCGCGGGGACGCACAGCAGGCTCAGGACCAGGAAAACGTGACGCAGCGGGAGACTCTCGCTCGGACTTTTCGTTTCGCTCTTCTCGCCCATGATTCACTCCGCAAGCTATGTTGCCGATTGGGAAGGTTTAACC
>DASWLD010000074.1:0-17628 GCA_036396275.1 Burkholderiales bacterium
CGTAGCCGCGGGCCTCACCGCCGTGCTTGGCGGCGAGCACCTTGGTCATGGCGGCGGTCAGCGTCGTCTTGCCATGATCGACGTGGCCGATGGTGCCGACGTTCAAATGGGGCTTGGTGCGTTCGAATTTTTCCTTGGACATGTCTAATGCCTCAATCAATATAGAGATTCACACCAACTCCCCCTCTCCCCTCGCGGGAGAGGGCAAGGGGAGAGGGAGCGTGTAATCAATTAGCTCGCTTTCTTCAGTATCGTCTCGGCAACGTTTGCCGGTACCGGCGAATACTTCTTGAACTCCATCGTATACGTCGCGCGACCCTGTGTGGCCGAGCGCAACGAGGTGGAGTACCCAAACATGTTGGCAAGCGGCACTTCCGCGCGAATCATCTTGATGCCGCCGGTGCCGTCCTCCTGGCTCATGATGATGCCGCGTCGCGAGTTCAAATCGCCGATGACGTTGCCGAGATAATCCGGCGGGGACGTCACTTCGACGTCCATGATCGGCTCAAGCAATACCGGTTCGCCCTTGAGCCCGGCGTCGCGCCAACAAAGAATCGCCGCCATCTTGAAGGCATTTTCATTCGAGTCGACTTCGTGGTACGAGCCGTAATGCAGCGTCGCCTTCACGTCGACGACCGGATAGCCGAACTTGATGCCGCGCTGCATCGCCTCTTCCACGCCCTTCCTGACCGCCGGTATAAACTCGCGCGGAATCGCGCCGCCCTTGATGGCGTCGACGAATTCGAAACCTTTGCCGGCCACTTGCGGATCGAACTTGATCACCACGTGACCGTACTGGCCGCGCCCGCCGGACTGCTTCACGAAGCGATGCTCTTGATCGACGGACCTTCGGATCGTTTCCCGGTAGGCCACCTGCGGCTTGCCGACGTTGGCCTCGACGCCGAACTCGCGCTTCATGCGGTCGACGATGATTTCAAGATGCAGCTCGCCCATGCCGGCGATGATCGTCTGTCCCGATTCCTCGTCGGTACTGACGCGAAACGACGGATCTTCCTGCGCCAGGCGCTGCAATGCCAAGCCCATCTTTTCCTGGTCGACCTTGGTCTTCGGCTCGACCGCTTGCGAAATCACCGGCTCCGGAAAATCCATCCGTTCGAGCGTGATGATATCGTTCACGTCGCACAGCGTCTCGCCGGTCGTCACTTCCTTCATGCCGACGCACGCGGCGATATCGCCCGCCCGAACTTCCTTTATTTCCTGGCGATCGTTGGCATGCATCTGCAACAAGCGCCCGATGCGTTCCTTCTTGCTCTTCAGCGGGTTGTAGACGGTGTCGCCCGAATTCAATACGCCCGAATAGACGCGGATATAGGTCAACGCGCCGACGAAGGGATCGGTCGCGATTTTAAACGCGAGCGCCGCGAACGGCTCGTCGTCGGTGGCGTGCCGCTCCGCAATCGTCGCGTCCTTGTCGTCGAGATGGCCCTTGATGGCGGGGCGTTCGCTCGGCGCGGGTAGGAAGTCGATGACGCCATCGAGCATCGCCTGCACGCCTTTATTCTTGAACGCGCTGCCGCAAAGCACGAGCACGATCTCGAGCTTAAGGTTGCGTTCGCGCAAACCCTCTTTGATCTCGGCCTCGGTCAGCGCCTCGCCGCTGAGGTACTTTTCCATCAGCTTTTCGTTCGCTTCGGCGGCCGCCTCGATCATCCGCTCGCGATAGGTCTTCGCCTGCTCGATCATGTCCGCGGGGATTTCCCTTTCCTCGAAGCGATTCCCCTGGGTCTCTTCGTCCCAGTAAATTGCCTTCATCTTCACGAGATCGATGACGCCCTTGAATTTCTCTTCCGCGCCGATCGGCAGCTGAATCGGCACCGCCTTGGCGCCCAAGCGATCCTTTAGCTGAGAAACGACATTCAAAAAGTTTGCGCCGGCGCGGTCCATCTTATTGACGAACGCCAGCCGCGGCACTTGATACTTGTTCGCCTGTCGCCACACGGTTTCGGATTGCGGCTGAACGCCGCCGACGGCGCACAGGACGAAGATCGCGCCGTCGAGCACGCGCAGGCTGCGTTGCACCTCGATCGTGAAATCGATGTGTCCCGGCGTATCGATGATGTTGAAGCGATGCTGCTCGCGGCTGCCGTCCATGCCCTTCCAAAAGCACGTCGTCGCGGCCGAGGTAATCGTGATACCGCGCTCCTGCTCCTGCTCCATCCAGTCCATGATGGCGGTGCCATCGTGCACCTCGCCGAGCTTGTGCGACACACCGGTGTAGAACAGAATGCGCTCTGTGGTCGTTGTCTTGCCGGCATCGATGTGCGCCATGATGCCGATGTTTCGGTATCGTTCGATGGGTGTTGTACGAGCCACGACTCAGTCCTCTTAAAGATCTTTGTAACCGCGGATAAACGCAGATGAACGCGGATTCCGGTACGGATGAACGCCGATTACTCAAATCGATCCGCGTTAATCTTACTTAATATCTGCGTTTATCTGCGGATGCAGTTTCCTGTCAGTCCTACCAACGATAATGCGAGAACGCCTTGTTGGCCTCGGCCATGCGATGCACGTCCTCGCGTTTCTTGACCGCCGCGCCGCGCTTCTCGGAAGCGTCGAGCAATTCATCCGCGAGCCGTACGCCCATGGACTTGCCACCGCGCGTACGGGCGGCATCCACCACCCACCGCATCGCCAATGCCAGCTGGCGCTTGGCGCGCACCTCAACCGGCACTTGGTACGTCGCGCCACCGACGCGTCGGCTCTTCACTTCCACCATCGGCCGAACGTTGTCGATCGCCTGCGTAAAAATGTCGACCGGGTCCGGCTTGCCGCGGGTCGAAATCGTATCGAGCGCGCCGTACACGATACGTTCGGCGACCGCCTTCTTGCCGTGACGCATCACCACGTTAATGAACTTGGCGACCGTCTCGCTCTTGTATTTCGGGTCCGGCGTGACGACACGCTTCGGAACTTCTCTTCGTCTCGGCATATCAGATGACTGAGGACAGAGGACAGAAGACTGCACCAGTACACGGATAACCGACCACGGAAGACCGACCAGTCTTCGGTCGTCAGTCCTCCGGCTTCTGAGTCAGACCTCTGTCCTCTGTCTTTCGGTCCTCAGGTTTTGGGCCGCTTGGCGCCGTACTTCGAACGTCCCTGTTTACGATCGGTAACGCCGGCGGTATCGAGCGTGCCGCGCACGGTGTGGTAACGCACACCCGGCAGATCCTTGACGCGACCGCCGCGGATCAACACCACCGAGTGTTCCTGCAGGTTGTGGCCTTCGCCGCCGATATACGACGTCACTTCGTAACCGTTGGTGAGCCGCACACGCGCCACCTTACGCAGCGCCGAGTTAGGTTTCTTCGGCGTCGTCGTGTACACACGCGTACACACCCCGCGTTTCTGCGGGCTGCCCTGCAGCGCCGGCACCTTCGACTTTTCAGTCGCCTGTCGCCGCGCGTTACGCACGAGCTGATTGACGGTCGGCATCCGATTCTCTACTCGCAAAACGAACTACAGGCCGGCACGGACCGGCCTGTACGAGGGGCGCGATTCTATGGACCCATACCCGGACTGTCAATATCAGATGACAGAAGACCGAGGACAGAAAACTGAGCCTGTCCTCGGAAAACGGAAGACAAAGGACTGTAAAAAGCCTTTCCAGTCGTCCGTCCTCGGTCCCTGGCCCAGTCCTCCGTCCTCCGTCTTCCGTCCTCTGTCACGTGCCGACCGCCTCCTCGCCGCCTTCCGCTCGCGCCGCGCGGGTCTTCGGCGCCAGCGCCCGCTCGAGATCGCGCGCTTCCTGCTTCGCCTCGCCACGCCGGCGACGGCGCTCCTGATGGTGCGCCAGCCCGGTTCCGGCCGGGATCAGCCGACCAACGATGACGTTTTCCTTCAGTCCCCGCAGGAGATCGTGTTTGCCGGTAATGGCAGCCTCCGTGAGCACCCGCGTGGTTTCCTGGAAAGAAGCGGCCGAAATGAACGACTCCGTGGAGAGCGATGCCTTGGTAATGCCGAGGAGCACCGCCTCGAACGTCGCCGCTTCCTTCTTCGATCCGATAACTTCCTCGTTCTCCTCCAGCATGCGCGGCCGTTCGACCTGTTCGCCCGGTAGGAAACGGGTGTCACCCGGTTCAAGCACCTTCACTTTGCGCAACATTTGTCGCACGATCACTTCGATGTGCTTGTCGTTGATCTTCACGCCTTGCAACCGGTAAACATCCTGCACTTCGTCAACGATATAGCTGGTCAGCGCCTCGGCCCCGAGTAGACGCAGAATGTCGGAAGCGACCGGCGCGCCCTCCACGACGACGTCGCCCTGTTCAACCGACTCGCCTTCGAACACGGTAATGTGCCGACCCTTCGGAATCAGGTACTCGTGATCCTCGCCGTCCTTGTCGCTAATGACCAACCGCTGCTTGCCCTTCGTGTCCTTACCGAACGACACCACACCGCTGACTTCGGCAAGTATCGCGGCATCCTTCGGCTTGCGCGCCTCGAACAGTTCCGCGACCCGCGGCAAACCGCCGGTAATGTCGCGCGTCTTCGACACTTCTTGTGGAATACGCGCTATCACGTCGCCGACGCCGAGCTTCACACCGTCTTCGACCGTGATCACCGCGCCCGGCGGCAGCATGTACTTCGCCGGAATTTCCGTGCCGGGAATGTTGACCTGCTTGCCGCGGCCGTCCACCAACGTCACCACCGGGCGAATGTCCTTCGCCCCGATACGATGCTTTGCGTCGAGCACGACGTATGTCGACAAGCCGGTGATTTCGTCGGTCTGTTTGTTGACGGTTACACCATCGATCATGTCGCTAAACGTCACCTTACCGGCCACTTCGGTAATGATCGGGTGCGTGTGCGGATCCCAGTTGGCCACGACCGCGCCGGCCTTCACCTTCGATCCGTCGACGACCGATAATACCGCGCCGAACGGAACCTTGTAGCGTTCGCGGTTGCGACCCCGGTCGTCCTGGATGATCAGCTCGCCCGAACGCGATACCGCGACATGGTTGCCGCTCGCGTGCTTCACGAGCTTGATATTCTTCAAGCGCACGACGCCGGTGGTCTTGATCTCGATGCGCGAGATCGCGGTAACGCGCGAGGCCGCGCCGCCGATGTGGAACGTCCGCATCGTGAGCTGCGTCCCAGGCTCGCCGATCGACTGTGCCGCGATAACACCGACCGCCTCGCCCATGTTGGCGAGATGCCCGCGGCCGAGATCGCGCCCGTAGCATTTGCGGCAGACGCCGAAGCGCGTTTCGCAGGTCACCGGCGAGCGCACCAGTACTTGGTCGATATGCCGATCTTCGAGAAGCATCACGAGCTTTTCATCGAGCATCGTGACGTCGTCGATCAACACCTTCTTGTCTTCCGCCGGGTCGCGGATATCGCCGATGACCACGCGGCCGAGGATACGGTCGCGCAACGGGATAACCACTTCGCCGCCTTCGACCAGTGCCGACTTGGTCACGCCGGAAGTGGTGCCGCAATCGTCTTCGGTCACGACCAGGTCTTGGCAAACGTCCACCAAGCGGCGCGTGAGATAGCCGGAGTTCGCGGTCTTCAACGCCGTGTCGGCCAAGCCCTTGCGCGCGCCGTGGGTCGAAATGAAGTACTGCAGGACGTTCAGACCTTCGCGGAAATTCGCCGTGATCGGCGTTTCGATGATCGAGCCGTCCGGCTTCGCCATCAAGCCGCGCATTCCGGCGAGCTGGCGAATCTGTGCCGCCGAACCGCGCGCGCCGGAATCGGCCATCATGAAGATCGAATTGAACGAATCTTGCTTGCCCTTCTTACCTTCGGCGTCGACGACTTCCTCGCTGCCTAGCTGGTCCATCATCGACTTGGCGACGCGTTCGCTGGTGTGCGTCCAGATGTCGACGACCTTGTTGTAACGCTCGCCGTCCGTCAGCAAGCCCGAGGCGTACTGATTCTGGATACTCTTTACCTCCGACTCGGCTTGGCCGATGATCCCGCCTTTTTCCGCCGGCGTCAGCATGTCGTCCACGCCGATGGAAATGCCGGCGCGGGTCGCGTAGTGGAATCCGGTGTACATGAGCTGGTCGGCAAAAATAACGGTCGCCTTCAGGCCGACGCGCCGGTAGCAGATGTTGATCAACTCCGAGATCGACTTTTTCTTGAGATCGCGGTTGACCAGATCGAACGGCAGCCCCGCCGGCAGGATTTCGGACAGCAATGCGCGGCCGACGGTGGTGTCGTAGATCTTGCATGTCTCGACCGGAATTCCATCTTCCTGCAGTTCGGTGCGTGTGATGCGCGCCTTAACGCGCGCGTGCAGCGATACCTGGCGGCTCTCGTACGCTCGATGCGCTTCGGCAACATCGGCAAACACGTGACCTTCGCCCAGCGCGTTAATGCGCGCACGCGTCATGAAGTACAGGCCAAGCACGATGTCCTGCGACGGCACGATGATCGGGTCGCCGTTGGCGGGCGACAAGATATTGTTGGTCGACATCATTAAGGCGCGCGCTTCGAGCTGCGCTTCAACCGACAACGGGATATGCACCGCCATCTGGTCGCCGTCGAAGTCGGCGTTATACGGCGCGCAGACCAGCGGATGCAGCTGGATCGCCTTTCCTTCGATCAACACCGGTTCGAATGCCTGAATACCGAGGCGATGCAACGTCGGCGCGCGGTTGAGCAGCACCGGATGCTCGCGAATGACTTCTTCCAAAATGTCCCACACCTCGGGTCCGGCGGCCTCGACCATCTTCTTCGCGGCTTTGATGGTGGTCGCGAGTCCACGGGCTTCGAGCTTGTGGAAGATAAACGGCTTGAACAGTTCGAGCGCCATCTTCTTCGGCAGCCCGCACTGGTGCAGGCGCAGTGTCGGACCGACCACGATGACCGAACGACCGGAGTAATCGACGCGTTTGCCGAGCAGGTTCTGGCGGAAGCGGCCCTGCTTGCCCTTGATCATGTCGGCGAGCGACTTCAGCTGACGCTTGTTCGCGCCGGTGATCGCCTTGCCGCGGCGGCCGTTGTCGAGCAGTGCGTCGACCGCCTCCTGCAGCATGCGCTTTTCGTTGCGCACGATAATATCCGGCGCGTTCAAGTCGAGCAGGCGCTTGAGGCGGTTGTTGCGGTTGATGACGCGACGATAGAGATCGTTCAAATCCGACGTCGCGAAGCGACCGCCGTCGAGCGGCACCAATGGACGCAACTCCGGCGGCAGCACCGGTAGAATTTCGAGCACCATCCATTCCGGCTTGTTACCGGAATAGAGAAACGCCTCGATCACCTTGAGACGCTTGGTCAGCTTCTTGATCTTGGTTTCGGACGTTGTATCCGCGAGCTCACCCCGCAGCTTTTTGGTTTCCTCGTTGAGGTCGATCGAGCGCATCAGATCGCGAATCGCCTCGGCGCCCATGCGCGCATCGAATTCATCGCCGTGCTGCTCGATCGCGTTGAGATACGCCTCTTCCGACAGCAACATCGCCTTCTCGAGCGGGGTCATGCCCGGATCGATGACGACGTAGGCTTCGAAATAGAGCACGCGCTCGATATCGCGCAACGTCATGTCGAGGATCAACCCCATACGCGACGGCAGCGATTTCAAGAACCAGATATGCGCGACCGGCGACGCCAGGTCGATATGGCCCATGCGCTCGCGCCGGACCTTCGACAGCGTCACTTCGACGCCGCACTTCTCGCAAATGACGCCACGGTGTTTCAGGCGCTTGTACTTGCCGCACAAACACTCGTAGTCCTTCACCGGCCCGAAGATTTTAGCGCAGAACAGACCGTCACGTTCCGGTTTGAACGTGCGGTAGTTGATGGTCTCCGGTTTCTTGACCTCGCCGTATGACCACGAACGAATCTTCTCCGGGGACGCCAAACCGATGCGAATCGAATCGAAGTCCTCGGTCTTGCTCGTCTGCTTGAAGAGATTTAACAGGTCTTTCAATGTTTCGTCTCCTGACCGTTTCGGTCGTATCTATATAGATAGAAGGCGGAAAGTGCGTTTAACCTTCGCGCCTACTTCTCTTGTTCCAGCTCGATGTCGATACCGAGCGCTCGGATTTCTTTAACCAATACATTGAACGACTCCGGCATGCCGGCTTCCATGCGGTGGTCGCCCTTGACGATGTTCTCGAACATCTTGGTGCGACCTTGGACGTCGTCGGATTTGACGGTCAGCATTTCCTGCAACGTGTACCCCGCGCCGTAGGCCTCGAGCGCCCAGACCTCCATTTCGCCGAAGCGCTGCCCGCCGAACTGCGCCTTGCCGCCGAGCGGTTGCTGCGTCACCAAGCTGTACGGTCCGGTCGAGCGCGCGTGCATCTTGTCGTCGACCAAGTGATTGAGCTTCAGGATGTACATGAAGCCGACGGTTACCGGGCGATCGAACGGTTCGCCGGTGCGCCCGTCGTACAACGTGGTCTGGCCCGACAGCGGCAGATCCGCGAGAAACAGCATGTCGCGAATTTCATCTTCGGACGCGCCCTCGAACACCGGCGTCGCGACCGGCACGCCCTTGCGCATGTTGCGGGCGAGCTCGACCAACTCTGTGTCGCTGAACGACTTGATGTCTTCCTTGTGCCCGCCGCTGCCGACGTGGTTGTAGACCTTGTCGACGAGTTTGCGCAGGTCTTCCAGGCGCCCCTGCTCGGCGAGGTAGCTGTCGAGCAGTTGGCCGATCTTCGCGCCGATTTCATGCGCCGCCCAACCGAGATGCGTTTCCAGCACCTGGCCGACGTTCATGCGCGACGGTACGCCGAGCGGGTTGAGCACCACGTCGACCGGCGTGCCGTCGGCCATGTGCGGCATGTCCTCCACCGGCACGATGCGCGAGATCACGCCCTTATTGCCGTGGCGGCCGGCCATCTTGTCGCCCGGTTGCAAGCGCCGTTTCACCGCGACGTAGACCTTGACCATCTTCAGGACACCCGGCGCGAGATCGTCACCCGAGGTGAGCTTCGCTTTCTTCTCGGTGAAGCGTTGGTCGAAATGCTCCTTCTGCTTCGCGAGATAACCGCGAATGCGCTCGAGCGCTTGCGATGCTTCTTCGTTGCGCAACCGGATGTCGAACCACTTGCCGCGCGGCAGCTCATCGAGATAGCTCTTCGCGATCTTGTCGCCGCTTTGCAGACCGTTCGGTCCGCCGTCGGCTTGCTTGCCGACGATTTGCCGCTCGAGACGCGCGAACGCGTCGTCCTCGACAATGCGGTACTGATCGTCCAGGTCCTTGCGAATACGCGCGAGTTCAGCGTCTTCGTTGCTCTTCGCGCGCTGATCCTTTTCCACGCCTTCGCGCGTGAACACCTGAACGTCGATCACCGTGCCGGAGATACCGGACGGCACGCGCAGACTCGTGTCCTTCACGTCGGACGCCTTCTCTCCGAAGATCGCGCGCAACAACTTCTCTTCGGGCGTTAGCTGGGTTTCGCCTTTCGGCGTTACCTTGCCGACCAGAATGTCGCCGGCGTCGACTTCGGCGCCGATATAGACGATGCCCGATTCGTCGAGCTTGTTTAGCGCCGCTTCACCGACGTTCGGAATGTCGCGCGTAATTTCTTCCGGCCCGAGCTTGGTGTCGCGAGCAACCGTTTGCAGCTCCTCGATATGGATCGTCGTGAAGTAGTCCTGCTCGACTACGCGCTCCGAGATCAGAATCGAGTCCTCGAAGTTGTAGCCGTTCCACGGCATGAACGCGACCAGGATGTTGCGCCCGAGCGCGAGCTCGCCCATATCGGTCGACGGACCGTCGGCCAGCACGTCACCCTTGGCGATGACGTCGCCGACTTTCACCAGCGGCCGCTGGTTGATGTTGGTGTTCTGGTTGGAGCGCTGATACTTAATAAGGTTGTATATGTCGACGCCGACCTCGCCCGGCTTGGTTTCGTCGTCGTGCACGCGCACCACGATGCGCGACGCGTCGACCGAGTCGACCGCGCCGCCCCGGGTCGCCACGACGCAGGAACCCGAGTCGATCGCGCAGATACGCTCGATGCCCGTTCCCACCAGCGGTTTCTCGGTACGCAGCGTCGGCACCGCCTGACGCTGCATGTTCGAACCCATGAGCGCGCGGTTGGCATCGTCGTGCTCCAAGAACGGAATCAGCGCCGCCGCCACCGACACGATTTGCGACGGCGCGACGTCCAGGTATTCGACCTTATCCGAAGTCGAGAGCATGAATTCGTTCTTGAAGCGGCACGACACAAGGTCGTCGTTCAAACGACCGTTGTTGTCCATACCCGCGTTCGCTTGCGCGATGACATACTTGCCTTCCTCGATCGCCGACAGGTAGTTGACCTCGTCGGTGACCTTCCCGTTAGTGACTTTGCGATACGGCGTTTCGAGGAACCCGTATTCGTTCGTGCGCGCATACACCGCGAGCGAGTTGATCAAACCGATATTCGGACCTTCCGGCGTCTCGATCGGACAAACGCGACCGTAATGCGTCGGGTGCACGTCGCGCACTTCGAAACCGGCGCGCTCGCGCGTCAGGCCGCCCGGTCCGAGCGCCGATACGCGGCGCTTGTGCGTGACTTCGGACAGCGGATTGGTTTGGTCCATGAACTGCGACAACTGGCTCGATCCGAAGAATTCCTTGATCACCGCCGACACCGGCTTCGCGTTGATCAGTTCCTGCGGCATCAAGCCTTCCGACTCGGCCAACGCCAAGCGTTCCTTGACGGCGCGCTCGACGCGCACCAGTCCGACCCGGAATTGGTTTTCCGCGAGCTCTCCCACCGAACGTACGCGGCGGTTGCCGAGATGATCGATGTCGTCGATCTCGCCGATGCCGTTCTTCAGGCTGATGAGAATCTTCATGGCATCGATGATGTCTTCCTTGGTAAGGATGCCCGGACCCTCGTCGGAGTCGCGCCCCACGCGGCGATTGAATTTCATGCGGCCGACCGCCGATAGATCGTAGCGATCGGAGCTGAAAAACAGATTGTTGAATAGCGTCTGGGCCGCGTCCTTCGTCGGCGGTTCGCCCGGGCGCATCATGCGATAAATTTCGATTTGCGCTTCAAGCGCATCGCGCGTCGGGTCGAGGCGCAGCGTGTCCGACATGAACGAACCGCGATCGAGTTCGTTGGTGTAGATGGTTTTCAGCGTCTGGATATTGGCCTTGAGCAGCTTCTCGACCAGCTCCGCGGTCACAACGTCGTTGCCGTGCGCCAGCACCTCCCCGGTCTGGGTGTCGATCACTTCTTCGCCCAGCGCACGGCCGGCGAGAAACGTCGGCGGCACCGCCAGATGCCTCAGCCGTGCTTTCTCCAGCTCGCGCACGTGTCGCCCGGAGATGCGCCGCCCGGCTTCGACGATCACTTCGCCCTTGGGGGTTTTGATATCGAAGTCGGGTTGTACGCCGCGCAGCCGCTGCGGGATCAGCTCCAAACGAATCTCGTTCTTCACGAGGTTCCACGTGTCCATTTCGAAAAATGTGCGCAAAATCTCCGGCGTGTTCATCCCGAGCGCGCGCAGCAGGATCGTACCGGGCAGCTTGCGTCGGCGATCGATACGCACGTACAGGTTGTCCTTCGGATCGAACTCAAAATCGAGCCACGAACCGCGATAGGGGATGACCCGGGCCGAGAACAGCAGCTTCCCGGAAGAATGGGTCTTGCCGTAATCGTGCTCGAAAAACACGCCCGGCGAGCGGTGCAGCTGCGAAACGATCACACGCTCGGTGCCGTTGATCACGAACGTGCCGTTATCGGTCATGAGCGGGATCTCGCCCATGTACACTTCCTGCTCCTTAATATCGCGTACCGACTTGGTCCCGCTCGCCTCGTCCTTATCGAACACCACCAAGCGAACCAGCACGCGCAGTGGTGCCGCATAGATAAGCCCGCGCTGTTGGCATTCCTTCACGTCGAACGTCGGCACGCCGAGGCGATAGCTGACGAACTCAAGCGCCGCGTTGCCGTTGTACGACTCGATCGGGAAAACGCTCTTGAACGCCGCCTGCAAACCCTGGTCGATTCGCTGCTCGGCGGGAATTTCCGCCTGGAGAAATTGACGGTACGAATTCTTCTGGATCGCCAACAGGTACGGCACGCGCAAAATGCTCGGGCGCTTGCCGAAATTCTTGCGGATAAGCTTTTTTTCGGTGAATGAGTAGGCCATTAGGTTTCCTCGGGAAGTCGACGACCACGCGCGGCCGTCCAACCAAAAAAACGACAGCCGAGCGCGGACCGGCCACCGGCCAGTCGCGCCCAGCTTGAACCCCTATACGGCAGGGTTGTGTATGACAGTAACAACTTACTTCAGTTCGACCTTACCGCCGGCGGCTTCAAGTTCTTTCTTCATCTTCTCGGCATCGGCCTTCGGCACGGCTTCCTTCACGGTTTGTGGAGCGCCCTCGACGAGATCCTTGGCTTCCTTCAGGCCTAGTGTAGTCACCGCCCGAACCGCCTTGATGACCGCAACCTTATTATCTCCAGAAGCGGTCAAAACGACGTCAAACTCGGTCTTTACCTCGGCCGGCGCTGCCGCCGCGCCTGCGCCTCCGGCCGGTGCCGCTACAGCCACGGCGGCCGCGGCGGACACGCCGAATTTCGCTTCCATGTCCTTAATTAGCTCGGACAGCTCCAGGACCGACATGCTCGCAATGGAATTTAAGATCTCTTCTTTAGATACAGCCATGGATTAAACTCTCCTGATTCAGTCGACTCACGGTCGTTCGGTTAGATTTCAGGCAGCGGGGCCTTTGGCGTCACGCACGGCGGCCAATGTCCGCACGAACTTTGCGGGTACCTCGTTCAAGGTACGCACGAGCTTCACGATCGGCGCTTGCAGCGTGCCCACCAGCGTCGCCAGCAATTGTTCGCGCGACGGCAGCTTGGCCAGCGCCTCGACCTGCGCGAGCGACATGAGCTTTCCGCCCATCGCGCCCGCGCGGATTTTCAGCGCTACGTTGTCTTTGGCGAACTCCGCCAAAAGCTTGGCCACCGCCACCGGATCCTTCGAAATAGCGAGTGCGAGCGGACCGGACAGCTGATCGCCCAAGCACTCGTAGTCCGACCCCTCGATGGCGCGCCGGGTAAGCGAATTCTTTACGACGCGCACGTAAATCTGTGCTTGTCTCGCCTTGCCGCGCAGCGCCGTCATCTGGGCCACGCTCAATCCCCGGTACTCCGCTAACACCGCCGCCTCGGCGCCTTTAAACTGCTCGGCGACCTCGGCAACCACCGCCTTCTTCTGCTCAATACTTAGACTCATCTACCAGTCACCTCTCCGGTTACACCTTTTCCGGCGACCGTATCCAGGAAACCTGCCCGTCCTTCGACGAACCGTGGTACATCCTGCGCGGGTCTACCGTCTGCGCGGGCCGGCGTGCTGCGCCGTTTAATCCCGCACCCTAGTCTTCTTACGCCGTGCCTATCGGCACGCTGTCACCTGACTACGGTGCGGGAACCTGCGGTCTTGGACTCCCCCCGCACCTTGCTCCGGTAACGGCATGCCGATAGGCACGGCGTAACAAGAACAAGGCGCGGGGGACCCAAATTCTCTTAACCGATACTGCTCACGTCCAGCTGGACGCCCGGACCCATCGTGGTCGAAAGCGTCACGCGCTTCAAATAAGCACCTTTGGCCGCCGCCGGGCGCGAACGATTGATCGCGGCCATTAGCGACATAAGGTTTTCCTTCAGTGCCGTCGCTTCGAACGACGCTTTGCCAATCGCGCAGTGGACGATGCCCGCCTTGTCGGCACGGTATTGCACCTGCCCCGCCTTGGCGCTCTCCACCGCTTTCGCCACGTTCGGAGTCACCGTACCCACCTTCGGATTTGGCATGAGGCCGCGCGGACCAAGGATCTGGCCGAGCGCGCCCACGATTTTCATCGCTTCCGGCGTCGCGACCACGAGATCGAAATCGATCTGCCCCTGCTTAATGCGGTCGGCCAGATCTTGAAAACCGATGATGTCGGCGCCGGCCTGCTTCGCCGCTTCGGCGGCCGCACCTTCGGCGAACACGGCGACGCGTACCTTCTTGCCGGTGCCGCGCGGCATCACGGCCGTGCCGCGAACGTTCTGGTCCGACTTTTTCGCGTCGATACCGAGATTAACGGCGACGTCGACGGACTCGTCGAACTTCACCGACGCGGTGCTCTTCAGAATCTGGAGCGCCTCGTCGATCGGATAGGTCTTCATCGAATCGAACTTGGCGCGTTGCGCCTTGATCCGTTTGCTCACGTGCGCCATGTCACACCCCCTCCACGTCGACGCCCATGTTGCGCGCGCTGCCGGCGATGATACGCACCGCCGCTTCGAGATCACCGTGGCAATTGAGGTCCGGCATTTTCACTTTGGCGATTTCTTCGAGCTGCTTGCGCGTGATCTTGCCGACTTTGTCCTTGTTCGGAACGCTCGAACCCTTCTCTATGCCGATCGCCTTCTTGATGAGCACCGTCGCCGGCGGCGTCTTCATGATGAAGGTAAAGCTCTTGTCGCTATAGACCGTGATCACCACGGGGGTCGGCAAGCCCTTCTCCATGTTCTGGGTTTGCGCGTTGAACGTCTTGCAGAACTCCATAATATTCAGGCCGTGCTGGCCCAACGCCGGGCCGATCGGCGGCGACGGATTGGCCGAGCCGGCCGGGACCTGCAACTTAATATAGGTAGTTATCTTCTTTGCCACTTTCTAATCTCCTGCGAGTACCAGCGCCCGTAACAATTCAGGCTCCTCGCGGTTTCAGAAAAACCGTGAGGTCGTGAGAGCGGGAGATCGCGAGGTCGAAACATGTTCTCTACCTCACGCACTCACCATCTCACGTCCTCACGTATTTACGTCCTCACGCCTTCTCCACCTGACTGAAATCCAATTCGACCGGCGTCATGCGGCCGAAGATAGATACCGAAACGCGCAGCTTGTTCTTTTCATAGTTCACATCTTCGACGGTACCGTTAAAATCCTGGAACGGTCCGTCGGTGACGCGTACCTGCTCTCCGGTCGAGAACGAGAACTTCGGTTTCGGTTTCTCGACGCCTTCCTGCACCTGCCGAATAATCGCGTCCGCTTCCTTTTCCGAAATCGGCGTCGGTTTCATGCCGGAACCGCCGATGAAGCCGCTCACTTTCGGCACGTTCTTCACGAGGTGCCAGCTGTCGTCGTCCATCTCCATCTGCACCAGCACGTAGCCGGGAAAGAACTTGCGCTCGCTGGTGCGCTTTTGTCCGCTCTTCATCTCCACGACTTCTTCGGTCGGCAGCAGGATCTCGCCGAACTTGCCTTCCATGCTGGCGTTCCTGATGTGTTCCTTGAGCGAGCGCACGACTTGCTTCTCGAAACCCGAATACGTGTGCACGACGTACCATCTCATCGACATGGCCTAAACCTTTTGCCCCGTGAGCGCCCGCATCATCTTCAGCAACCCCCAATCGACCACCCACAGAAACAGGGCTATCAGCACCACCATGGCGAATACCACCAGCGTTACTTGCATGGTCTCTTTGTTGCTCGGCCACACGACTTTACGCAACTCGCCGCGCGCGGCCTTGCTGAATTCCAGGAGCTGCCGACCCGGCGCCGTCGGGAGTCCGACAACGACCGCCGCCGCCGCGGCCCCCAGCACGATGAGCACGCGCACGATCGCCGGCTGATCGCCGAAGTAATAGAAGCCGACGATGCCGGCCACAAGAACCAGCACGGCCACCGCTATTTTGATCTTGTCTGCCATTTACCTGCCTGACAATTTGAAGGCGCGAGGGACGAGGTACAAGGTACGAACTACCTGCTTGCTCTCGCCACTCGTGTCTCGTCCCTCGTCCCTTGGTTTCATGGCAGGCCAGGAGGGAATCGAACCCCCAACCTGCGGTTTTGGAGACCGCCGCTCTGCCAATTGAGCTACTGGCCTATAAATTAGTAGCAAGTTTCAAGTAGCAAGTGGCAAGCAAACCTGGTTCTTGCCGCTTGAAACTTGCTACTTGCCACTTGCTACTCGTATCTTCCGGCGCCATTCTTCCGGACCCGTTTGATGCACCGATGTACCGTTCGCATCGACCGCAACGGTGACCGGCATGTCCTTCACGTCGAATTCGTAAATCGCTTCCATGCCGAGATCGGCGAACGCTACCACGCGCGCCGCGCGAATCGCTTTCGCGACCAAGTAAGCCGCACCGCCGACGGCCATCAAGTACGCCGCCTTGTGCCGTTTGATCGCTTCAATCCCGATCGGCCCGCGTTCGGCCTTGCCAATCATCGCAACCAGGCCGGTACGCGCGAGCATGGTCTCGGTGAACTTATCCATTCGCGTGGCGGTCGTCGGTCCGGCGGGCCCGACTACTTCATCGCGTACCGGATCGACCGGGCCGACGTAATAGATCACGCGGTTCGTAAAATCGACCGGTAACTTCTCGCCCCGTGCGATCATGTCGACCAAGCGCTTATGCGCGGCATCCCGGCCCGTCAGCAACTTTCCGGATAACAACAGTCGTTCGCCCGGTTTCCACGCCGCGATTTGTTCGCGCGTCAGCGCGCCCAAATCGACCCGCGTCGCGCCCGGCGACGGCGCCCACTGCACCTTCGGCCACTTCGCCAAATCCGGCGGATCGAGATGCACCGGACCGCTGCCATCGAGCGTGAAGTGCGCGTGCCGGGTCGCCGCGCAATTCGGAATCATCGCCACCGGCAGACTGGCCGCGTGCGTCGGATATTCCAGAATCTTCACATCCAACACGGTCGACAAGCCGCCCAATCCCTGCGCGCCGACGCCAAGCGCGTTCACTTTTTCATACAACTCGAGCCGCAGCTCTTCGATCCGGTTCGACGCGCCGCGCGCTTTCAGCGCGTGCATGTCGATCGGCTCCATCAGCGCTTCTTTCGCGAGCACCATTGCCTTCTCGGCGCTGCCGCCGACACCGATGCCGAGCATTCCGGGCGGGCACCAGCCCGCGCCCATGGTCGGCACTGTTTTCAAAACCCAATCCACGATCGAATCGGACGGATTCAACATCGTGAACTTCGATTTGTTCTCCGAACCGCCGCCTTTAGCGGCGAGTTTCACTTCGAGTTCGTCGCCCGGCACTACGTCGTAATGTATTACCGCCGGCGTATTGTCGCCGGTATTCTTTCGGCCGCCGACCGGATGACTCACGATCGATGCCCGCAACTTGTTGTCGGGATCGAGGTAAGCGCGGCGCACGCCTTCGTTTACCATGTCCTCGACCGAAAGCGTCGCGTCCCAGCGCACGTTCATACCGACCTTCAAGAACACCACGACGATCCCGGTGTCCTGACAGATCGGCCGATGACCTTCCGCACACATGCGCGAGTTCGTCAGGATCTGTGCAATCGCGTCGCGCGCGGGTTCGGATTCCTCGGCCCGATACGCCTCGCCCAGCGCGGTGATGTAATCGACCGGATGGTAATACGAGATGTATTGCAGCGCGCCCGTGATGCTTTGTATCAGGTCCTCTTGCTTAATCGTTGTCATCAAACCTAAGTGACAAGTAGCAAGTAGCAAGTTCCAAGATACAAGTTAAAACGGACCTTGCACCTGGCTTGTCTCTTGCCTCTTGTATCTTGTATCTGCCTTATTCAACCACCTTCGCCACCACCCCCGCCCCCACGGTACGTCCGCCCTCGCGGATGGCAAAGCGCAGGCCTTCCTCCATGGCGATCGGGGCGATGAGGGAAACGACCACTTTGATGTTGTCGCCCGGCATCACCATCTCG
>DASWLD010000075.1:0-27851 GCA_036396275.1 Burkholderiales bacterium
GCGTTATACGCGATGATGGCCGGCAGCGTTCTTGCGATCTATGTTGCGCCAGCCGGTAGAGCAGCGATGGAATCGGTGAGCGTTGCCGAGCTCGAACAAGGGCGCGGCATTCGTGGCGATCGCTACTGCACCCAGCTAGGAACGTTCTCCGAGCAAGCCAGAGTCCGCCCGGACCAGGAGATTACGCTCATCGAGTCTGAGGAGATCGATCTCTTCAATCGCAGTACTGAGTCGATGCTGGATTATGGAGCGCCGCGCAGGAACGTCGTGACCAAGGGTGTTAGGCTGAACGAACTTGTTGGCGCGCGCTTCACCGTCGGCGAGGTGTTGCTTGAAGGAATGCGCTTGTGCGAACCGTGTGCGCACTTAGCGTCGTTGGTTTCGGACAAGGTGTTGCCCGGTTTGGTTCATCGCGCAGGGCTGCGCGCGAGGATCCTATCCACGGGGAAGATCAAGCTTTCTGATGTCGTGGCTAGCGTATAACTACCGGTTGCAGCGGACGGTGACACGACATCGCGGGCGCGCCGCCGTTGAACCGGGGCGTTATGCCGCAGAAGAGATTCTGCGCTTGACATATCATTTATGGTATAGCCACAATGTGGCATGTGGCGCATAGAGGAGCACCGAAGGGTAGAGAAACAGCTCGCCGCAGTGCCAAAGGAGATTCTCAAGCGTTACGAAAAGTGGCTCGACATAGCCGTGATCTCCGGCCCGCCGGGTCTACGTGCGATCAAGGGGTTCCATGACGAAGCGCTTTCCGGAGAGTGGAAAGGCCATCGATCCTCGCGCTTGTCCATCCAGTATCGCGTTATCTACCGGGTTGTGGCTGCACAGCAGATATTCCAGGTTGTGTCGGTCACTGCACACGATTATCGGAGACCATAAAAAATGAGTCAGTTCCGTCCAGCCAAACGCCGCGCCGAGGTCAGTGTCGGTGAATCGGTGCGCATCATTCGCGAACTTCAGGAACTCAGCCAGAATCAGTTGGCTGAGCTTACGGGCATTCCTCAGGCCACGATTTCCGCCATCGAGAACGATCGCGTTAGCCTTGGTGTGGAGCGCGCGAAGGTTCTTGCTCGTGCTCTCAAGTGCCATCCCGCAGTGCTGGTGTTTCCAGGGTGGGACACCGATCAGCAATCTGCGGCATAACAAGCCGTTGCAGCGGACGGTGATACGACATCGCGTGCGCGCCGCGAGCGCGACGGTGCCATTGTGCGCTCGCGGCGCATGATACGTCAGCGCGCCGCTGCTGAACGGCACGTTAGCCAGCGTAGATCGCGGCGCAATCGATAAGGAGGCACGACATGTCAAACGTTTCTGAGGCAATCGCGAAACTAACGAAGATCTTTACCGATCAACCTGAAAAGGCTCGAACGAAGAACGCTCCGGCCACCGCAAGGCTTGAGGATGCACTGAAATTTCAAGTTACTGGCCCCGCTGGTGAGAAGATCCAAAGCGACATGCCGCCGCCGATAGGCGCGGGTTCGGGACCGAACCCTGGCTGGTTGCTAAGAGCGTCCTTGGCCTCATGCAACGCCACTGTCATTGCAATGAGGGCAGCGAAACTGGGTCTCAAGTTGAAAACACTCGAGGTTACTGTGGAGAGCGATTCTGATAACCGAGGGTTGCTGGGTTTGGACGAAAGCGTTTCCGCCGGACTGCTTAGTTTGCGCACGAAGGTGAAGATCGGCGCCGAGGGCGCGACACCCGCGCAGTTGCGGGAAATCGTTGCCTGGAGCGAGGCGCATTCACCGGTCGGCTGCACTATCCGCAATGCGCCGAACACGACGACGGATGTGGAAGTTGTTTGAACCCTATGGACTTGCCTGCGGCCACCTGCCTATCGCTGGCTAACTCCAGGTGGAACGGACGGGTCGCAAGCGCCGCGCGCTATCGGGAGTCATGCGTGCCGGCCCGCCGTTCACCAAGACGTTAGGGAAGCTCTGAACAAGTCTCGAAAAACTGCTTCTCACCGCAAAGGCGCAAAGAGCGCAAAGAGTTTTCTTGGTAAAAACTCCTGTTTTTCTTTGCGTCCTTTGCGTCTTTGCGGTGAATGTTCACTTAATCAGAGGTTCCTTAGGCGACAGAATAGTCGTTCTTGCCTCGAATACGCCATTGGCGTATAGTTGGCAGCGTGTTTACGTTCATCGAGTCATCGGCGTTCCAGAGGCTATGTTCGGTCTATCTGGACGATGATGAGTACGCTGAGCTGCAACAGTTCATGATGCAGAGCCCGGAGGCAGGGCAGCTCGTGCGCGGGTCTGGTGGTGTTCGTAAGCTTCGATGGGTTCGTCCGGGCATGGGCAAACGGGGCGGGCTAAGAGTGATCTACTTCGTACGGTACGAGCCGAACGAATTTTGGATGCTGTCGCTCTATGCCAAAGCCAAGCAAGAGAACGTACCTGGGCACATTTTGAGGCAGCTGTTGGAGGCATTTCGTAATGGCTAAGAAGCTCAGCGGTAAGGCGTTGGCCGAGTTCGAGGCCGGCCGCGACGTTTGGCAGGAAGTGCTGGACGGTGTCCGGGAGATTAAGGCTGGTGGTGGCAAGCGCACGAAGATGAAGCCGCAGTCTCAAGTGGTGCGGGTGCGGTTGAACAGCGGGTTGTCGCAGGCTCAATTCGCCGCCGCCCTCGGAGTTTCGAAGCGAACGCTTGAGCAGTGGGAACAGGGTCGTCGCCAACCGTCTGGAGCAGCGAAAACGCTGTTGCTGATCGCGGAGCGGCATCCGGAGGTGCTCATTGAGGTTGCCGCATAGCGATCGACCGCACCGCTGTCGCCGAACAAACGCATGCAGCGAATGCGGGATGGATAAAATGGTTATCAGGATACGTGGGCAGCGCGTCGCTGATGCGCGGCGTTTAGGGCGTCATATGAGCCGCACGCGAATACACCATGAGCGATGACGACGGCGTGATATCCAGGAGTCGGTTCAAAGGTAAGAAGATCACGTATGCGTCGACGCACCGCATTGAGGAATTCCGTCAGATCGCGTGCGAGTTCATGGAGGAGATTTTCGAGCTTCTGCCGGGAGAGTATTTGATTTCAGATGAGTCCGATGTCCGTGACTTCACCGATTTTGGCTCATCGGACACATCTGAGATATGGAAGCGGATCATGGACGTTTATGGCTTCAAGCAGTCAGATGTTGGTTCAGGCCATTTCGTGAACATATTCGCCGAGATTGCTCGGCGTCGGAACATACAGTGACGCCGAACAAGGCGATCAACAAGAATTAGGATGCGTAGACGCCGCCAAAAGTCAGGGAGTTAATCGCTGAACCGAAAAGGGCGGGTTTCGTGGATCGTGGTGGTAAAGGAAGTCACCGGAATTTTTCCCACCCAAACGCCCGGAAACCCGTGACCATCTTGGGTAAACTTGGAGATGATGCAAAACATTATCAGGTCTGCGCCGTACGCTTGGCCCTGGAGGAGTTGGAAAAATAAAAGACAGCGCCAAATACGCAAAAATCGTCGAGTGGTCTGAAGAAGATCAATGTTATGTCGGCAGCGCACCGGGACTGCTCCTCGGCGGTTGTCATGGCAACGACGAGAAAAAAGTGTTCGAGGAACTTCGTCTGATTGTCGAGGAAACTATCGAGTTATATCGGAAAGACAATAAGCCTTTGCCACCCGCGTGAACGTGCGTCGATGCGATGTGGTGTCGGATTTAGCCGAACACCCCGTGCAAAAACCAGCGCCGCGGCGCGGCCATCTCGCGAAAAATCCATAACCGCCGGCCGTGCGCGTCGCGCGCGATGAAATAATCGCGCCCGATATCGGCACCGTCCCACCAACCGCTTTCGATGCGTTCTTGCCCGGTTTCGAGCGCAAGCGCGCCGTCCCGGTACGGCGCGCCTTCGCGGATTTCCAGCGCCATCGGTTCCGGCAGCAGCCACATCGGCCGACGGCGGTTCGCGACCGCCTCACCGGCGGCGCCGGCCTCGACATAGCGCCAGCCGCGCTCGGGTCGATGGTCGGCGTGCGTCGCGATGCCGCGCACGGCATCGCGCCCAAGGCGGGCTTGCAGCCGTTCCACCAATTGCGCGCGCAAGGCATCCGGCGGCCGCGCGCCGGCGAAGAAATCGGCCGGCTGGGGCGCGAGCGGCGGCAACGCCTCGACCTGAAGCAGCACTTCCTCCACCGGGGCCTTGAGCGTCATGCGCTCCAAGCGCTCGCGCACAAGATCCGTCAGATGCTGGGCGTCGCGCGATGGCGTCACCAGCGGCAGCGACACACGCAGGGACGGAGCACCGCGGCCCGCGCGTAGCGTAATCACCAATTCCGCGGCGCCGCTGCCGCGCGCGAGCAGAAAACCGGCCAGTTCGAGCAGGAGCCGATGCAGCGGAAACAGCAAGGCGTCGCGCGTCGCCACCGGCGCCGGCAGCGCGAGCCGCGCGCGAAAGTGTTCCGGCGGGACAAAGGCCGAGCGCGGATCGGGCTTGCGGCCGAACGCGCGGTCGAGCAGTTCGAGAATGTGCGGGCCGACGCGCCGCGCGATGCCATCGCGCGGCAGCCGCAAGCAATCAATGAGCGCAGTCAAGCCGAGAGCGCGCAGCAGCGACTCGCCATCGGCGTCGAGATCGAGACAAGTTAACGGAAGTTTGGCAAGCGCACTGAATAGCGCGGCATGGTCGGTAACGCACACTTCCCGCTTGCCTCGGGCCAGCCAGGTAGCGCCGAGCGGCGTCGGCGCGACGGCAATGCACGCGCCGTAGCCGAGATCTTTCAAACCTCGACGCAGGCTCGCCACCAGACGATCGTAACTGCCGAAAAGATTGCGGCTGCCCTCGACTTCCAGGAGCAGCGCGTCCGGCGGCGCGAGGCTTACGAACGACGTGTATTGCCCGCTCCAAGCGGCGAGCTGCGCGAGCGCTTCCCGTTCCGCCGAAGGACACCGCGGGCGCACGCGCAGGTTGTGGATCAGCGCATACGCTTCGCCGATAGGCGCGCCCGCACATACGCCGGCATGGCGCGCGTATTCATTCGCCGCAACGATACGCTGCTCGCGCCCCTCGCCTTCGGCTATCGCGAGCGGCTCATTCGCCGGCGCGCCGCGGGAGCCTATCTCGATCGCTAAATTCGGAAGATTCGCGCACAGCCAGAGCATGGTCGAACTCCAGACATACCGGACCGATCGGCCAGCCGCCGCGACGTTTGAGAATATGTAATTTCACGGCGTTTTTATCACCGGCCGCGAGCTGGAGCCGCAGCGCCGCGGGCGAGTTCTCCACCTTGCGCTGCTGAAACAAAACGCCGACCGCGCCGCCCATCTCGGCCGCCAGCTGCCAACGCCGCAACCGCGGCGCGGTAATCGTTTCCGGCCAGGCAAGCACGGCGGCGCACGCGCCTGCGCGCAAACTCGCCTCGACCGCCCAAAGATGCTCTTCGTGCGTGCTCGGGTGCACGAGCAACAGCCGCGACAGTTCGACACCGGCGGCGGCCAGCGCCGGCGCAAAGGGAATATACGGAGGCGCGATAAACGCGATCGAGCGATCGCCGCGACTCAGCCGCGCGAGCGCCGGCAACAGCAGACGCAATTCACCGATCCCTCGATGCGCTACGACGATTTCGGTCAACGCGCCGCGCGGCCAGCCCCCGCCCGGCAGCAGTTCATCGAGCGGCGTAAAACCGCTCGCGACCGCTTGCGCCGCCGGCGCCCGGCTGCCGCGCCAAACGTCGCGGCGCTGCAAAACCTGTTGCAAGTTCATCGCTTGATGCCATTGCGCAAGACGCCGACGCCGATCCCTTCGATCGCGAAGTCCTCGGTGCGCGGGTCGACGTCGATCGGTTTGAAATCCGGATTCGCCGGCAACAATCGCACGCGGTTGCCGCGGCGCTGCAGCCGCTTGACCGTCACCTCGTCCGACAGGCGCGCGACCACGATCTGGCCGGTGTCGGCGTTCGGCGTTTTGTGCACGACCAGCAGATCGCCGTCGAGGATGCCGACATCGCGCATGCTCGCGCCTTTCACGCGCAGCAGATAATCCGCGCGCGGCTTGAAGAACCGCGCATCGAGGCGCACGTGCGCCTCGATATTTTCCTGCGCGAGAATCGGATTGCCCGCCGCGACGCGCCCGACCACCGGCAGCCCGGCGCTCTTCAGGCGGATGCCGCGCGCGGCACCGGGCGTCATTTCGATCACGCCCTTGCGCTCGAGCGTGCGCAAATGCTCCTCGGCCGCGTTCGGCGAGCTGAAGCCGAGCCGCTCGGCCATCTCGGCGCGGGTCGGCGGCCGGTGCTCGCGCTCGATGAAGTTGCGCAGGAAAGTAAGGATTTCCGCTTGTCGACGAGTCAGTTCGGCCATGGGTATAACCTGCCATCAACGGATCGCGTGAGCGGCGCGAGCCGTAAAGGTTGCCGGAAACGCGGCTATCTTCCGCGCCCGCTCAACGATGCCAAGGTATGTTTATTTATACAGTATCAGGCAGGCGCCGGCAATAGCGGCGGCGTGCCGACCGGAAACCTCGGGAAATCCGCGCCGGGCCCTGGGGCGCCGACGCCCTAGCGCGAGCCGGAAGAACCGACGGGGGGATGAATACGGTCGAGCGTTAGGTCGCGCGCGAGAATGATCGCGTCTTCGCGGCCAAAGCGCGCGGGATAGTAATCCTTGCGCATGCCGATTTCATCGAAACCGAGCTGCGTGTAGAGCTTATACGCGCCGCTGTTCGAAACACGCACTTCGAGCAGCGCAACGCGGGCGCGCTTGCGCCGCGCCAACATAAGCAGGAAATTGACCAGCGCGCGCCCGTGACCGCGCCGCTGATACTCCGGGTGCACGCAGATATTGAGGAAATGGCACTCCTCGGCGGCGATCGACACGATGCCGTGGCCGACCAAACCGGCGGACGCCTCATAGACGAAACAGTAGTACCCGACGCGCAGGCAGTCGCGAAAAATCGAGCGCGTCCAGGGAAACTCGTACGACGAACGCTCCACTTCGAGCACCGCGTTCAAATCGACCCCGCGCATCGGGCGCAGCCGCGGGCGTTCCGGCGAGATGACCGCCGCGCTCACGGCGATGCCGCCACGATCTTGCGCGCCAGACACAGATCGTCCCAGGCGCGACGCTTGTCGATCGGATTGCGGAGCAAATACGCCGGATGAAACGTCACCACGAGCGGCGTGCCGCGATACGCGAGGCGTTGGCCGCGCAGGCGCGCCAGCGGCGCTTCGGTCTTGAGCAGGCTGTGCGCGGCATGGCGCCCGAGCGCGACGATCAAACGCGGATGAATCAACTCGATCTGTCGCATCAGATACGGCTCGCAGCTCTCGACTTCGTTCGGCTGCGGATCGCGGTTGCCGGGAGGGCGGCAATTGTGCACTACCCCGCCGGCGGTTACGAAGTTGTGCGTCTCTTCGACATCCAGACAGAAAAACGTACGATCGGTACGCAGTTGATCAGTTATGTCCGTCGCCTCGACCGTGTCGTAGAACACCTCCGGCGGCTCGCGTCGAAATCGCCCATCATCGAATGGGATGCGGCGCTCGACAACCGGATGAAGCTTATAGCGCATCGACGGAGGCACATAGGGCGCAATCGCTTCGCTAAAGCGAACTGTTTCCTCGACGTCGAAGTGCAACCGTCCGCGCAGTATCTTCGCGCGCAACCCAAGTCGGAGTAACGCTCGTTGCAGCAAGACCAAATCGCGTTCTGCGAAGCCGCAAGTCGCAATTTCGGCCGATGGCTGCCGTGGCGGACGGATCCGCATATAACCGTCATCCATGAACCAAAACGCCAGCATCCGGGCATTGAGTTTATCGACGATCCATTCCGGCACTTGCTTGCGTGGGCCGTAAAAGTCACTACGAAGGATTCGCAGCGCCCGGTGTGCCAGCGTCCGGACCTGAACCGCCGGATACGTTCTGACGCCACCAACAATCGCTTTGACGTCCAGCGTTTGCAGCGCGGGATGCAATTCAGAAAGCAACTCGGCTTTGAATGCGGCGTAATCCTGCTGATTAGCCGAATGGGCAAACGCCAGATAAGCGCTTGTACCATTGAGCGTGCCGTCACCGAGCAACGTACCGCATACGACATCGTAAGCTAACGCGCTCAAGCCTTGGCCTGTCGCGATTTTGTCACCGGGCCGGAGCATCTCGACGGGCACGTAGCCGCGCATGGTCAGAACCTCGTGATCACCAGTCAACTGTATGCCGACTTGCGACACACCGGCGTTCTTCGCCCGGCGATAAGTCAATCGATAGACGCGCCGGCCACCGAGTGGCGACTCGTGCCACCCAACGACCTTGCGCGGAACGAGTCGACCTCGCGTATCGACAGACATCACGGAACCCCTGTAACCGAACCGAACTAGCCTTCCGATACGTTCCCAGGAACCATCAGCGAGCTGAACCAGCGCGTTGTACCTGAGACACTTCAACACATTCGCAATAAACACTTCCTCCCGCTTGAGTCCAATCGCTTCGATCATCGCGTTAAGCAGCTGACCGGCGCGACCCACGAACGGCTCACCCTGCCGGTCCTCGTCGGCACCCGGCGCTTCACCGATGAACATCCATCTTGCCTCGCGATTGCCGACGCCGAATACGGTTTGGGTGCGCGTTGCATGCAGACCGCAGCGCGTGCACGCGGCGACCGTGCGTTCCAGCGTCGACCAATCCATGTCGCCGATTTCGAGCGGCGCCGATATTTCGTCCGCCACGCCAAGGTCCGACGTCCCGTTGACCGATTGCGGATATTCGGGTGCCGCCGCACTCACCGGTTCCGGCGCCAACGTGCGCGGTTCCCATCGAGTAATCCCGAGGGCATCGAGATAGGCGCGCCGCGTGGCTTCGGATACGCTCATAGGAATAACAATATCAGCTCAGCGCTCAGGTGATAAGCAACGCCTTGGGCGGCGGAAGATTGTCGCGCTTGGCGTAGGCCGTGCAATCTCGCTATGCTTGGCGTCCATCATCCACCGCGGAGACCCACCATGACGGCGCGCCTCAAGAGTTTTGTTGTTGGACTGGTCATCGGCGGAATCGTCGCATTCCTGCTTGGAATAAACTACGGCCGCGGCGTATCCCTATTGAGCAATCCATTTGCAAAGCCCGACATCAGCACAACGATCAAGGAAAAAGCCGGGGAAATCGCCGAAGGCGCGCGCGAAAAACTCCACGAAGCAACCAAACCCGCGTCAAAGTGACGTGCAGTGGATCGGCGACGCCGATCCACTGCGGTCCCGCTCCGATATATCGCGCCTCAGATCGCCTGTTCCGCTTGCGGATGCGTTCGCGTCGCGGGCGCGACCAGTTTATTCAGCGCGTTGAGGTAGGCTTTCGCCGAGGCGATCACAATGTCGGTATCGGCGCCGTGACCGTTGACGATGCGCCCGCCCTTCTCCAGCCGCACCGTCACCTCGCCTTGCGAATCGGTGCCGCTCGTGATGTTGTTCACCGAATAGAGCTGTAGTTGCGCGCCGCTTTGCGCGACACTTTCGATCGCCTTGAACGAGGCGTCCACCGGTCCGCTGCCGGATGCACCGGCTTCGTGTTCCGTGCCTTCGCAGATCACGGAAATCTCCGCGAACGGAGTGGTGCCGGTTTGCGACGTGACTTTAAGCGCGCCTAGGCGGAAATGCTCGCTTTCGTGCTCCAGTCCCTCCTCCGTGACCAATGCCTGCAAGTCTTCGTCGAAGATATCGTGCTTCTTATCCGCGAGATCCTTGAAGCGCTGGAACGCCGAGTTCATCTCGAGAGAGGAATTGAACTCGATCCCGAGTTCCTTCAAGCGCTGGCGAAACGCGGTGCGCCCCGAGTGCTTGCCGAGCACAATGCGGTTCGCCGTCCAGCCGACGTCTTCTGCGCGCATGATCTCGTAGGTCTCGCGCATCTTAATGACGCCGTCCTGGTGGATACCGGCTTCGTGCGCGAATGCATTGGCGCCGACGATCGCCTTGTTCGGCTGCACCGGGAAGCCGGTGATGTTCGAGACCAGACGCGACGCCGGGACGATCTGCGTCGCATCGATGCCGGTCTCGCAGGGAAACACGTCCTGGCGCGTGCGCACGGCCATGACGATCTCCTCGAGCGAGGCATTGCCGGCGCGCTCGCCGAGACCGTTGACGGTGCATTCCACCTGGCGCGCGCCGTTCAAGACCGCCGACAGCGAATTGGCGACGGCGAGACCGAGATCGTTGTGGCAGTGGACCGAAAATACCGCTTTATCCGAATTCGGAACGCGCTCGCGCAGGGTCTTGATCAAATCGCCGAACTGGTACGGAAGCGTGTAACCGACGGTATCCGGAATATTCACGGTCGTGGCGCCGGCATCGATGACCGCTTCGAGCACGCGACAAAGAAAATCAATCTCCGAGCGGCCGGCGTCCTCCGGCGAGAATTCGACGTCGTCGGTGTAATCGCGCGCGCGCTTCACCGCCGCGACCGCGCGTTCGAGCACTTCATCCGGCGTTAGGCGCAGCTTATTCGCCATATGGATCGGCGATGTCGCGATGAACGTGTGAATGCGCCCGCGTTTAGCCATGCGTATCGCCGCCGCGGCTCGATCGATATCCTCGAAACCGGTGCGCGCGAGCCCGCAGACCGTGCTCTCGGTCACCGCCTTCGCCACCGCCTGCACCGCTTCGAAATCGCCGTTGCTCGCCACCGGGAATCCCGCCTCGATGACGTCGACGCGCATGCGTTCCAGCACCTTGGCGATCCGTACTTTCTCGTCGCGCGTCATGGACGCGCCCGGACTCTGTTCGCCGTCGCGTAACGTCGTATCAAAAATGATCAGTTTGTCCTTCATGGCACTCTCTCTGCTTAACCGATTGGGACACGATCGCTTGGCGGATCATGTCGGGGTTGGGTTCGTTTTCGGGTGCGTATTATTTCCTCGCCAGGAATGTAGTTTGCGCCTAGGGGCGCAGCAGCAGAGCAAGCAGGAGGGAGGCGGCCGGGCGGTTTACCGCCGAGCTGTCCCTGGAACGAATCCGAGAGATGCGAAAGCGCATGTGAAAAATATAAATCAACTTACCGAAAAAGAGAACCCCAATCGAAATGAGACTCTACCAACTCCCCCTCTCCCACCGGGGAGAGGGCAAGGGGTGAGGGAAGAGACCGCAGGGTTCAGGGGCATAATTCGTGACGCCTGCGGCGTCATGCGGTCTCTCCCCTCGCGGGATAGGGTAAGGGGGGAGGGGGCGAGCCTATGTTCGGTCCGACTTCTCGGGCGCTTGCTCGCGCGGCCGTTTGACGAGGCGCAGCGCCAGCACGGCGGGCCCGGACAGCGAATAAACCAGGAAGATAACGAATAACACCTGCGGCGGGTCCAGGAATATCAGCACAAACACGAGCGGCACCGCGAAAATCGTTACGAACGGCACCCGACCGCGCAGATCCAGGTCCTTGAAACTGCGGTAGCGCACGTTGCTGATCATGAGCACGCCGCCCGCCACCGTAACGAGTAGCGCGATGATGCTGATGTCCCGACCCGGCACGCCGAATGCGTACAGCACCCAAACGAAGCCGGCGACCAGTCCCGCCGCCGATGGGCTCGGCAGCCCGCGGAAGTAGCGCTTGTCGCTGAGGGCCATACCGGCCTGGGTGTTGAAGCGTGCGAGGCGCAGCCCCGCACCGGCGACGTACACGAACGCGGCGAGCCAGCCGAGGTTTCCCATGCCGGACAGCGCCCACTCGTACATCACCAGCGCCGGCGCCAACCCGAAGGAAACCATGTCGACCAGGCTGTCGTAATGAAAACCGAATTCGCTTTCGGTGTGGGTAAGGCGCGCGACGCGGCCGTCCAACGTATCGAGCAGCATGGCGACGAAAATCGCAAGCGGTGCGTAATCGAAATTGCCGTTCATCGCCTGCACGATGGCATAGAAGCCCGCGAACAAACTCGCGGTCGTGAACAGGCTGGGAAGCACGTAGATTCCCTTCGGCCGCCGGCGCTCGCCGCCCGCCGAGGGTACGTCGACGGTGTCACGATGTCGCAGTCGATGCTTCACACATACCTCCAACGGTTGAGAAAGGGCGAACCGGCAATGGTTACCGAGCACATCCCGCGCATTCGGATTTCCGAACCGCCGTCAGTCGGCGAACGTGGCCAAAATGTCGCTGCCACCCTTCACTTTGTCGCCCAACCCGACCCGGGCGCGCG
Organism: Burkholderiales bacterium; assembly: GCA_036396275.1. GTDB lineage: Bacteria > Pseudomonadota > Gammaproteobacteria > Acidiferrobacterales > Sulfurifustaceae > JACQFZ01. Next base: position 12,110 of record DASWLD010000075.1, read on the forward strand.
CAGCGGCGGGCAAGTAGACGTCGACGCGCGAGCCGAAGCGGATGAAACCGTAACGCTCGCCGCGCGCCACCGCTTGATTCGGTTGGACATAGCAGAGTATACGCCGCGCAATCAGGCCGGCAACCTGCACGACCACGAGGTCGTGACCGTCGTCGGTGCGGATCGAAAGCGCGTTTCGCTCATTCTCTTCCGACGCCTTATTCAGCGCAGCGTTCAAGAATTTTCCGCGGCGATACCAAGCCTGCGTCACTCGGCCCGCCGCCGGCATGCGGTTCGAGTGCACGTTGAACACGTTCATGAAAACACTGATGCGCAATGCCTGGCGCTTGAGATACGGATCGTCGACCACCCCGACCGCGATCACACGGCCGTCCGCCGGGCAAACGACGAGACCGGTCGCGTCCGGGATCGCGCGCGGGGGATCCCGAAAAAACTGAAGCACGAACACCAGCGCGACCCACACCGGCAGCGCCCAAAGGATGCCGCCGAAGTACTGCACCGCGAGCGCCCCGACGGCGACGATCAGCACATGCGCCCAACCTTCGCGCGCGAGGAACGGATAACGAGGCTGAGCCATAAGAACTGGGTCCGCAGATGAACGCGGATGTTAAAAGCGATGAACGCAGATAAAACCGATTCTTCGATCTGCGTTCATCCGCGATATTATCTGCGTTTATCCGTGGAGCGATCAGTCTAGTTCTTCGTCTTGTCGACCACCCGATTGGCCTTGATCCACGGCATCATGTCGCGCAGCCGGCTGCCTACTTCTTCGATCGGATGCTTCGCGCCCTTGGCCCGCAGTTCGAGGAAGCGCTTGGCGCCGGCCTCGTTCTCGGCCATCCACTCGCGCGCGAACGCGCCCGACTGGATCTCCGAGAGAATTTTCTTCATCTCGGCCTTGGTTTGGCTGTTCACGATACGCGGGCCGCGCGAGTAGTCGCCGTACTCGGCGGTGTTGGAGATCGAGTAGCGCATGTTGGCGACGCCGCCTTCATACATTAAGTCCACGATCAGCTTGAGTTCGTGCAAACATTCGAAGTACGCCATCTCCGGCGGGTAACCCGCCTCGACCAGCGTCTCGAACGCGGCCTGCACCAAGTGGCTGGTCCCGCCGCACAACACCACTTGCTCGCCAAAAAGATCGGTCTCGGTCTCGTCCTTGAACGTGGTCTCGATCACGCCGGCGCGACCGCCGCCGATGGCGGATGCATACGACAACGCCAACGAACGCGCGAGTCCCGACGCGTCCTGCTTGATCGCGATCAAACACGGCACACCGCCGCCCTGGGTGAACGTCGAGCGCACGAGATGCCCCGGACCTTTCGGCGCCACCATGAACACGTCGAGATCGGCGCGCGGTTGAATGAATCCGAAATGAATACTGAAGCCGTGCGCCACCGCGAGCGCCGCGCCCTTCTTCAAGTTCGGCTCGATGTCGGCTTGGTAGATCTTCTTATGTTGCTCATCGGGCGCGACGATCATCACCACGTCGGCGCCCTTGACCGCATCGGCGACCGACTTGACCGACACGCCGGCGTTCCTCGCCTTCGCCACCGAGGCGGAACCTTCGCGCAACCCGACGACGACATTGACCCCGCTGTCTTTCAAATTGAGCGCATGCGCGTGACCCTGCGACCCGTAACCGATAATCGCGACCGTCTTGCCTTGAATGATGGCAAGGTCCGCGTCTTTGTCGTAAAACACTTTCATGTCTTTCTTCGCCTCGGCTGTTTATCCCGCGGACGCCGCCTTGATCGGCGCGCCCTGCCCTTGTTTGTCGTCCACGCGCAAACCCTTGTCGCCGCGCGCGATGCCCAGCACACCTGAACGCACAACCTCGACGATGCCGACGCCGCGGAGCGCGTCGATAAAGGCATCGAGCTTGTCGCCGTTGCCGGTCAGCTCGATGGTGTAGGCGCGATCCGTTACGTCGATCACGCGGCCGCGAAAAATATCGACCAAGCGTTTGATCTCCTCGCGCATGCTGCCGATCGCGTTTACCTTGACCAGCAGCATCTCGCGCTCGATGTGCGAGCCTTCGGTTAAATCCTGAAGCTTGATGACGTCGACCAGCTTGTTCAGTTGCTTGGTGATCTGCTCGATCACTTCGTCGGAACCGACCGTGACCAAGGTCATGCGCGACAGGGTCGGATCCTCGGTCGGCGCCACGCTCAGCGACTCGATGTTGTAGCCGCGCGCGGAAAACAGGCCCGCGACCCGCGACAGCGCGCCGGATTCGTTTTCAAGCAACACGGAAATGATGTGGCGCATTAAGGTCTCCCTGCTACGTTCATTTTAATGGGTCTCCCTTCTACGCACTTCGGGCTCGCTCGTCCGTTCATTAGGCCAGCTCCCGGTCGGTCGAAACCACGGCAACGGTGCGCGGCGCGAGGTGCATCTCGTGGTGTCCTTGCCCGGACTTGATCATGGGATAAACGTTTTCGGTTTGGTCGGTCATGAAATCGAGGAACACCAATCGATCCTTCATGCGCAGCGATTCCTTCAAGGCGCCCTCGACGTCGCCCGGCTTTTCGATACGCATGCCGACATGACCGTAGGCCTCGGCAAGCTTACCGAAGTCGGGCAGTGCGTCCATGTACGAGTGCGAGTAGCGCCGATCGTAGAAGAACTCCTGCCACTGCCGCACCATGCCCATGTAGCGGTTGTTCAGGTTTATGATCTTGATCGGCAGGTCGTACTGCTTGCAGGTCGAGAGTTCCTGGATACACATCTGCACCGACGCCTCGCCGGTGACGCAGCAGACCGTGCTGCGCGGATAGGCCAACTGCACACCCATCGCCGCGGGCAGACCGAAGCCCATGGTGCCGAGGCCGCCGGAGTTGATCCAGCGCCGCGGCTCGTCGAATTTGTAGTATTGCGCGGCCCACATCTGATGCTGGCCGACGTCGGACGTGACGTAGGCGTCGCCCTTGGTCAGTTCGTACAATTTCTCCAACACGAACTGCGGCTTGATGAGATCGCTCGCGCGATCGTAGTCGAGGCAATTCATCGCGCGCCACTGCTCGATTTGGCGCCACCAGGTGGCGAGCACCGCCGCGTCGGGACGCTTCTTCGAAGCCTTAATCGCCTTTGTCAATTCCTCCAGCACCGACTTGGCGCCGCCGACGATGGGAATCTCCGCCGGAACGTTCTTGGCGATCGACGTCGGATCGACGTCCACGTGAATGATGCGCGCGTGCGGGCAGAATTTGTCCAGATCGCCGGTGACGCGATCGTCGAAGCGCGCGCCGACCGCAATCAGGACGTCGCATTCGTGCATCGCCATGTTCGCCTCGTACGTCCCGTGCATGCCGAGCATTCCGACAAACAGCGGATCGGTCGCCGGGAAGCCGCCGAGCCCCATCAAGGTATTGGTGCAGGGATAACCGAGCACACGCACGAATTCGGTGAGCGCCTCGGCGGCGTTATCCATGATGATGCCGCCGCCGGTATAAATCATCGGCCGCTTAGCCGTCAGAATCAGATCGACGGCTTTCTTGATCTGTACCGGATGGCCCTTCACGACCGGGCTGTACGAGCGCATGGTCACGCTCTTCGGATAGTGGTACTCGGTGCGATTGGCCGTGACGTCCTTCGGAATGTCGACCAGCACCGGACCCGGCCGGCCGGTCGTGGCGATATAGAACGCCTTCTTGATGGTCTCGGCGAGGTCGCGCACGTCGCGCACCAGGAAGTTGTGCTTCACGCACGGGCGCGTGATGCCGACCGCATCGCACTCCTGAAACGCGTCCTGGCCGATGTACTTGGTCGATACCTGGCCGCTGAAAACGACGAGCGGCGCCGAATCCATATACGCGGTCGCAATGCCGGTAACGGTGTTGGTTACTCCCGGTCCCGAGGTCACCAGCACGCAGCCGGGGCGTCCCGTGGCGCGCGCGTAGCCGTCGGCCGCGTGGGCCGCGCCCTGTTCATGACGCACCAGAATGTGCTTTACCTTGGTCTGCTTATAAAGCGCGTCATAGATATGGAGCGCCGCCCCGCCGGGATAGCCGAAGATGTATTCGACCCCCTCGTCTTGCAGGCAGCGCGTAAAGATATCGGCGCCGGTAAGTTCCACTATTGCCTCAGAAACGGGCGCGCGGGCGCCCTTGCGTTTGGTTGGAGAAGCTAGAGAAGGTACTTAATAAGTATGGGTAGGGTCAATAGCAGAGCGCTCTGCTGGGGTAGTTTCTCTATTCTTGAGGTTAAGAACGACGCCAAGTCGTACCGCTGGGTCCGTCCTCCAACACAATACCAGCCGCCTGGAGCTGATCCCGAATTCGGTCTGCTTCGCCGAAGTTCTTCACCTTACGCGCTTGAAGGCGTTCCGCCACGAGTTTATCCACTTCCTCGGATGGCATTTGAGACCCTCTGATTACTTGGACACTGGCGCTATCCGAAAGCAACAGTCCGTCGGCAGCCGCGACGTCTCCTCTAAACCATTCTTCCGGATTCCGTTGGAATAATCCGAGTACCCCTCCGAGGTCTTTAAGGGTCCGAGCCAATCCAGCGGCTAGATTCATATTACCTGCCGCTTTCGCCTTATTGATCTCGGTAACGAGCGTGGAAAACGCGGCGAACGCCTTCGGGGTGTTGAAGTCATCCTCCATGGCGGCATGAAATCCGGCCTCGTGTTCCGCGTTTCCGGGCGTGGCGCTTGGATCGAGCCCACGCAACGCCAGATAAATCCCATCGAGCGCGCTTTTTGCGGCTTTGAGGTTCGCATCGGAATAGTCTAGCGGGCTGCGATAGTGGCTCGCCAGAATGAAATAGCGCAGCACTTCGGGCGCGAACTTGGCCAGCACTTCGCGCACGGTGAAGAAGTTGCCGAGCGATTTCGACATTTTTTCCTCGTTGACGCGCACGAAGCCGACGTGCACCCAATAATTCACGAACTTTCGGCCGGTCGCCCCTTCGCTCTGGGCGATTTCGTTGTCGTGGTGCGGAAACTTAAGGTCCATGCCGCCGCCGTGAATATCGAACGACGCGCCGAGGCAATGGGTCGCCATCGCCGAACATTCGATGTGCCACCCCGGCCGCCCCGCTCCCCACGGCGACGGCCATTGCGGTTCGCCGGCCTTGGCCGCTTTCCACAGGACAAAATCGAGCGGGTCCTCCTTGGCTTCGCCGACCTCGACGCGCGCACCGACCTGAAGATCGTCAATCGACTTCGCCGATAGCGCGCCGTAATTGGCGAACTTGCGCACGCGATAATAGACATCGCCATTGGAAGCCGCATAGGCGTAGCCGCTCTTTAAAAGCGCTTCAATCATCGCGACGATTTCGGCGATATGCGTGGTCGCGCGCGGCTCTTCGTCGGGCGGCAAGACGCCCAAGGCGCGCTCGTCGTCGTGCATTGCATCGATGAATCGCTCGGTCAACGATCCGACGTCCTCGCCGCGCTCGGCGGCGCGGCGGATGATCTTGTCGTCGATATCGGTGATGTTGCGAACGTAACGCACGTCAAAACCGCGCGCGCGCAAGTAGCGTGCCACGATGTCGAACACGACCATGACGCGTGCGTGGCCGACGTGCGCATAGTCGTACACCGTCATGCCGCAGACATATATCCCGACCTTTCCGGGTACGATCGGGGTAAACGTCTCGTGCGTGCGCGTTAGGCTGTTATGGATCCGCAGCATGCAAATATCGGTAAGCCGGCTCAACCGTTCACTTGGCGATGTTTCGCGGATGCCGCTTCGGCCGCATGCCTCAATCGGCGACGCAAGCGATCCGCGCCCATCAGCGGCACCAGCTTCGCCATCTCGGGCCCGTGCAATTCGCCGGTAAGTGCGGCGCGCAGAGGTTGATAGAGCGCCTTACCCTTGGTGCCGGACCGCGATGCCGTCTCGGCCGCGAGCCTTGCGAAATCCGGCGATTGCAGTTTTTCGACCGCGGCCAAAGCTTGTTCGAAAAAATCGACGCCGGTCGCCTCAATCACTTCGCGCGCGCCATGCGTCAGCGTCAGTTCATCGGCATATACCGCGTGCACCCAGTGAAGCGCTTCGGACGGAAAGGTGACGTTGGGTCGCACGGCCTCGATAAAGGCATCGCGACTGCGTGCCGGCACGAGCGCGTTGGCATCCGCGCCAAACCACTGCCACAGCGCCTCGGTGGGTGTCGCCCGAACGGCCTCGCGCTGCCAGTGCAAGAGCTGCGTCTCGTCATAGCGCGCCGGCGAATGATGCACGCGCGCCAGATCGAACCGGCGCGCGAGCTCCTCGAGCGACAACAACCCCTCGGCGTCGTAACTGTGACCGACGCGCGCAAGATAATTGTTGATCCCCGCCGGCAGATAGCCCGCGTCGCGCAGCCCCGCGAGCGAACGGCCCCCGGTGCGCTTCGAGAGCGGCGCGCCGTCGGCGCCGACGACCAGTGGAATGTGCGCATAGTCAGGGGCGCGCAGGCGCAGCGCTTCGAGTAACAAAATCTGCCGCGGCGTATTGGTCAGATGATCGTCGCCGCGCACGACCAGAGTGACTCCCATCAACGCGTCGTCCACGGCGTTGCAGAAGAAAAACGCCGGCGTCCCGTCGGAACGGCGAATCACGAAATCGCCGATATCACCGGTGGCGAAACGCTGCGGCCCACGCACGCGATCGTCGAACTCGACGGTGCGGCCGTCGGCCACGTGAAAGCGCAGCGTCGCCGGCGTCCCGCGGGCGCGGCGGGCGTCGACCTCATGCGGTGACAGCGCGCGGCACTTACCCGAATAGCGCGGCGGCCGGCCGGCCGCGATTTGTGTCTTACGTTCGAGCTTCAGTTCGTGCTCGGTGCAAAAGCAGGGATAGGCCAGGCCGGTCTCGACCAAACGCGCGGCGAACGTTTCATACGTCGCGCCGCGCTGCGATTGCGCATACGGCGCGTGCGCGCCACCGCGATTCGGCCCTTCGTCCCACTGAAGACCGAGCCATTGCATGTCCGCCATTAACGCGTCGGTATAGCGTTCTTCGCCGCGGGTCGCGTCGGTATCCTCGATGCGAAGCAGAAACACACCCGCCCCATGACGCGCCCAGAGATAGTTGTACAGCGCGGTGCGGATGTTGCCGATATGCAGTAACCCGGTCGGGCTCGGTGCGAAGCGGGTTTTGAGGGAAGGCGCGGTCATGCGTGCGCATGGTAGCGGAATCGCGCGGCAACGCGAAGGCGCCGATATTGCGCCGGAGGCGCGCGGCGGTCACAATTCGCTTCGGGACACGTCGATCAGCGGGGCATTTGCGCGGTCTGTCGGCGCGATGTGGCCGCTCTCGCAAACGCCGTTTTTGCCGATCTATTCTCAAGTTATCGATTCTGCACGTTCACGACGCTAAGGGAAGCTACGGTCAATCATGATTCATTTGAAAACCAATCTGGGCACGATCATTCTCGAACTGCACGAGGACAAGGCGCCGCGCACGGTCGCGAACTTCCTGCAATACGGTCGCGAAGGATTTTACGACGGCACTATCTTCCATCGCGTGATAGACAACTTCATGGTGCAGGGCGGCGGCTTCGGCGTCGGCATGACCCAGAAAGTCGGCCGGCCGCCGATCGAGAACGAAGCCAAGAACGGTCTGCGCAACAGCCGCGGCACCGTCGCGATGGCGCGCACCAGCGATCCGCATTCCGCCAGCAGCCAGTTCTTCATCAACATCGTCGACAACGATTTTCTGAACTACACGGCGCCGACGCCGGCGGGCTGGGGCTACTGCGTGTTCGGCAAGGTGGTCGACGGCATGCAGGTGGTGGACAAGATCAAGGGGGTGCCGACCGGTTCCAAGCTCGGCTTCAAGGACGTACCGCTGTCGGAAGTGATCATCGAAAAGTTCCAGATCGTCGACGTCGGGTGATCCAATCGCATCGGGCCGATTCCGATGACGACCCTCTTTATTTCCGATCTTCATCTCACCGCCGAGCGGCCGGCGATCAACGAATTGTTCTTCGACTTTCTCGAACACGAGGCGCGCCGCGCGCGCGCGCTCTACATTCTCGGCGACTTCTTCGAATATTGGATTGGTGACGACGCGCTCGACCAAGCCGAGTACCAACCGATCGCGCGGGCGCTTGGCGCGGTGGTCGAGGCCGGCACGCCGGTCAACATCATGCGCGGTAATCGGGATTTTCTGCTCGGAGCGCGATTTGAACGGGAAATCGGCTGCGCACTGATCGGAGATCCGTCCGTGATCGATCTTTACGGTACGCCCGTTCTACTGATGCACGGCGATACCCTTTGCACCGGCGACGTCGACTATCTCGCCTTTCGCAAGATGACGCGCGCCGACGGTTGGCAGCGCGATTTTCTCGCCAAGCCCGCGCCCGAGCGCGACGCGATCGCGCGCGGTCATCGCGAACTGAGTCGCCAGTCGACTGCGCAAAAGGCACCGGAAATCATGGACGTGACCCAAGCCGCGGTGGTCGCGGCTTTGCGAGAGCACGGCGTGCGCCATTTGATTCACGGGCACACCCACCGCCCGGCGCAACACGTATTCGACCTCGACGGCGCGCCCGCGGCCCGCACGGTGCTCGGAGACTGGTACCAACACGGAAGCGTGCTGCGGGTAACGCCGCGGGGCCAAACGTTGGAACGCCTGGTGCTGAAACCGCAAGGCGAAGCGGCGCGTTCTCTTTGACGCCGCCGGCGACCGGACCGCGGACGTCAGGGAAGGCCGAGCGCAGTCATCATTGCATTTGCGGCCCGATGCCTCGACTGAGCAAGCGATCGGATTCTTTCTTCACGACCGCGTAACACTCGCACACCCTCGATTCCAACCCCGGCCGATCCGTTACCATGATGTGCCCCCGGCTGTAGTGAATCAGTCCCGCCTCCTGCAGTCTACCGGCCGCATTGTTGACGCCTTCGCGCCGCACGCCGAGCATGTTGGCGATCAACCCCTGGGTCATGATCAGCTCGTTCGTCGGCAGCCGATCGAGACTCAACAACAACCAACGGCAAAGCTGCTGTTCCACCGAATGATGCCGATTACAGACCGCCGTCTGCGCCATCTGCGTAATCAGGGACTGGGTGTAGCGCAGCAGCAGGTGTTGCAGTTCGCGACCGCGAGCGAACTCCGTCTTCAGGACCTCGGCGCTCAGCCGTAACGCGTGGCCCGCGCTTTGCACCACCGCCCGGCTTGGCGTGCTTTCGCCGCCCATGAACAGCGAAATGCCGACCAACCCTTCATTGCCGATCACCGCGATCTCCGCCGACGAACCGTCCTGCATCACATAAAGGAGCGAAACGATACCGTCGATCGGGAAATACACGTGCTGTTGCGTGCTGCCGGATTCGTACACCAACTCTCCCAGCGGCATCGGCACCATCTCCAAATACGGTTGCAGCCGTGCGCCCTCGTCGGCCGGTAGCGCGGCGAGGATGTCGTTCCCAACTAGGTCGTACGAACTAGACATTAGGTTCCTTCCCAACGGCCCGTCGATCCTGCTCGTGACGAGGTCTCGTAAAATTGCATAATTATAAAAACACATCGGGGTGGTTCTGCAAGTACCCCGCCGCCTTGTCGCTCGGTAATGTGCGTTAACGCACAGAAAATATATCGGTCGACCCTTGGCCCGGAGCGATTCGTTCGCCTACGCTTTAGGGATGCAGACCGCAGCGCGAGTACCCACCTAAAGCCGCACGCCGACGGGGACAAGGGAACGATATGGACGATCACGTACTTCTCATCTCGAACGATCCGGCTTTAGGGCGAACGATTCGAGCGGCGCTCGCCGACGTCCGAGACATTCCATTCGAGGTCAGTTCGGTTAGTCGACTGTCCGCCGGCCTCGAGCGCCTCGGTGGCGACGGAATCGGAATGGTACTGCTCGATTTGTTTCTGCCCGACAGTCGAGGCATCGAGACGTTCGATGTTCTGCATCTGCTGGCGCCCCACGTCCCGATCCTCATTCTCAGCGACTCGAGCAACGAAAGCGTCGCGCGTCTCGCCGTGCAGCGCGGGGCCCAGGATTATCTATTGAAGAACCACATCGACTATCGTTGGCTGCCGCGCGCGTTGCGCTACGTGATCGGCCGCAAGGCCGCGGATGAGGCGTTGTTCGTCGAGAAAGAGCGCGCCCAAGTCACACTCGATTCCATCGGCGACGCCGTACTCAGCAGCGACTTAGGCGGGCGGATCACTTACCTCAATCCGGTGGCGGTGCAACTGACCGGCTGGGCACGCGACGACGCCATCGGGCGCCCGCTCGCCGAGGTTTTCCATACCATCGACGGCGATACGGGCAAACCCATTCGCGATCCGTCGGCGATGGCGCTCCAGAAAAACCAAGCCGTCGGCCTGATGGCGAACAGTGTTCTGGTGCGGCGCGACGGATCGGAGCTGGTTATCGAAGACTCGGCGGCACCGATCCACGATCGCCGCGGGCGGATGGTCGGCGCGGTGGTAGTTTTCCACGACGTGACCGCGACACGCGCGATGACGCTGCGAATGTCGCATCTGGCGCAGCACGACTACCTCACCGATTTGCCCAACCGCGTGCTGCTGAACGACCGCGTGACCCAGGCGATTTCACTGGCCCGGCGTCGCGGCACCCAGGCCGCGGTGCTGTTCCTGGATCTCGACCGCTTCAAGCACATCAACGACTCGCTGGGTCACGCGATCGGCGATGAATTGCTTAAATCGGTGGCGCAACGCCTACTGTCCTGCGTTCGCAGTTCCGACACCGTGAGTCGGCAGGGCGGCGACGAATTCGTGATCCTGCTTCCGGAAGTCGAACGCGTTGACGACGCCGGCACGCGCGCCCGCAAAATGCGCAGCGCGATGCTCGCGCCGCATCACATCTCCGATCACAGGCTCCACGTCACGGCCAGTATCGGCATCAGCCTCTATCCCGACGACGGCGAGGACGCGGAAACGCTGATCAAGAACGCCGACGCCGCCATGTATCACGTCAAGGACAGCGGACGGAACAACTATCAGTTCTTCACGCCCGACATGAACGCACGCGCCGTCGAACGCCAATCGCTCGAAGACAGCCTGCGCGACGCGCTCGAACGGCGGGAATTCGTTTTGCACTATCAGCCGAAGATAGACCTCGAGACCGGCGCCATCACCAGCGCCGAGGCGCTGATACGCTGGCAACACCCGCAGCGCGGGTTGATACTTCCGGCGCATTTCATCCCCATCGCCGAAGACTCCGGCTTGATCGTACAGATGGGGCGTTGGACGTTACGCGAAGCATGCCGCCAAGCGCGCACGTGGTCCGACAGCGGCCACCCGACGCCGGTGGCCGTGAATATTTCGGCGGTGGAGATTCGGGACAAGCACTTTCTGAAGAACGTTCGTACCATCCTCAGGGAGACGGGCCTCGACCCGCGCCTCCTGGAGATCGAGCTAACCGAAAGTGTACTGATACAAAACTCCACGTCCACCGCCGCCGTTCTGCGGGCCCTGAAAACCTTGGGCGTGCTGCTTGCCATCGACGACTTCGGCACGGGCTATTCCAGTTTGAGCTACCTCCGGCAGTTTCCAATCGACGTGCTGAAGATCGACCAGTCGTTCGTGCACCACATCACCGCCGATGCGGATGACGCCTTGCTCGTCAGCGTCATGATCGGTATGTGCCACGGCCTGAAACGCCGTGTCATCGCCGAAGGCGTTGAGACACGCGCGCAGCTTGCGTTCCTTCAGACCCAGGGCTGCGGCGAGGCGCAGGGCTTCTATTTCAGCCATCCGGTCGCCGCGGAACCGTTCACCAAGTTGCTTCGCACCGGCATCTTCAAGCGACGCCCCAAATTGATCGCCGAGCTGTTCGCGAACGGAAACGGCGCCGGTCACGCCAGCGCGTATTGAGGTATTCATGCGCGCCGACTCCAAACCGGCAAAATTGATAGACTCCGATCAATTCGATGTAAGGTCCGTTGCGCGCGCTAGATTGTCAATCGGTGCGCCCGGTTCGACGTCTTGGCAGGTTGCCGAGAAACTCGTTTTTCAGCAACCTGCGATGCGGTCGAGGGATCGACCGCCATCTTTCAAACACCTGCGTGTTTGAAAGATGGAGTGTGCCGCGGACATGCGTCGCGGCGCAGCCGACCTGAAAAAGTCCAGGACGGACTTTTTCAACTTTGTATTGGAAATAATCGAAACGTCTCATGCACCGAACGCCAGCGCGGTTCGGTCCGGTACTCGCGACCGCGCGCTGAATCGACCGCTCGCGCATTGCGGTAGTCGATAAAACGACCTTGCGTATTCCTCGAATAGGTTCGTTGACCGGTTGAACGCCGGCATTCACCTCGGATTTGCCTTTTCCATGATGCCGGAGTAACTTCCGCGCCCAGCGCGTTCATGGGGGCGAGAAGAATTGACTAACGAGTCCGATACGCGGCAGTCCTCCACCGCGGCGCTCTCGCTGCTCGCTCTTGGCATCGTGTTCGGCGACATCGGCACGAGCCCGCTGTACGCGCTCAAGGAAACCTTCAACCCGCAATACGGCATCGACCTCACACCGCAAAACATCATCGGCGGTTGCTCGACCGTTTTCTGGGCGCTGATGATCGTCGTTTCGCTCAAGTACGTGACGCTGGTGATGCGCGCCGACAACAAAGGCGAGGGCGGCATCATGGCGCTGCTCGCGCTGGCGTCGTCGGCCGTGCGAGGCAGCCGACGGCGCTGGACGGCGCCGATCGCGCTGATCGGTCTCGCCGGCGTGGCGCTGTTCTACGGCGACGCCGTCATTACGCCGGCGATTTCCGTGCTGTCCGCTATCGAAGGAATCGAGGTCGGCACCGCCGCGTTCAAACCCTACGTATTGCCCGTCGCGATTACCGTCATCGCGGCCCTCTTTATTTTCCAACGTCAAGGCACCGCCGTTGTCGGCGCTCTGTTCGGACCGGTGTGCCTGCTTTGGTTTCTCGCGCTGGCGGCGATCGGTATTTTCAACATCGCCCTAAACCCGACGATTCTGTACGCCCTCAATCCGATCCATGCACTCGGATTCGTGACCGGACACGGGTTCGCGTCTTTTCTGGTGCTCGGCGCGGTTTTGCTCGCCATCACCGGCGCCGAGGCGCTGTACGCGGACATGGGACATTTCGGCAGAACGCCGGTTCGCCTCGCGTGGTTCGCCGTGGTTTTCCCGGCACTGGCATTGAACTATTTCGGCCAGGGCGCGCTTCTGATCGCGAGTCCCGAGGCGGTGACGAATCCGTTTTTCCTCGCGTGCCCGAAATGGGCGCTGTACCCGATGGTCGTGCTCGCCACCGCCGCCACGGTGATTGCGTCGCAAGCGATGATCTCCGGCGCTTACTCGATCACCCGCCAGGCGATGCAGCTCGGTTATCTGCCGCGCCTCAACGTGCTGCACACATCGGCGAGACAATTCGGGCAAATCTACCTGCCGGCGATCAACTGGACGTTATTCGCGGGCGTGCTGGTGGCGACCGTCGGATTCGGTTCGTCCTCGGCGCTGGCCGCCGCCTACGGCGTCGCCGTGCTCGGAACCATGGTCGCGACCACATTCCTGACTTTTTTCGTGGTCCGCTTCAACTGGCGCTACCACCTGCTGCTGTGCATTCTCGCCACCGGCTTTTTTGCCGTCGTCGATCTATCGTTCTTCTCGGCGAGTCTGCTGAAGATTCCCGAGGGCGGCTGGTTCCCCCTGGTAATCGGCGCGGCGATATTCACGGTCATGCTTACCTGGCGCCGCGGGCGGGAAATTTTGCTCGACCAGTTAAGCGTCTCGTCGGTACCGCTGGCGCCGTTCCTCGAGTCGCTGTTTCTCGCGCCGCCGACTCGTATTCCCGGCACCGCCGTATTCATGACGTCCACACCCGACGCCGTGCCGCATGCGTTGCTGCACAACTTGGCGCACAACAAAGTACTGCATCAGCGGGTCGTGTTCCTGACGGTGACGGTCGAGGAGGTTCCCTGGGTGCCGCCGGAGCAGCGCGTGCGCGTCGAACCGCTCGGGAACGGCTGCCATCGCGTGCTGATGCACTTCGGCTTCAAGGATCAGCCGGACGTTCCGGCCGCGCTCGCGCTCTGCGGCCCTGACGGACTGGAATTCAACCTGCTCGAGACGTCGTTCTTCTTGAGCCGCGAAACCGTCATTCCGACCGCGCGCGACGGCGGACGCATGTGGCTGTGGCGCGAACGGCTGTTCGCCGCGATCGCCCGCAACGCCGGCAGCGCGGTCGAATATTTTCATTTGCCAACCAATCGCGTGATCGAACTCGGCACGCAGGTGGAAATATAGTGAAAAGTGAAAAGTTAAAAGTGTAAAGTGAAGGGTACGGGCTCACCCCCACAGCTCTTCACTCTTCACTTTACCCTTTTCACTCTTCATTTTTCACTTTTAAGCCAAGCATCAAGTCCATGACGTTCGTTCCGGTCGGCCCGGTCCGGATCAGATCGCCGCTCGCTTCCAGGAAACTACCCGCGTCCGCCTGTGCCAACGCGGCTTCGGCGTCAAAACCGCCGTCGCTACCGCGCGCGATGGTCCCGCCATCGACGAGTGCTCCGGCGTCGGGCGTCGGCCCGTCGGTTCCGTCGCTACCGGCCGCAAGCAGAAACGTATCATCGCGCCCGGTAAGCGCCTGCGCCGCCGCCAACGCCAGATGTTGCGCGCGTCCGCCGCGGCCGGGCGCCGGCGGAAGCCGTACCGTGGTCTCCCCGCCCCAAATATGTACAACGCCGCGCTTCGCATCGAGCAATGTACGCGCCAGTTCTTTACCGACAACAACGGCATCGCCGGAAACAACGCTTGTGTGAACCTCGGCGCGCGGACCGTGGCGCGGTGCCGCGGCCGCGGCGGCCGCGAGGGCATCGGCCAATCGGGCCACGATTTTGAATTCCACGTTCGCGAAACAGGGATCGCCGGATCGCGGTGGCGCGGGCGCGTCGACCAACGCGTCGCGGATGCTCGCCGGCGCGTCGTCGATCGATTCGATCTCGATCGTATCGTCCGCCACCAGCGGACCGCTGCCGATGAAACGCGGGTCGTCGTTCGGCACATCCGAAATTGCGAGGCATACGACGCGCCGTGGTGCGAGCGCCTGCGCCAGACGTCCGCCTTTTAAGAGCGACAAGCGCTTGCGCACGCGGTTCATGGCGACAATGTCGCGCCCGGAGCCGAGCAGCCATTCGTTCATTTGCTTCAGCGTATCGAGATTCGCGCCGGCCGGAAGCTGTTCGATCAACGCCGACGCGCCGCCCGAGAGCAGCACGAGCACCGATGCCGCCGATGGAATCGCTTCGGCGAAACGAAACAACGTCGCGCCCGCCGCGAGGGAATCGGCGTCCGGAACCGGATGCCCGGTTTCGTGCACCGGCCACGGAAGCGGCTCGGCGTAACCGTGCTTGGTGACGATCAGCGCGTCGCGAATGTCGGCGCCGATTGCGTCGAGCGCGCCGCGCGCCATCGGGCAGGCGGCCTTGCCGACGGCGATCAGATATACCGGCAACGGCAAACGGCGTTGCGCCAATTCCGCGGCGACGCGGCGCCGGCCGTTAACCGCGTCGATCGCCGCCTGAAATATTTCGAGCAACGTCTGCCGCGGCTGGTCGAGCATTGTCGCTTGGGAGTTTCGATCGGGCTCGTTTGCCTATGCGCTCAATCCGCGCGCGAGATCCCCCTTCAGATCGTCGACATCCTCGAGCCCGACCGACAACCGTACCAGGCCGTCGACGATACCGCTTTCGCGACGCTGTTCCGGCGTCAAGCGCCCATGCGTGGTCGTCGCCGGATGCGTGATCGTCGTTTTCACGTCGCCGAGATTCGCGGTAATGGAAATAAAACGCGTCGCGTCGAT
>DASWLD010000076.1:0-10742 GCA_036396275.1 Burkholderiales bacterium
ATCCACCAGTCGTCCTGCAATAAGGATTACTCCTGCATTCAGGGCGACTGTCCGTCGTTCCTCACGGTGGTACCGCTCGGCGAACCGAAGAAGAAAACGCGCAAACGCCATACCGTCGAGGCCGAACTACCCGAGCCCACGCGGCGCGTCGGGAACACCTGCAACCTTTACATGACCGGCATCGGCGGCACCGGGGTGGTGACGGTGAACCAGGTCGTCGCGACCGCGGCGCTTCTGGAGGGGAAATACGCGCGTGGGCTCGATCAGACCGGCCTCAGCCAAAAAGGCGGGCCGGTGTTGTCGCATCTCAAGATTTCCGACGGCCCGCACGAGGTGTCGAACAAGATCGCGGCCGGTGAAGCCGATTGCTATCTCGGCTTCGATATCCTGGTCGCGGCGCAGGCGCAGAACCTCGAACGCGCGCACCCGAAGCGCACCGTCGCGGTGATCTCGACGAGCAAGGTGCCGACCGGAAAGATGGTTGCGTCGCCGGACGCACGCTTCCCGGATGCGGACGCGCTGTACGCCGCCATCGACGGCGTGACGCGCAAAGACGCGAACGTGTACCTCGATACGCTGGGACTCGCCGAAGGTCTGTTCAACGACCACATGGCGGCGAACATGATCGTGCTCGGCGCGGCGTATCAAACCGGTGCCATCCCGATCGGCGCCTCCGCGATCGAGCAGGCGATCCGGTTGAACGGTGTTGCCGTCGAGATGAACTTAAACGCGTTTCGCACCGGCCGGCAGTATGTCGTCGATCCGGCCTCGGTAAAGGCCGCGAGCGCGACTCGGGCGAGCGCGGCACCGGCGCGCGCGAACCTCGGTGACAATGCCAAGACACTTATCGGTTCAACGGCCGCCACCGGCGAGCTACGCCGGTTGCTGGAGATTCGCGTACCCGAGTTGATCGCGTATCAGAGCGCGCGCTACGCGCGCGCATACGTCGACTACGTAAAGCACGTGCTGGAAACCGAGAACCGCGCCGTGCCGGGCGCGACGCGCCTGAGCGAAACGGTCGCCCGCTATCTGTTCAAGCTCATGGCCTACAAAGACGAATACGAAGTCGCGCGCCTGCACGTGAAGAAACATTTGCACGGCCAGCTTGCCGAGGAATATCCGGACGGCGTGCGCCTGTACTACCACCTGCAGCCGACGTTCCTGCGCGCGCTCGGCGGAAAGGCGAAATTGAGACTCGGCGAGTGGTTCGGCGTTTTCTTTCGCCTGCTCGCGGTCGCGCGGCGATTGCGCGGCACGCCGCTCGATCCGTTCGGATACGCCGAAGTACGCCGCGTCGAGCGCGCCATGATCGCGGAGTACCGCACGCTTATCGACCGCAGCCTCGCGAACCTCGGGCCGCAAAACCACGAGCGCGCGGTACGCCTCGCGAGCCTTCCCGACCTAATTCGCGGCTACGAAACGGTAAAGCTCAAAAGCATTCAACGCTTTCGCGACGAAGCCAGGGCGCTCGCGTTCTAAGGCGGCCGGCTCCGTGCGGCACGCCGGCCGCTGGCAAAGACCTTCTTGTTTTCGCGCTTCGGCATGGTCACCGACCGTTTCGGCGTGTCGTGGATGGTTATCGTCCCTCAGTGATTGAATAGGAGGTTGTCATGGGTAGACCCGTAGTACATTGGGAATTGATGTCGAAAGATCCGGCAAAGGTCTCGGACTTCTACGCAAAAATTTTCGATTGGAAGGTCCAGCACATGCCGCAGATGAATTACCGCATCGTCGACACCGGCGGCGAAGGCGGCATCAACGGCGGCATCCTGAAGCCGCAACGCGAGGGTCCGTGGCCCGGTAACATGGTGCTATACATCCTCGTCGATGACCTCGCGGCTTATCGCAAGAAGATCGTCGCCGCGGGCGGAGAAATCCATGTCGAAGAGCAAGAAGTTCCGGGCATGGGTTGGCTTTGCCTCTTCACCGATCCCGAGGGACGTATGATGGGGTTGTGGAAGGCGGTTCGGAAGCAGTAGCGGCAACGACGCAACAGACCGAGAGAAGGCTTCAATGAAGTCACAAATCCTCGTTTCGATTTTTTGCGCGCTGGCGGCGTCCACGTCGCCGGCCGAGGGCACCAAGTCAACGGCCCCGGCGCCGCCGGCCTCAACGGCCCCGGTTCCGGCCGGCGACTATGCGCTCGACAAAGCGCACGCGAGCCTCATTTTCCGCGTGAGCCATTTGGGATTTTCAAACTACACCGCGCGCTTCAAGCGCTTCGACGCCGCGCTGCGATTCGATCCCGCGAACCTCGGCGCCTCGCGCCTAACCGCGACCGTCGACGCGCGCTCCATCGAAACCGATTTTCCCGATCCGGCGAAGCTCGACTTCAACGCCGAGTTGCAAAACGAAAAGTGGCTCGATACCGCGAAGTTTCCCGATATCGTGTTCCGCTCGACCCGGATCGAGGTCACCGGCGCGAATACGATGCGCGTGACCGGCGATTTGAACCTGCACGGCGTGACGCGCCCTGTCGTGCTCGACGCCAAGTTTAACGGCGGCTACGCCGGTCATCCGTTCGACCCGCACGCGCGCATCGGCTTTTCCGCGCATGGCCGGCTTAAGCGCTCGGACTTCGGCGTGTCGTTCGGCATACCGGCGCCGGGCTCGACGCTCGGCGTCGGCGATGACGTCAACGTCATCATCGAAGCGGAATTTTCCGGGCCGCCGTGGACTCTGCCGGCAAAGACGAAATAGTTCGACGCACTCGACAAGAGAGCCGAACTAATCCGCCGCGCGGGGATACGCAACCCGCCGGTTTGACGCTAAACTGCGCGCCCATGTCGGCCATCCTGTCGATCTCCAAGCTGACCAAGACCTACGCCTCCGGCCTGGAGGCGCTGAAGAGCGTCGATCTCGAGATTCGCCGCGGAGAAATCTTCGCGCTGCTCGGACCGAACGGCGCCGGCAAGACCACGCTGATCAGTATCGTGTGCGGCATCGTCACGCCGACGTCGGGCACGGTGCGCGTCGACGGCCACGACATCATCCGCGACTACCGCGTCACGCGCTCGTGCATCGGCCTGGTGCCGCAGGAGCTGCACACCGACATGTTCGAAACCGCATGGGCGACGTTGGCCTTCAGCCGCGGGCTGTTCGGCCTCCCGCCGAACCCGGCGCACCTCGAAACCGTGCTGCGCGACCTGTCGCTGTGGGACAAGCGCAACGTGAAGATCATGGAACTTTCCGGCGGCATGAAACGGCGCGTGCTGATCGCGAAGGCGCTGGCGCACGAGCCGCGTCTCTTGTTTCTCGACGAACCGACGGCGGGCGTGGACGTCGAGCTGCGCCGCGACATGTGGGCGCTGGTACGGCGGCTGCGGGAAAGCGGCGTCACGATCATACTCACCACGCATTATATCGACGAGGCCGAGGAGATGGCCGACCGGATCGGCGTAATCAACAAGGGCGAGCTGATTCTGGTCGAAGCGAAAACCGAGCTGATGAAGAAGCTCGGCAAGAAACAGCTGACGCTGCACCTGCAAGACCCGCTCGCGACCGTTCCGGCCGGGTTGACCGACTGGAAACTGGCGTTGAAGAACGGGGGCTTCGACCTCGAGTACACGTTCGACGCGACCGAGGAGCGCACGACCATCCCGGCGCTGCTCAAGCGCATGGGCGATCTCGGCATCGGATTCAAAGATCTCAACACCCAGCAAAGCTCGCTCGAGGATATTTTCGTTAGCCTGGTTTCCCGTCGCCAATGAGCGCGACCGCCGATTCGCCGCGGTTCAACCGCTACGGCGTGCTCGCCATCTACAAATTCGAGATGGCGCGGTTTCGCCGCACGTTCTGGCAGAGTTTGGTCACGCCGGTCATCACGACCTCGCTTTATTTCGTCGTGTTCGGCGCCGCCATCGGATCGCGCATGAGCCAGATCGACGGCGTGGCCTACGGCAGCTTCATCGTGCCGGGGCTGATCATGCTGTCGCTGTTCACCGAAAGCCTCAGCAACGCGTCGTTCGGCATCTATCTGCCGCGCTTCACCGGCACTATTTACGAGGTCCTGTCCGCGCCGATCTCGGCGTTCGAAATGGTGCTGGCGTACGTGGGCGCCGCGGCGACGAAATCGGTCCTTCTCGGGGCGGTCATCCTGATCACGGCGAACTTTTTCGTGCCGGTGCACATCCTTCATCCGCTGTGGATGGTGGCGTTTCTGGTATTGATCGCGACGACATTCAGCCTTGGCGGTTTCATCATCGGCGTCTGGGCGAAAGGCTTCGAACAACTGCAATTCATCCCGATGCTGGTGATCGCGCCGCTCACCTTCCTCGGCGGCGCGTTCTACTCGATCGACATGCTGCCGTCGGGCTGGCGCACCGTGAGCCTGTTCAACCCGATCGTCTATCTGATCAGCGGCTTTCGCTGGAGCTTCTACGAAACCTCCGACGTCGGCGTCGGCATAAGCCTCGCGGCCACGCTGGGCTTTTTCGCGGTCTGCCTGCTGGCGGTCTGGTGGATTTTTCGGACGGGGTATCGGCTGAAGAGTTAGCGGACGAAATCTTACGGGACAAAGCTACGCCGAAAATCAGCGACGACCGCCGACGGCGGCCGCGACACTCGGCGTCGCCGCGCCGCGCGCACGATTGACGCGGAGGTGATAGTCGACCAGCGGGACAATCTCATCCACCGGCGCGCACGGGATACCCAGCTGCTGCGCAATCTGTTGCACGAGAAGGTCGACGCGCTCGATGTCGCACGCGCCGTCCGCGAGCGCACGGGCAGCCGACGACGGATCTCGAAGGCTCTGCGCTGCTTGCGCGTACTTCTCGAACGGAACCAAGTCGCCCGGTGCGGCGCCGAGACGAATACAGAGGTTCGCGATCAACGAGTAGATCTCGCGCGACGCATCCAAGTCGGCGTGCACCGCCTCCTGAATCGAGATCATCTTGTCGCGGCGGATGCACCGGTAGTTTCCAGTGAGCAGCATCGCCCACTTCGCAAGCGGCACGAACAAGGAATCGTGAACTTTGAGCTTCACCGGCAGCTCGATCGCGCCGTCCCCGGCGTCGTAGCGAATCGCTTCGACATCGTGCTGCAGCTGCCGCAGCATCGCGGTATGCTCGTCGCCTGCGAACGGCGCGACTTTGAAGTTCGTCGCAAGCCCAACCTGCAAGACGTTCTTGCCCTCGCCCGCCGGCCGCACGGTTTGCGGATCGGGGCTCGCTAAGGTTACAAGGTCGGGATCCAACCCGGTCCAAACGGCCGGGTCGGTGAAGCATGCGGTAAGTTTGTTCGTCGCGAGTCCCGGGATTCGTTTCAGAAACGGCGGCGGCGGCATGTTCATGATCGCGAGGCACGGCACGCGCGCCGCGGCGATGCGATGCATCAGCTCACGCAGGCCGGCCGCGCCGTATTGGGTTTCCTGCATGGCAAAGACGACCAAGTCGCAGTCGGCCGGATTCGCCGCTTCCGGCGTCAACGCCGACAGGTCGGCGTCCAAGTTCTTCGAATGAATTTCGACCGTTATCTTGCGATCGCGAATCGGCAGTCGTACCAGGGTCCCTTCCCGATTGATCAGATCGGCCGTGGACTTGGTGCAAACGAGCCGTACCGAGTGGCCCGCCAGCAGAAGTTTCGTACCGAGCAAGGATCCGTACGAAGCACCTAGAATAAGCACTTTGTACTTTCTTGTGTCCATCGATTACCCCCGTTGAGTAGATCGACAATAGCGATCGGTTCGCGGGCGAGTCAACGAAACAGCCGCCGAATCCCAACATTTAATTTAATACTCAGTATTGGTTTGGATACCTTCCCCGCGCGTCGTGCTCGGGCGGCAATCCGATCGCCGAAGACGATATGCACGCGAAGCCGCGCCTCGTCGTCGACGCCGCCCGCGGGCGGGCGCGCCGTTCGTACCAACTCCATATAATAGGTGCGACTGCCCAACGGCCGGGCTTGATGAGGTCCGGCTAGCTCAGCAGCCCAGACCAAGCAGCGAGGAATAGCGTGTCGAAACTACGCGTCCAAAGTTTCGCGATTTCTCTCGACGGTTATGGCGAAGGAATTAAATGACCCCCGGCAAAGCCGGGAGCTTATTGGGTGAGCGCCTCAAAGGCGCCAGTAACACCGTGAGCCGCCTGAAGGCGGCGGATTTTTTCTCCTTCCCCCTTGATGGGGGAAGGTTGGGATGGGGGGTGAGACGTTGCGGTCCGTGCACACCGTTGACGCTGCACCCCCACCCTCGCCCTCCCCCTTCCAGGGGGAGGGAAATATATTTGTAGCGAGCGCCGCATAGAGCCTGCCCCGCGAAGGCGGGGTTCAAACCTCGGAGAGTCCCCCGGTAGAGCCGGGGGTTTACCTTAAACTGAATTATGAGGCGGCCGGCAGAAGGTTCTTGTGAAACACCGGCGTGTAGCCTGAATCAATCATCTGGTCGCGCCCACCGATTGTTTGTTCAATGTGCTCGAATAGGGCCAGATTCTCGTTAATGAAGTACTCATACCAAAGTATAAAACTTATGACATTCCAATTCGTGCGAATTTTCTCGGTATCGCTGAAATCAACGTACGGATTCTCGGCGCTCGACAAGATCAGCTTGACGATGTCCTTACTGTTTCCGAAGAAACGCTCGTACGGATACGGAAACCCCTGCTTCACGCGGCGCCAAACGACATCCTCGGGCAACAGATCCTCCATCGCCTTACGTAGAATCCATTTGTGCCAACCGTCTCGAATTAGGTACGTTGTCGGGAGTTGAGTGGCAACTTCAACCACGCGGTAGTCCAAAAACGGACTACGCGCTTCGAAGGGAATTCCCATATACGTTTTTTCCCCTGAGCGCAGCCAATAAGGAATCTGGGTGTTGGTTATTTCCTCATACAACCAGTCCGTCAGCGACGCCGAATAGTGCTGCGAGGGTGTGCGCAAATTGCGAATCGGATGATTCTCGAATCGAGGGAGCGATCGCTTTAAACGACGCGCCAGCGGTCGCAAGCCAAGCGCGGCCACCGACTCGCGCGCGACCGCCCGCCAACTGTGTTGCTTCTCGGTCCAATTTCGCGCGTTTGAGGCAAAGTAGCGCCAACGGCCCTTTAGCAGGTTTTCAATCTGGGCCTTCCAATAGTAGCGTGAGTAGCCCGCAAACATCTCGTCCCCCGCGGCGCCGGTTAGCGTGACTTTTGTTCCGGCGGCTCGCATCAGAGACCAAATGGTCTGACTGACCTGCATATTCGGCGAGTGGTACGGTTCCTCTTCAAGATACGTAAACGCGCCTATGTGGCGCCAGAAACCGTCCATGTCCGGCTCCAACACGCGATAGTCGACGTTGTAGTGGCCGGCCACCGAGCGCGCGAAAGGCTCTTCATTCCATTGCGGCTCGGGCACCCTCACCGTGTACGTCGTCAGGCGTCCTGCATGATGCCGCGCCGCCAGGGCCAACACCGCCGAAGAATCCAGCCCACCGGAAAGCTCGATGGCAAGCGGAACATCGGCGCGCAGCCGGATGCGCACCGCGTCGTCGAGACTGTCCCGAACCAGTTTGCACGCTTCGGAAATGCCGATACTTCGCTCGTCCATGCGCTCGCGCGGAACTTGCCAGAAGCGGCGAACCTTGTCCGGAAAGTTTGAGTCGACCACGGTCCAGCATGCCGATGGCAGACTCTGTATATCGGCGAACATGGTCTCGTTGTCGAGATCGCGGCGACCGTCGACGCACCAATGCCACGCCGCCGCTTCATTTACGCGCCGCGCGGCGGCGACGCCTGGAACTTTCAATAATGACTTGATTTCCGACGCGAAGAAAAACTTTCCATCGCAGCGCGTCCAGTAAATCGGCTTTTTGCCAAGCCGATCGCGCGAGAGGATCAATTGCTTCTTCTGAAAATCGTACAAGGCAATCGCCCAAAATCCGTTGAAGCGTGCAAAGCAGTCCGTACCCCACGTCTGGTACGCCTCCACCAAAACTTCGGTGTCGGAGTGCGATCGGAATGTCACGCCCATCGCTTCGAGATCGCTGCGAATTTCCACGTAGTTGTAGATCTCGCCGTTGAACACGACGCAGCTGGCACCATCGTGCGAAAACAACGGTTGGTGACCGGCCGTCGATAGATCGATGATCGAAAAGCGCCGATGCGCCAACCCGATGTTGAACCCGTCCACCGGCTGCGCCGATTCAATCGACGGTTTGGACTCGCGCAAGTCCTCCGGGCTCGCGGGACCGCAAAAGGCGGCGTGGCGATTCGAGCGCCCATCGATAAGAACGTATCCTTCGTCATCCGGGCCGCGATAGTGGATGGCGTCCGACATCGCCCGCAACAGCCGCGGATCGACGCGGCGGTTCTGTAAATCAAAAATTCCGGCTATGCCGCACATGTCTCGTCTTTCAATCCGGCTACTCTCTTGGATTCCTAGCGATATCGAAAAAGATGCGCCGCGTGGCGCAGGAGTTCCAACGGCGCATGCAGGTATTTCGCCAGCGGCCTCGGCTGTTTGTGAGGATTAATCGGCGCATCCAATGCTTCCGGCCAGAGCTCGCGAACAAGGCGTTCGAACAACGGCGGTACGAGCCCCTTGCGGTATTGAGACGGCGCCGACAACATCGACGTCATTAGCTCGCGGCAGTTGAATGGCGTCACGATGTCCTTCCACGCCACGTCGAACTCGAGTTGTGTCGCCGCCAACCAACTTCCACAGGATTGCTCCCATTCGAAGAGGTCCATGACGTTGGCATTGTTTTGATCGCCGACGTCCCGAAGCCAGTCGCCGAAGTAGCGCTCGACAAATTCGTTACGGCCGCCCATTTCGTGCCGCGCCAAGTAGGCGGCCGAGGCGCGCTTGCGATCGAAATACGGCAGCCGTTCTCGGCCCCCGCATCGAGCCACCTCGGCGCCGCTCCCCGTTACCGCGACCCGGGTTCTCCCGAAACGTTCGAAGATGGCTTGCGCGTCCGGCCCGTAATGGTCATGCGCCAGATAAGAACTCGATTTGAATATCTGTCCGAAGTCGGGAGTCACGGTAACAGGCGCCAGAATAACTTCATGCTCCAAACCGAGCTTCGCCAACAGCGCCGCTGGGATTACGATATCCGGACTTGTATCGGACATATGCCACTGGCGCAGGGTGACGAACGACGCCCGGCCGACGATGTCCCTGCAAGCGGCCAATACCACCCGACTGTCGATGCCGCAGGTGACGGAGACCGCCAGGTCGAACCGGTTCGCGGCGGCACGCATCACGCCGCGCAGCAGTCGCGCCGCTTTTTCCACGACGGCGTCCAGCGGCAGTTCTTCCAGTGGAATTTTCGGCCAGAACCGGCGCGAAATTCCGCGCCGCACGTCGAGCACATGATTGGGCAGCAAGCGGCGAACGCCGCAAAACGCGGAAGCCGACAGCGGCCACTTGTATTCGCGTTCAGCGCGAAAAATCTCTGACTCCATGTAGCCCTGGGCGGCGGTATCCACCGGAATATCCAGCATGACCGCGCCGAGCGCCGCCTCCGACATCGCGAAGACCTCGCCACGGCTGCCGGGCAGGGTATAAAAGACCTGGCGCAGCCCGAAAGCATCATTGAACAAATGCGCCTCTTCGCCGTCCACCGCGACAATGGCCCAACGACCGCCGAGCGGACCGGTCGCGGCAATCAGCGAATCGAGCGAGTCGAACCGATCGAGCAGCTTCTCCAAAATCTGCTGATCGCTTCGCTCCGGTGCGTGCGGATCGAGCATTGTACCCAGCAGCGTGAGCCGCTTCGACCCGGAACCTGCTTGCACCACGTTGAGCCCGGGGTGAGTTGTCAGCTGCAGGCGGGGACCCGCGATAATCCGTGCCCAATCTTCGAGCCCCGGCGCGCATTGCGGACCGAGCACGAACTGGTTACACCGAAATAGCGCGCGATGCGGGTTCTCGGTCAACCCCACAGATCGCAATTCAGCTTTGACTCCGATATTCACCGACCTTCAGCCGTTCCAATCGTTTGCGCGCGCTGCATTTTTTTGCATATTACCCGGAAACGTTTCACCAGCGCGTTCGCTTGCTCGTTCCGTCCCCTGAGCCCAGATCGCAGCAGTTTCATACCGGTCGATGCCCAGCGCTTGAAATTCTTGACGCAAATACCGCTCCGCCGTTTCCACTTCAACGGCGACGCCCGTAAGCGACCCAGTTCCCGCCAACCCTCGCTCATCTTCGTACACAAACGGGTTGTGCGTGAGAAATGATCGAGCGCCCGGGGAATCGTCGACGATTCGCAAAGCGAACCATTGCCGCTCGTGTTCATGAGCACTCATGATCTTGGCGCCCCACTTTTTTTTGAATTGCAGCACACCGTCACGAAGGAACGGCCGGGCGCCGCCTAACTGCAAGCGGGTTAACCCCTTTTCCGATACGTGCTTGACCTCGAAGTAGTGGAGCGCCATCAAGACGTGCTGCTTTACCAGTTCGAGATCGCCGCCGCGAACGCCGAGGATCCACGCCGCCGGCGGTTCGCCGTCGCTGTAGCGCAGCACAACGCCTGCCACGGGCTCTCCGTTCCACGTCACGACTAACAGCTCCGCGTCCGCCTGCGTTCCTTTCGTAAACAGGTCCCGTGGAACAGCCATCCCTTGCCCGCCGAATCGCCGCGCCAAGTACGGCAGATACATCGAGTCGTAAAACATTTCAAAATCAGTGGCTGCCGTGGAGATGGTATAGCCGTAGCCTTTTCTTAGTATCCGCTTAACGTCCTTTCGTGCGTTTTCACTTTGCTCCAGCCGCTTATTAGCGGCGGCCAAATCCAATTCGGTAATCACCCAGTTTGGAAGATA
>DASWLD010000077.1:0-18445 GCA_036396275.1 Burkholderiales bacterium
CGAACCCATGTTAAATGGGTTCGCGATCCGGTCTATGCTTGCGTTCCTTAGGCGAAGTTACGGAGGACACGCAACATGACGACGTTCAGCGGATGGAAGAACCCGGGTGTGGTTATTTGCACGGCGGTGCTAAGCGCATTATGCGCATGCCAGAACGTCCCGCCGGCGAACTTGGCTCCCGGCAACGCGACGCTTAGCTTTGGCAATGTGCTCGTCGGCACAACGTCGTCGTCGCAAACCGTCTCCTGGCAGAACACCGGCGGCGATGTCGCGGAAATCTACCAGCTGAAGTTCGACGACAATTCGCAGTTCGCCTATGGCGCCGCGACGTTTCAAGGCGCGGTCGTCAACCCCGGCGCTTCGGCACCACAGGCGCCGAATGCTTGGCCGATCGTTTTCAAGCCGCGGGCCGTCGGCGCACAAACCGGCGAGGTTAAGCCCGACGCGTTCAATCCGAGCGGCGCCAATCGGCCGCTGCGCACGCCGGTGTCTTTGCAGGGTAACGGAGTCGGTCTGGTCAGCGTCGGTGATCTATCGGTCGTGGCGGCGGCGCGGCGCCCAATTCAGTGCTGGACTTCGGCAGCGTCGCCGTCGGCGCGACCAGTGCACCCCTCATGTTCCTCGTGAAGAACAGCTCGACCACGCAAACGCATGTCGTGACGGTGAATTGGGGCACGGGCGGACAAGGTTTCGCGGTCACGGCACCGGCCCAACAGTTCCCGATCCCGCCCGGCGGTGCCGTCCCGGTAACGCTGACTTTCGCTCCTTCCGCGGCGGGTGATTTTGTCGATGCGGCGCTGTTCCTCTCGGTCGGCCCGACCGCCGCGCTGCAGCTGGCCGGCGCCTCGGTGAAAGGCAAAGGGGTGCAGGGAGAGTGAAACGGCGCTCAGCCCGGAAGTGCGGCGACCTTGGCGTGTTGAACCTTTAGGTTTGCCAGCGCCGACTCGAAATCTTTTACGCGCTGCTGTTCTTGTTCGACGACATGCTTCGGTGCCCGCGCCACGAAGTCGGCGTTGGCATGTTTCGCTTTCGCCTTTTCGATTTCTTTCTCGGTCTTGCCGATTTCCTTCTGCAGTCTTGCCAGTTCCGCTTTCTTATCGATGAGCGACCCGAGCGGAATCAGGACCTTCAATTCGCCGACCAGAACCGTGGCGGATTCCGGAGCGGCGTCGCCTTGCTTCAGCCAGGTAACGGATTCGGTTCTTGCGAGCGTGGCAATGTATTGTTGGTTTCGTTTCAACAGGTCGTGATCCCGCGCGGCGCCGTCGGCGAAGCAGACCGGTACGAGCTTGCTTGGCGCGATGTCGTTGCTCGCGCGAATGTTGCGTATCCCGCTAATGACTTGCATGACCCAGTCCATCTCGCGACGCGCTTCCGCGTCGATTTCTTTCAAGTTCGCGGTCGGATAGGGTTGGCGCATGATCGTGTCGCCCAGTTTGCCGGCAAGCGGCACGACGCGCTGCCAGATTTCCTCGGTGATGAACGGCATGATCGGGTGCAGCAGCCGTAGGGCCGCTTCGAGAACCTGCACGAGAGTACGGCGCGTGCCACGCTGGGATTCGGCGCTCGCTTTCGGGTCGGTTAACACGACCTTACTGAGTTCGAGGTACCACGAGCAGTATTCGTCCCAAACGAATCCGTACAGCGCCTGCGCGGCAAGATCGAAGCGATATTCTCGCAGCGCGTTTTCAACTTCCTGGGTGACTTCGTGTAGTCGAGTGAGGATCCACTTGTCGGCGGCGGTGAGCGCGACGCTGCCGGCGATTCCGGCCGCTTCCGACATCCTGTCTCCCGCGGAATTCGTGCTTCCCTGTACGGCACAGTCTTGTCCCTCCGTATTCATCAGCACGTAGCGCGCCGCATTCCAGAGCTTGTTGCAGAAGTTGCGGTAGCCTTCGATGCGGCCCAAGTCGAATTTTATGTCGCGCCCTTGAGTCGCGAGATTGGCAAAGGTAAAACGCAAAGCGTCGGTGCCGTAGGCGGGAATACCGTTGGGAAAGTCCTTGCGCGTCGTCGTTTCGATCTTTGGGGCGTCTTGCGGGCGCATCAATCCTGTGACGCGCTTTCGCACCAGCTTCTCGAGGTCGATTCCATCGATCAGATCGAGCGGATCGAGCACGTTGCCCTTCGACTTCGACATCTTGTCGCCGTGCGCGTCGCGAATCAGGCCGTGAATGTAGACTTCGCGAAACGGCACGTCCTTCATGAATTTCAGGCCCATCATAATCATGCGCGCGACCCAGAAGAAAATGATGTCAAAACCGGTGACGAGCACATTTGTCGGATAGAACGCTTTGAGTTCGGCGGTTTGGTTCGGCCAACCGAGGGTCGAGAACGGCCACAGTGCCGAGGAGAACCAAGTGTCGAGCACGTCCTGATCTTGCTCCAATGGAACGTCGCTCCCCAGCTTGGCTTTGGCTTGCGCGCGCGCGTCGGCGGCGCTGTGGGCGACGTAGATATTGCCGTCGGCGTCGTACCACGCCGGAATGCGATGGCCCCACCAGAGCTGGCGCGAGATGCACCAGTCCTGGATGTTGCGCATCCACTGGTAATACGTCGCGGACCAGTTCTCCGGCACGAACTTGATGCGGCCTTGCTCGACCGCGGCAATGGCCTCTTTCGCGAGCGGAGTGACGTTGACGAACCACTGATCCGTGAGAAACGGTTCGATGACGGCATTCGAGCGATCGCCGCGCGGGACCATGAGCTTGTGTTCCTGTACGCGTTCGAGCAGTCCCTGCGCTTCGAGATCGGCGACGATTTGCTTGCGCGCGTCGTAGCGATCGAGTTCGTGGTATTTGGAGCCGGGCAGATCGATATGCGCGTCGATGGTAAAGATGTTGATCGTGGGTAAGTTGTGGCGCTTGCCGACCTCGTAGTCGTTGAAGTCGTGCGCCGGTGTGATCTTCAGGCAACCCGAACCGAATTCCTTGTCGACGTAGTCGTCCGCGATCACGGGGATTTTCCGACCGGTGAGCGGCAGTTCGAGTTGCTTGCCGACCAAGTGCTCGTAGCGCTCGTCTTCCGGATGTACCGCCACTGCGGTGTCGCCGAGCATCGTTTCCGGGCGCGTGGTTGCCACGACGACGTGACCGCCGGTCGCGATCGGATAGCGGATGTGCCACAGCCGGCCCGGTTCCTCCTCGGAGACGACTTCGAGATCGCTGACCGCGGTATGCAGCACCGGATCCCAGTTCACCAGGCGCTTGCCCCGGTAAATGAGGCCCTCGCCATAGAGCCGCACGAACACTTCCGTTACCGCGCGCGACAGGCCCTCGTCCATGGTGAAGCGCTCGCGCGACCAATCGAGCGACGCGCCCATGCGTCGCAGCTGTTTCGTAATCGTGTTGCCGGACTCGTGCTTCCACTGCCACGCGCGCTCGACGAACGCCTCGCGTCCGAGATCGTGGCGGGTTTTGCCTTCGAGTTCGAGCTGGCGCTCGACGACCATCTGTGTGGCGATGCCGGCGTGGTCGGTGCCTGCTTGCCACAATGTATTGCAGCCTTTCATCCGGTGATAGCGAATAAGCGCGTCCATGAGCGTGTCCTGAAACGCGTGACCCATGTGCAGCACGCCGGTGACGTTCGGCGGCGGAATGACGATGCAATAGGCCGGTCCTTTGCCGGACGGCGCGAAGCAGCCGCGGCTCTCCCAGGTTTGGTAAATCCGCCGCTCGATCGCGTGCGGATCGTAAGACTTGCTCAGCGCGTTTTCGCCCGGACCGTGGTCCGTGGCTGCGCTTTTGTCGTTTGTCATGGATGGCTCGGTCGAAAAAACGGATTGTAGCGATTCTCGCCGTCCGCGGCAGGATCCGACGCGCGAGCCCGCGGAAACACGCCGACGCGTCCAAACACGACGTAGTTGTTACTTCGGTTTGTTTAGCGCGCGCTTGCTCAACGCCTCGGCCAGGTATTGCTGCAAGCGCTCGATCGTCTTGATATCGAGCGGCTTCTCGCCGGCCTTTCGCCGCTCGATGTTGAGCTTGGCGATAACGCGGATTGCGATATCGCGCGCGTGTGTCGCCGCGGGCAACGTCGGGGCGGTCGGTGCGGAAATATCGGCTACCTCGTTCAGCACCGGGATCTCTTCCGGCGCGCCGGCCGATCCGGGAGATGCGGGCGTCTCCCGTTGCCTCTCGGGCGGCTTCCCGGGCGTTCTCGCGGAATCGCGGGGCGGGTTTCTCCCCTTCACCGCGGAATCTTTCGGTGGCTGATGGGCGTCATCCTTCGTGGGTGTGTCGCTCCGTATCGAGGCTGCCGCTTTCGCCTCGGCGTTAGGCGTCTTCGGAATAATGGGCTCCGGCGCGGTCGACTGGACGGTGAATTCGACCGTATAGGCATCGCGCTTGACCGCGCTCCTCGATTCGACCGTAAGGACCTCGGGCCGTTCCGGCGGCTCCTCGGGTTTGTCCGATGCAACCGCCGCGTCCTCCGACAGATCGACAATCGTGAGGTCATCCGATAGCCGTGAATCGGGGTTCTCGGCCAGCGCAATGGTCGCGGGCGGCGTCTCGACCGGCGGTTTTGTCGGTGGTTCGGTCGGCCCTGCGCTTGCCGGCGCGTTGAAATCAAAACCCCGCTGAAGATCCGGTACGTCCGCGGACTCCGGCGCGGGCGCGAGATCGATCGACTCATCGATGGGCGATTCGGGCGGCGCAATAGCTTCGATTTCAATCGACTCCGCCTGCGCTTCTTCGATCGGCTCCGCCGGAGCGGCCTCCAACGTCTCCTCGGCCGGGGCGAGCGCGTCACGCTCGGCGAGGGACGGGTCCGGCGGCGGTTCGAGCGGCTCTATCTCGATGGTTTCGAGCGACGCCGACGCGCGGTCCAGCGCGGCGAGATCTTCGGTGGCGATGTCCGTTTGCTGATCGTCGGCGGCGTTCTGCGCAACCGGTTGGTCGACGTCCCACTCGATCTCGATCACTTCGTCGGGCAGCAACGGTTCCGGTGGCGTTTGCTGCGCGCGTTCCACCGGCTCGATGATCTTTTCGTTGATGATTTGATCGAGCTTGAACAGCGCCTTGTGAAACGTATCGGGTTCGTTGCCGGCGGCGTTCGGCACCTGCTCCTCCCGGCCGGACTCGCGCCACGTCTGGCGCGCCGGTCGTGAGCTGACGAGATCGTTGCGGACCAAGTCCTGAAGCGACTTGAGCACTTCCTCCAGGGTGCGTTTCTTCTGGGGCTTATGCTTCGGTTTCTCGTTCGCCATGACCCGTTGACGCGCCTCGCTACAGGTTGTGGGTCTGAACGTCGACGCCGCGATCGCGATAGCGGCGAAAGCGTTCGCGCGCGCCGGCGCGCTCGGTTTCATCCGCGCCGACGATTTCCGCGACGCGCTCGAAACGATCGAAGAATTCCGGCGCTTCCGCGGTGAGCGAAATCAACACATCGCCGAACGTGTCGGGCGGCACGTCATGCCCGATCATCACCGGGAGATTCACGTCGGCCGGATCGCTTTGGACTTGGTGCGGTACGAAGCTGTTCGGATGGAACGTCCACAACAGCCGGTCGAGATTGGCCGACGCGTCGGGACCATCGGTGAGTATGTAAACGCGGTGTTTCAGGCGGTACGCCTTTTGCGCCAGCCGGCAAGCCGCAAGCTCCTTGCCGTTCCCTTCGGCGCCCGGTAGCAAATAGAAATCGACGCGCGTCATTCCGCAGCCGCGGGTTCCTTACGCGCGCGTTGAATCAGGAATTGCGTCAGCAACGGCACCGGCCGACCGGTGGCGCCTTTTTCCTTGCCGGATTTCCACGCGGTGCCGGCGATGTCGAGATGCGCCCACTTCGCCTTGGTCACGAAGCGCGAGAGAAAGCAGGCGCCGAGTATCGTGCCGGCCTCGCGCCCGCCGCCGATGTTGGCGATGTCGGCGAAGTTGCTGTCCAGTTGCTTCTGGTAGTCGTCCCACAGCGGCAACTGCCAGGCGCGATCCCAGGTGTACTTGCCGGCGTTCAACAATTCGCGCGCGAGCGTGTCGTTGTTCGCGAGCAAACCGGATGCCGCGCCGCCGAGCGCGATGACGCAGGCGCCGGTCAACGTGGCGACGTCGACGATGGCGGCGGGGTTGTAGCGCGCCGTGTACGTCAGGGCGTCGCACAAAATCAACCGGCCCTCGGCGTCGGTGTTCAGCACTTCGATGGTTTTTCCCGACATGCTGGTGACGATATCGCCGGGTTTATTTGCGTCGCCGCCCGGCATGTTTTCGGCGCTCGGGATGACGCCGACGATGTTGATCGGCAGCTTCAGTTCGGCCGCGGCTTTGATCGCGCCGAGCACGGACGCCGCGCCGCACATGTCGTACTTCATTTCGTCCATCGCCGCCGCGGGCTTGATCGAGATGCCGCCGGTATCGAACGTGATGCCTTTGCCGACCAGCGCAATCGGAGGTTCGGATCCGCCGGCGCCGCGATACTCGAGCGTGATCAACTTCGGCGGCTGCCGGCTCCCGCGCGCCACCGACAGCAGCGAACCCATGCCGAGTTCGCGCATCTGGGCTTCGTCAAGCACGGTGCTCTTCAATCCATATTGATTGGCGAGCGCGACCGCTTGTTCGGCGAGGTACGTCGGGGTGCAGATGTTGCCGGGTAGATTGCCGAGATCCTTGGCCAGGTTCACGCCGCCCGCGATGGCGATCGCTTCCTTCACGGCCTGCTCGCCCGAGGGCAAATCGCTGCGCCGAGGGACCGCGAGCACCATGCGCTTCAGTGCGCGACGATCGTTTTCGCCGTTTTCATCCTTCTTCTTAAGTCTATCGAATCGGTAAAGCGCCGCCTCCGTGATTTCCACCGCTTGGCGCACTTTCCATGGGACGTCGCGTCCCTTCACATCGAGTTCGGTCAGGAACGACGTAACCTCGGCCGCCCCGGTTTTCTTGAGGGCATTGATTGCGGCCGCTGTTGCTTCGCGGTAGCGCGACTCGTTGAATTCCTTTTCCTTGCCGCAACCGACGAGCAGCACCCGTTCGGCCGGCGAATTCGGCAGATGATGAAGGAGTAGGGTTTCGCCGGCCTTGCCGCCGTGGTCGCCGCGCCGGAGAATCTGTTTGATGGCACCGCCGGTAACTTGGTCCAGCAGCTGCGCGGGCGCGGATAATTTATTGGGAGCGAAGATGCCAACCGCGAGACAAGCGCTGTGTTGCTTTTCCGGTGTTCCGCTTTTTACGCTGTAGTCCATTGTTTCGCCTGCGTCGCGGGCCGTTTGCAGCAGCGGAATATGGTATATTGCCGCTGGGTCACCCGCTCCGGTTGTTGTTGCCGCTCAAGCATTTACCGATTCGCGTGAACGGAAATCACCTCGTCGCACGCCAATTCCGACCGTCGCTACCGATGGCGCAGCATTTTCCGCTGTTTTTCCGATCCTTGTCAAAGCTTCCCGGCGCGCGAACCGGGTGATTATCTATCGCGCTTTCTATCGCGAAGCGATCCAGGCCGCGGCAGGGATCGTCGCGGCGCTTACGGTCGTGCTGGTGCTCTTTGGGCTGACCGCGACGCTGGGTCGAACCGTGCGCGGCGATTACGCCCAGGGAGTGGTCCTTCAGGTGATCTTCTGGCAGACGCTGCGCCGCATCGACCTGCTGTTGCCCCTGGGTTTTTATCTCGGCGTGCTCCTGACGTTCAGTCGCTGGTATCGGGACAGTGAGATGACGGTGCTTGCCGCCTGCGGCGTAGGGCTCGGGCAGCTACTCAGGCCGGTCATGCTCTTGGCGGCGATCGTCAGCGCCTTGGTGGCGGCTTCGGCATTCGTTCTCACGCCTTACACGGCGCGCGCGATCGAGCAGGTCAAAGCGGAGGGAAACCAGCGTCCGGAACTCGCCGGCATCGCGCCCGGTGCATTCACGGAATCCGCCGCCGGCGGGCGTATCTTGTACGCCGAATCCGTGGACGACGACGGCACGATGGCGCGAGTCTTCTTAAGTAACGCGTCGGGTGGTCGTTCACGCGTAATTCTGGCCCGGTCCGGCCGATCGTACGTCGACCGCGAGACCGGCCAACGCCGGGTCGTGCTGCAAGACGGATGGGTATACGACGGGACGCCGGCGCAGGCGGACTATCGTGTCGCGCATTTCGAGCGCTATTCCGTTTGGCTCGATCAGAAACCGATCGTCCCGCCCCCGGAAACCATCGCCGGGCTTCCGACGCGGGTACTGCTGGCGACGCCCGGTATCGACGCAGCGGCCGAGTGGCAGTGGCGCCTGGCGAAGCCGCTCCATGTTTTCATTCTCGCGTTGTTCGCTTTGGTTCTGGCGCACACCGACGCGCGGCGCGGTCGACTGGCCAACTTGTTCGGAGCCATCTTGGTTTATTTCATCTACTCGAACCTGCTTGGGCTCGGTCAGATCTTATTCAAGAAGGGTCAGGTGCCGAACGGCGTCGGCATGTGGTGGGTCCACGCGGTCATGCTGGCGATCGCGTTGTACCTATTTTTTCAACGCGCTCGCAACCGGCCGCTGCTCCCGCCGGTGCGAACGGTGTTGTGGCGCTGATGTACACGATTTTAGACCGGCACATCGGCCGCAGCATGCTGAT
The DNA here is from genome assembly GCA_036396275.1 of Burkholderiales bacterium. Taxonomy (GTDB): domain Bacteria; phylum Pseudomonadota; class Gammaproteobacteria; order Acidiferrobacterales; family Sulfurifustaceae; genus JACQFZ01. Next base: position 8,524 of record DASWLD010000077.1, read on the forward strand.
CGGAACGGCATTGGTGCTCGGCGTGTTTACCGCGCTGTTTGTTTTCATCGTTCTGGTGGACGCGCTGCCGGACTACGGCAAGGGCCGATTCGACTTATACGAAATGACGCGGTACATCGTGCTCTCGCAGCCGCGCAAGCTCTACGAGATCTTTCCCGTGACCGTGCTGATCGGCACCTTGCTCGGCTTGTCGACGCTGGCGCTCAACTCGGAATTGGTGGCCATGCGGGCCGCGGGTATCTCGAAGGCGCGCATCGTCGGGTCCACGATGAAGACCGGGCTGTTCCTGATGATCGCGGCGGTGCTGGTGGGCGAGTACGTGGCGCCGGTGTCGGAAACGCGGGCCGAAATCGGCCGGGCGCAAGCGCTCGAGGTTGGTTTCCAGCAGGGCAGGACGGGACTATGGCTGCGGGACGGGTCGTCGTTCGTGAATATCGGCGAGGTGTTGCCCGACCTGAGTCTCTTGCGCGTCAACCTATACGATGTTTCTCCCGACTACAAACTGCGTGAACAAACTTACGCGGCGCGCGCGACGTATGCCGATGCGCGTTGGCGGCTCGAACAGGTCGAGCGCAGTCGTATCGCGCCCGATACCGTCGACAGCCGGACGGTGGACGCGATGGAGTGGAACGCCGCCATCACCCCGGAGGACGTCGCGGTATTCACCACGAGCCCGCAAGCGCTTTCGATCATGCAATTGCATGCGTACATCCGGCATTTGCGCGCGAACAATCAGGACGTCGCCCAATACATGCTCGCGTTCTGGCAAAAGTGCCTGATGCCGCTCGCCACCGCCCTGATGGTGCTGCTGGCGACACCCTTTGTTTTTCGCCCGGCGCGCAGCGGCGGTATGGCGCAACGCATATTTGTCGGCATCGCGCTCGGCTTGCTGTTCGTCGTGGTCAATCGCAGCTTCGGGTACCTGGGACTCATCTACGGCGTGCCACCGATCGTCGCGGCCACCGTACCGCTGGTGATATTCCTCGGCATCGCCTTGGCGTTCATGCGTCGCACCGGATAGTCATGAATTGACTGAGTATTTTATGTACACAGCGGAAATTCGATTTGGCAAGCCATTGTTTACGCGTGCGCGACCGCGTTCGTGAAACTGCCTAAGCCTTTGTTTTTTGGGCGCCGAGAATTTGTTTAAAATTTGTTCAAACTGATACCAGGGCTTTTTCGTAGGGCCATTTCGTGCGGCAATAGCAGACTTAACCACATAGTTATCCACAAATTCTGTTAATAAGCGCAATGGCTCGATTCGTTCTTATTGTAGAATCCCGGGGCGCATTGGAGCGCTCATTTTTCAACCCGCGGATTGCTGAGAGACCGTGAATTCATCCCTCTACTTAGTTGAGTTCGGACACTATGCCGCGTACCTGGCGATGGTGGTGGCGCTCGTGCAAGTGCTGGCCCCAGTCGCTGCGCGCGTCATGCGCGCGCCGCGGCTGGCCGCCATCGGCATCAATGCCGCGGTTGCGGTGTTTGCGCTGACAACCATCGGTGGCGCTGCGCTGATCCAGTCGTTTGTGACCGGCAACTTCACGATCGCGTACGTCGCACAGCACTCGAACACACAACTGCCGATACTTTATAAGGTGGCCGCACTGTGGGGTGGGCACGAGGGCTCCTTGTATTTATGGGTTTGGGTGCTGACCCTCTACACGCTTCTGGTCGTGTGGCACGGCCGGCGGCATTATCCCGAGCGGCTGCCCGCGATCCTCGCGGTGCAGGGAGCGCTGGTGGTCGGGTTCTTCGGCCTGATTCTATTTCTTTCGAGTCCGTTCGAGCGTTTGCTGCCGGCGCCGCCGGACGGCCATGATCTCAATCCGTTGTTACAAGATCCGGGCATGGCATTTCATCCGCCGATGCTGTACTTCGGTTACGTCGGTTTCTCGGTTCCATTTGCATTTGCGATCACCGCGCTGATCACCCGCTGGCGCAGCGAGCTCTGGGTCGGTCATATCCGGCGCTGGACGCTGGTTGCGTGGGGTTTCTTGACCGGCGGCATCTTGCTCGGCGGCGGTTGGGCCTACTACGAACTCGGCTGGGGCGGGTATTGGGCCTGGGACCCGGTCGAAAACGCCTCGTTCATGCCGTGGCTCCTGGGCACGGCCTTGGTGCATTCGATCACGGTACAGGATCGCCGGCGCATGCTGCACACCTGGAATATTTTTCTCGTTATCAGCACCTTTTCGTTGTCGCTGCTCGGAACCTTTTTGGTTCGGTCCGGCGTGTTGTCCTCGGTGCACGCCTTCGCGGTCGATCCGGGTCGAGGCGCCTATATCCTCATGTTCATGACTATCGTGCTCGGCGCTTCGTTCGGCATATTTCTCGTGCGCGGTCGGTTTCAGCAAGCGGAAGAGTCGGTCACGTCGCTGCTTTCGCGCGAGTCGCTGTTCGTTTGGAATAACGTGCTGTTCACGGTCGCCTGCGCCAGCGTACTGCTCGGTACGCTGTATCCGCTCGGTCTCGAAGCGCTTACCGGAGCCAAGCTCACGGTCGGCGCACCGTATTTCAACACGGTGATGGTGCCGATTTTCCTAGTGCTCATACTGCTGATGGCGATCGGCCCGCTCGTGCCGTGGCGCAAGGCCAATCCGACGCGGTTGCGCCAGCACTTGACCGTGCCGGCCATCGTCGGTGTAGCAGTCGCCGTCGGGATGGCGGTCCTTTTCGACAGCGGGCACTGGACCGGACCGGTCGGTACCGGGCTCGCGTTCTTTGCCGGCACGGCACTGATGACCGATTACCTGCGCGCGATTCGCCAACGGCGGGCGCAAATGAGCGAACCGTGGCTGCGCGCCGCGCGCAAGACCGTGCTCGGCAATCGGCGCCATTACGGCGGTATGGTGGTGCACTTCGGGATCGTGATCGTTGCGCTTGGATTGGTCGGTTCGGGGTTGTTCCGGACGGAAACGTCGGTGGTGATGGCACCCGGCGACGTGCTCGAGCTGCAAGGCGAGCGGCTGAAACTCGAAGGCGTCCGTACCGTGCAGGGTCCGAACTACCGGGCGGTCGAAGCCCGCATGCGCCTGCTCAACGTCGATCGAGTGCTCACGCCGCAGCGACGCTCCTATTTGCGCCAGCAGGCGCCGATGACGGAAACCAGCATCGATTCGACTCCGCTGCGCGATGTCTATGTCGTGCTCGGCGACGCGGTCGATGATCGGCGCTGGGCCGTGCGGGCGTACGTGAACCCGTTGGTGCAATTCATATGGATCGGCGGCGCGATCATGCTCTCCGGACTCGGGTTATCGCTGAGCGGCCGGCGGCGGGCGGCGCGCGTCAAAGAGGCGGTGAGCGCGGCGGTGGCCGCATCGAAGTAACATGCGGCGATTTCTTCTGGTGTTGCTGCTTTGGTGTTCGACCGGCCTGGCGGCCGAGGTGTCCGAGGACCCTATTGAGCGCCATACGCTCGCGATCGCGAGCCGCTTGCGCTGCACGGTTTGCCAAAACCAGCCGGTGTCGGAATCGGATGCCGACTTGGCGCGCGACATGCGCCAGATCATTCGCGAACAACTGATAGCCGGAAAGAGCGATAAAGAAATCGTCGACTATTTCGTCGCCCGCTACGGCGACTATATCTTGATGAAGCCGCCTTACGAGGGTCCCGGCGTCTGGATCTGGCTCGGACCGCTCGTTCTTTTCGGCGTGCTCGCGCTAGCGGCGTTCGCGTACTTGCGCCGCGCGAGCCGCGTGCCGCTACCGCCGCCGCCGAAAATCTCCGCCGAGGACGCCGCGCGCATCCGCGAAGCGAAACGTCAAGCCACGCAATGATCGGACTTATCTTATTCGCCGCGTTGATCGCGCTGGCGACCGTTTGGTTTTTGGCGCGTGCTGTGCGCACGCGGCCGGTGCCGTCGACGGTGGACCGCGACGGTCTCGAGCAGTTGCGCGAACGCTTACTCGCGCAGCTGCGCGAGCTCGATGTGGAAGAAGCGGATCGCAATGTCGACGGCCAAATCGCCGTCGACGAGCGCGCACGGCTGGACGCGGAACTGGCGCGGGTCTTGCGCGATTTGGAAACGTCGCCGCCGCCGCCGCCGGTATCGGAAAGCGCGTCGGCCCGGCCGGTGTGGCTGGCTACCGTTTTTGTGCTCGTGCTCCTGCTTCCGCTCGTGTCGATCAGCCTTTATTTCCTAACGAGTGTCGGTGCATTGAAGCAGCTGGCGCAGACGCCGGCGGCCTCACCGGCATCCGTGCCCGTTGCCGGAGGCGAAGTGCCGCCGATGGCGCGCGAGATGGTCGCGCGCCTGGAGAAGCGCCTCAAGGAGCAGCCGAACGATCCGCAGGGTTGGGCACGGCTTGGGCGGTCTTACGACGTGCTCGGTCGCGATGAGGACGCGGGGAGCGCCTACGCGCGCGCTTATCAGCTTGCTTCGGAAGATCCGGAAATTATCTCCGCCTACGGCGCGTTTCTGATGTCGCGCGATCAATCGCGCATGTCGGCCGAGACCGTCGGCTTGTTTCGAAAGCTGCACAAGCTCGAGCCGAACCATGCGGGCGCCTTGTGGGCGTTGGGGTTTGCGTCGTACCAGGAGCAGAACTTTTCCGAGGCGATCGCTTATTGGAATCAATTACTCAAACTGTTACCGCCGGATAGTGAGGTAGTACCGCAGCTCAAGCACGCGATCGACAGCGCCCGCTCCGAAGCGGCGAAAGCAAAGTAGCAAAACTCGCCTCGCCGCATTCCCTGTGGGTGCGTGTATAGTACGCCGAGCCCGAGATTAGTCGGACGTTCGGGAAAAACAAAAAGGGCGGGGGCGACGACGTGACTTCCATTTTCGTTCCGGCATTGTGGATCGCATCCGGCGTTTGCCTGTTCGCCGGAATTCATTTCGTGGTTACCGGCGTTTTGCTGCGCCGTGAGCCGGTGTTCCTGGCTTTCGGCGTTCTGTGCTTACTGGTCGCCGCGCTGTTTCCATTGTCGGCCGAGTGGTATCAGGCGATCGATGCGGCTGACGCCGGGCGGATCAAGCGATGGCAGCTGGCGCTCGCCTGTTTCATTTACCCGACGCTGGTTTGGTTTATCGCCTGCTACACGGATCAGCCACGCTCGTGGCGCTGGGTTGCGGGCTTCGCGGCGTTATTTGGCGTCCTGCTGTTCGCCAATTTCAATTCGCCTTACGGTTTTCTCCACGCAACGATCACGCCGGATTCACCCTTGACGTTGCCGTGGGGCGAACGCGTCGGCTACTTTCGAACGTCGACGACGTCCGCCGCTTGGATCTACTACGCCGCCACCGTCGCCGTATTCGTGTGGGCGTTGTACCGTTGTTGGGTTACCCGCGGAAAGCGCCGCCACGGTCCGGTTTGGCCGTTCGCAACCTACGTGGTGATGCAGTTCAGCGCGGTGATCTTGGTCGCGCTGATCGACAATTTGCACCTGCGCTCGCTGTACACGACCGAGCTGGTGGCGCCGGTGCTGGTGGTGCTGATGGGTATCTTCCTCAGCCGTGAACTGCATCGCCGCTCCATCGCGTTGGAGACGAGTCTTGCCGATCTGCGCGCCGAGGGCGCGCGGCGGCAGGCGGCGGAAGTAAAGCTGCGGCACATGGCGTATCACGATTACCTGACCGATTTGCCGAATCGGCGCCAGTTGCGCGACAGCCTGCGGCGCACGATGGCGCAGGCGCGCGCATCGCAGCGCCACGCGGCGCTGTTGTTGCTCGATCTCGATCACTTCAAGACCATCAACGACTCCCTCGGACACGATTTGGGCGATGAGCTGCTGCGCCAAGTTTCGCGAAGGTTGCAGGCGGCACTCGCGGCGGAATCCGAACCGATTCGCCTCGGCGGCGATGAATTCGCCGTTTTGCTGCGCGATTTGGCGGAGGCACACCCGCCTGCCGAGGGGGAAGCGGTTCGTTCGGCGAATGCGCTCATCGCGGCTATCGCGCGACCGTTCATTATCGGCGATCACGAGCTGGTGATCGGCGCCAGCGCGGGCATCGTACTGATCTCCGATCGGTCGCAAGACGAAGCCGGTCTCATGCGTCACGCCGATATGGCGCTGTACTGGGCGAAGTCATCGGGACGGGGGGCGGTCAAAGTCTACGCGGGGCAATTACAACAGGAAGCGGACGAACGATTGCGTATCGAGCGTGGCTTGCGGTTGGCGCGGGAGCGAAACGAGTTCGAGTTGCGCTTCGAGCCCCAACTCGACGCCCAGGATCGGGTGGTCGGCATGGAGGCATTGCTGCGCTGGCGGATCGATAAGGGGCGCTACGTTCCGCCGGCGCGATTCATCGCGGTGGCCGAGGAAACCGGGCTGATTCATCCGCTTGGCGACTACGTGCTGAATCGCGCGTGTGAGTATATTCGAAACTGGCAGCGGGCGCGGTTCGCGGTGCCCGCGCGATTTTCCATCAACGTGAGTCCGTGGCAGCTGGCGGGACCTGATTTTACCCGGAAGGTCCGGGAGGCGATCGACGCGGCCGAGATCGACCCGTCGCGCCTGACGTTGGAAATCACGGAGAGTGCGTTCTTGAACAACCTGGACGATCTCGCGGCAAAGATTCGTGACCTTGCGGGAATCGGCGTGCAGTTTTCAATCGACGATTTCGGCACCGGCTACGCGTCGCTCGCGCATCTGCGGCGGCTGCCGTTCCACGAGTTGAAGATCGATCGCAGTTTCGTGCACGGGATGAACCCGGACGGCGATAAGTTGATCGAGGCGATCATCGCGATCGCGCGTCACTTGCAGTTGCGGGTTGTCGCCGAAGGTGTCGAAACGCCGGTGCAGCGCACCGCGCTTGCGAACATGGGCTGCGACGTGTTTCAGGGTTACCTGTTCAGCCAACCACTGGCGGAGGCGGGGTTTGTCGAATGGCTTGGGCAGCGCCAGACCGAGCCGGCGGCGGCGCAATAGCGCGGTCTAGCCTTAACCGGCTGGAGTGCGCGCGGGCGTGCGCGACAGCTCCTCGATTACCGGTAGAAGTCTTTCCTGCCAGGATTTTTCCGTGATCGGCCCGATGTGTTTCTTGCGGATGACCCCGGTCTGGTCGACCAAAAACGTCTCCGGGACGCCATACACGCCAAGATCGATGCCGACGCGACCGTCGCGGTCGGCGATGCTGAGTTCATACGGGTTCCCCAGCTGTTGCAGCCAACGCAGCGCATCATCGCGGTCGTCCTTGTAGTTCAGGCCGATGATCGGGACGCGCTTTTCGCGTGCCAAAGTGATTAACAACGGATGCTCGTCGCGGCACGCGGCGCACCATGACGCCCATACGTTCAACAAATACACGCGTCCCAGGAGATCGGATTTCTTGACGCGCTGCGCCGGGTCGGCGAGGTTCGGCAGCTCGAACGCAGGGAGCGGTTTGTCGATCAGCGGGGACGGGATGTCGCGCGGCGAATACTCGCCCGACTGCATCTGCCTAATGGCGTAGGCGAGCAAAAGCCCAAGCGCGACGAAGACCGCGATCGGAATGGCGAACTTCTTCACGGCTTCTTGGTTTCCGCGCCGGGGGCGAACGTTCCGCCTTGCATCGCCTTCGCGACTTCCGGTGGCATGTAATTCTCGTCGTGTTTGGCGAGCACTTCCTTGGCGATGAACCGCCCGCCGGTATTCAGACGGCCCTGCGCCACGATGCCTTGACCCTCGCGAAACAGATCGGGTAGGGCGCCTTCGTAGTGTATCGGCAGGCGCTGGTTCATATCGGTGACGACGAAGTCAACTTTCAATCCGTCGGCCGAGCGCTTCACGCTGCCCTGCTCGACCATGCCGCCGATGCGGATCGTGCGATCGGCCGGCGCCGCGCCGCTCAATACTTCCGTCGGCGAATAGAAGAAAACCAGATTGCTGCGGAACGCGTTCAGCACGAACAGCGATGCGGCCGTTAATCCGACGACACCGACCGCGATTATGGCCAAACGTTTGTGGCGCGGTTTCATCGGGATTGCTTCTGCGCGCGGTAAAATTCACGCAGCCGTTCGTGCACGATTTTGCGCCGGCGCAACGGCAGGATCACGTTAATGATGAGGACGAAAGCGCCCAAGATGTAGGCGACGAGAATGTACGATCCGTATTGTCCCATCGTTGTGTGCTCGCGATAGCTAGGATTTTTCGCCGATCAATTCCGCGACCCACGACGTGTGGCGCTCGCGTTCGAGTATTTCGTTGCGCATTCGCAGCAGCGCCACGGTGACGAAATAGGTCGTGAATGCCACGGCCATAAGCAATAACGGTATCAGCAGGCTGATGTGAATGCGCGGCCGGCCGATGCGCGACACCGACGCCGGCTGGTGCAGCGTGTTCCACCATTCGACCGAGAAGTGAATGATCGGAATGTTCACGACGCCGACCAGTGCGAGAATCGCCGCCGCGCGCGCGGCGCGCTTGGGATCGTCGATCGACGCTTGCAGCGCGATGAAACCGAGGTAAAGAAACAGCAGAATCAGCTCTGACGTTATGCGCGCGTCCCACGCCCACCACGTGCCCCACATTGGCTTTCCCCAGATCGATCCTGTGACGAGTGCGAGAAACGTAAACCAGGCGCCGATCGGCGCGCACGAGCGCGCGAGGATTTCCGAAAGCTTGGCGTTCCAGATAAGACCCGCGGCGCCCGCGCCGGCCATGACGACATAGATAAACATCGACATCCAGGCGGCGGGAACGTGCACGAACATGATGCGTACGCTTTCGCCTTGTTGGTAGTCGGGCGGCGCGACAAATAGCCCCTGATACAACCCGATGCCAAGCAGTATCGCCGTGACTACAGCGAACCACGGAATCAGTTTGCCGGCGAGCGGGTAGAACGTTTTCGGTGATGCATGCTTATATATGTTCATTCGATCGACACACGTAGCGCCGCCGCAGTCGCCCATGGCGTGAAACTCAACGCCAAGACCAGAAAAGCACCGAGGAGAGAGAAATAGGCTTCCGTATCCAAACCGGTGGTGGCGGCCGCGACGCTGCCGGCGCCAAAAATCAGAATCGGAGTATACAGCGGCAGCACCAGGAGCGAAATTAGCACACCGCCGCCGCGTAATCCCAACGTGAGTGCGGCGCCGGTGGCGCCGAGTAGGCTCAGTACCGGCGTGCCTAACAGCAACGACCCGATGAGGGCTGTAAAGGCATCCGACGGAAGTTGCAATTGCAGCGCCAAAAGGGGCGACAGCAATACGAGCGGTAGGCCGGTCAGCAACCAATGCGCAAACACTTTGCCGAGCACCAGCACGGCCAGCGGGTGCGGGGCGAGCAGGAGTTGCTCGAGCGTGCCGTCGGCATGGTCGTTCGCGAACATGCGCGGGAGCGACAACATCGTCGCGAGCAAAGCCGCGACCCACAGCACGCCCGGCGCGAGTGTGGCGAGCACGCCGGGTTCCGGCCCGACGCCGAGCGGGAACAGCGCCACGATGATGGCGAAAAAAATTACCGGTGTCAGCACGTCCTGTACACGGCGCAACGACACCAACAAGTCGCGGCGGACAACGCAGAGCGCGGCGCCTAAGAGTTCAATCACGCGGGATGCTGCTCGGGGGGAATTGCTGGCGTCACCTGAAAGTGGCTCGGCGCGCGCAAGGTATCCAGGTCGATGCGGTTGCGGTTTGCTTCCGGTATGTCGATGTCCTGATGCGACGCGACAACCGCCATGCCGCCGCGCGCGAGATGTTGCGCGAGCAACTCGCTGATGAGCCGGCAAGAGCGCGCGTCGAGCGCCGTGAATGGTTCGTCCAGAATCCAGAGCGGTTTGTTCGCGACGAGCACACGCGCCAGCGCAAGACGTCGGCGCTGACCCTGGGAAAGTATCTTCGCCGGAAACGAGCGATAAGGGGCGAGCCCGAGACGATGCAGAGTTTCTTCGTGGCTGCTGCCGCCGACCGAAGATGTTCCGCTCTCCCTCCGGGAGAGGCCGTCCGACCAAAAACGGTTGCCGCGAATTATGCCCATGGACCGGGCGGTCTCTTCCCT
>DASWLD010000078.1:0-2782 GCA_036396275.1 Burkholderiales bacterium
GGGTCAGACGCCTTCCGACGGCTTCATGCGCTCGGCGGCGGTTTCGCGCATCACGCCGGGCCGGCCGATGCGCTGCGATTGCTCGATCAGCGACCGCACGTAGGGGCCGGCCAGGACCGGCTCGTATTTCGGCGGCCGGCCCGGGCCCCGGCAGGTCGGCAGGCACTCGATGCGGGTCTCGTAATAGGGGTTGAAGAACAGCGGTAACGAAATTCGCGCGCAGCCGCCCGCATTGAAGTTCGACGCGCGATGGAGGCTCGAGACATAGACGCCGTTCGTCCAGCGCGCCATCAGGTCCGCGATGTTGACGACGAACATGCCGCGTTTCGGCGGCATGTCGATCCATTCGCCCGACGGGTCGCGCACCTCGAGCCCGCCGAGCTCGTCCTGCGACAACAGGCTGAAGCTGCCATAATCCGTGTGGGGCGAGATGCCCCACTGGGTGCGCCCGACCTTGGCGGGATCGAGCGGGGGATAGTAGTTGTAGGTGGTCGATCCCGTCGGGTAGCGATGGGCGTCGTCGAAATACTCCTCGGGCAGGTCGAGGCTCAGCGCCAGCGCGCGGCACAGGCGCTGGGCGATGCGGATGCGCTTGACGATGTGCGCTTCGAGGAATTCGCGGAAGCCGGGCATCGCGGCCGGATCGGGCCAGCTCGAGCGCAGCATGGTGCGCGAGGGGTGCTCGATTTCGTCCGGGAGCAGTGGGCGCGGCGGGGTGAAGGTCTCCTTCCGGTCCGCGTCTTCGTCCCGCGCGGGATTGGGGTTCTTGCCGCCGACCGGCGAGTAGCCGCAGGCGGCCTTCACGTCGCGCGGCAATTCGAAGAACACGCGGCCCCAATCATGGGCGACGTCGAGCTCGGCCGCGCCGATGCCGTGATTGGCGAGGTAGAAGAAGCCCGTATGGGTGCAGGCGGCGCGCAGCGCCTGTGCGACGCGTTGCCGCTCGGCCGGCGAACCGCCGTCGGTGTAGGGCGCGAAGTCGATGACGGGCAGCGTCTTGGCCGAGCGGCGGTTCGCGACGATGTTCCGGATGCGCGCGCGGTTGTCGAAGTCGGCGTAGGTCCGGACCGCTTCGTCGCTCAAGGTTTCCGCCACGTCATCCTCCTTCGAGGCCCGGGCGAATTATAGCGCCTCGCGGCGCGCCGAAACAGCGATGCGCCGAGGGGCTTGGCGCTTGGCCGGGACCGGTCGATGTGCCCCGGTGAGGTCCACGACCTTCACCACGCGTGCGCGGCGCGGCGCTTTCGAGGTCGGCCGGGGTGCGCGCGACGCGCAGCACGCGGTGAGCCGCATGCGCTCGCCCGCGTCGGTGAGAAGCTTGCGGCCATCCGCGTCGGGTGCGGCGATCTCCTCCAACAGCGTGGCGTCGGCCTCGGCGTTCGCGCGCGGGCACCGAGAAACATTTTCAGCCCAGGCTTCTTTGCAACCTGGATTAATGGACCGGATACGATGATGAGGTATGCGCCGCAAACAAGGATCGACGCCGGCGGCTTGCCTGGCCAGACTCTTGCGGTCGCTCCGGCGCGCCGCGCTACCGTCCTACACCACGCTCGGGGACGTGACCCGTCGCGCCGTTCGACGTCACATCGCCGGCGTCGAACGCAGGCTCCACCCGGCACTCGCGACAGTCTGGCGACGCGAATCTATCGGAGGTACAATCCGTCACCGTCGGTCTCCAGCGGTCGGTCAATCTAGTCAATTGAATCACGCGCAATGCGGAGCTCGGCGGCGCCCTGTCTTGGGAATCTCCCGGGTTGGGGACTGACATCGAACACGAAAGGGAGTCGATTGCGATGGCGGAAGAATTTAAACACAAATACGTTGCAGTAGTGGCGGGGGTAATCGGAGGTGTAGTCTTCCTTTTCGGGTTTTTAGGAGTTATTATTAATCTTATTTGACGACGGCCTATGTTCTTGCGCATTCTCATAGATTTCATCCTCAATATTTGGGAACGCGTCCAATGTCGGCGGGCGCCGCCGTATATATTCCCTTGCAATTGAATATTGCTGTAAGAACGACAATCATCAGAGACTATAATTTCAACTCCTTTCAAATGTAAATATCCCGCCGTACCGACTATTTTGTTCATATATGTTGAAACGCTATTGTTGATTTAATAAATTTTTCGAGAATCTGTTTCGTTTCACGGCGTCGCATCAGTCGTTATTTTTGTGGGGCCGCTTTAGCAGCCAATGCAGAACCCAACCCAGACCCAAAACCATTGCGGGGGGAACCACGACGACAGAATATACGAACACCTGGGCGAACACAGACGCCCGATAAGAACCAAGTAAAATTAATGTCTGATCATTGGCGGCAGAACTTGGAATTGATAAATGCCCCGAAAAAATCAGGTAACCAGTATAGAAAAGCCACGTCAATGTCCCGAGTAGCCACAAACGCTCTGGAGTGTGTGACACAAGATTCTTCTGGGGTTATTTCTTCAGGTGTTCTTCGCTAGCGCGGTCCAACAGGCGATTCCGGATCAAATCTACAAGCCCGATTGCGATCCCGACTTCCGCGGGCATTTCGTGGCTGCGGCATCGTTGCGACCGAATCGACCGGCCATAAGCCCGGAGGAATCGTACCATTTTAGTCCCCTCGTTCTTCACGGGCACCTGGCACGTTCAGCTCTTTTCCAAGTCTTCACGCGGATTCTAAGCGTTACGGCCGATGACCGACGATCCCCATTACCACGTTGCGCGCCGATGCAGAAAGCGCGCGGCAGGTTCGCAAGCTGGACCGGGCAATCGCGTGGCAGTCTCGACAGGATCGGAGGTTG
>DASWLD010000079.1:0-4623 GCA_036396275.1 Burkholderiales bacterium
GCGCTGGCTCGTGCCGGTTTTATATGTGGTGTTGCTGGCGCTGGCGGCGTACGCGGCCAGCGCGGGTGCAATGGAGGACGTCGCGCGCCATCTCTTCAACCCGGATTTCACGAAGCTCACGCCGTACACATGGCTTATCGCGGCGGCGCAGGTTTTTTTCAGCTTGGGGCTCGGTACCGGCGTGGCGATGATGTACGGCGCGTATCTCAAGGCGGACGCATCGATCGGACGCGCGGGAGTGACGGTGGTCGGGGTCGACGTTTCGACAAACATCGTCGCCGCCACGCTCGTTTTCGCGGTTCTGTTCGGCGGCGGCGTCGCGCCGACGTCGGGTCCGAATCTGATGTTCCAAGCGCTGCCGCTCGCGTTCGATCATCTGCCGTTCGGCCGCTGGGCGGTCTGTGCGTATTTCGCGGCGCTCATCATCATCGCGATGTTGATGGGCATCGCGCTGCTGGAACCCGCGATCGTGTGGCTTGAGGAGCGTTTCCGCATGACGCGCCAGCGCGCGGCGACGGCGACCGGCCTGGCCGGCTGGGCGCTCGGACTCGTCACGGTATTCTCGTTCAACTACGCGGCGTTCTCGTACAAGATTCTGGGTATCGAGAAGAGCCTCGGCGCGTTCGACGTGCTGCAATCGCTGACGGCGGAGTTGATGTTCCCGCTCGCGGCGTTGTTCACGGCCGTGTTCGCCGGCTGGCTGCTGAAATCCGGCGCCGCGCGCGACGAGCTGGCAATGCGCTCGCCGTGTTCCTTCGACGCCTGGTTCTGGACGCTGCGGCTATTGGCGCCGCCGCTGTTGTTGATATTGTTGATTGCGCTTCATCGACTATAAGCGTTGAAAAAAATTCATCGCTCCGCGTTCGTGATGTACAGCGCCGCCGAAATGTACGCGCTCGTCGCCGACGTGCCGTCGTACCCGACATTCCTTCCGTGGTGCGGCGGCGCGCATCTGGTCAACGAAGCGCCGGGCATCGTCGAGGCGGCCATCACCATCGCCTACCGGGGCGTCAATAAGACGTTCGTCACGCGTAACCGGCTCCTGTCGAACGAATCGATCGACATGGAATTGGTCGAAGGCCCGTTTCGCCATCTACGCGGTTTGTGGCGTTTCACGCCGCTCGACGAACGCGCCTGCAAGATCGAGTTCGAGCTGGAGTTCGAAGCGGCCAATCGCGTCGTCGGCGCCGTGTTGAATCCGGTGTTCAACAATATCGCGAACCACATGGTCGATGCCTTTCACAGCCGCGCGATCGAGCTGTACGGCAAGCGCTGACGCGGTCGTGTCCAAACGAAAGCGCTGGGCGCAACGGGTGACCGAATCGAGCAATGCGCTCGATCTCGAGCCGGGCGTATTTGCTCTGAAAAGTCCGCGTCGGATCGCGCTCTCGCTCAAGCGCTCGGCGCTGCGCAGCCGGCGCCGCAAGAGCGATCCGTTTCGTTCGGCGATGTCGACGCTGAATTTCTACATCAATCGCGCGGGGCGAAATCTGCCGTCGACCGATCGCGCGAGACTCGAAAACGCCAAGCGCGAGCTGCGCAAAGTGTTCTCACGGGAGGATACATGAGATCGGATGGCGCGAAGCCGCGTCCGTTGCGTGTGCGCCACCCAGCGGCGCCGTGACACGCCCCCGCATCACGGTGGAAGTGGTTTACGCCACGCCCGATGAACAGGCGGCACGCACGGTCCAGGTTCCCGCGAGCGCCACGGTCGCGCAGGCGATCGCCGCCTCCGGGCTGCTGGCCCAATTTCCCCGAATCGATTTGGCGCGGCAAGCGGTGGGAATCTTCGGTTTGCGGGTGCGGCTCACGGATTCGGTGGCCGACGGGGATCGCGTCGAAATCTACCGGCCGCTGGAACTCGATCCGAAGGAAATGCGACGCCGCCGAGCGCGGCGCAGCGCGCGGCCGAAATAGCCGCTAGTTCGTGGACGACAGCCGGCTCTGCGGTGAGTTGATTCTCTCGCCGAGCTTGTCGTCGCGCGGTTCGGGCGGCGCCGCCGGTGCTCGCGCGAGGTCGCCCGCGACTTGCTTCATCGCATCCCCGTCGAATATCACCGTGAGTCGCTGCGTTTGCACGGGTGTGTCCGCGTCCTTCTTATATAGGTAGACGTAATCCCATCGTTCCGGATGAAACGGATCGGTCACGAGCGGGGTGCCGAGCACGAAGCGCACCTGGCTTTTTGTCATGCCGGGTTTGAGCTTGTCGACCATTTCCTGTGTCACGACATTGCCCTGCTGAATTTCGATTCTGTAGGGTTGCACGCAGCCGGCCATGGCGAGCAACGCGAGGAGCATCCCCACGCCGTAAAGTAACCGCATCTGTTGGTGTTGCTTCCTCGGCAAGTGCATTAAACTGGCACATCATACTGTAAGCGGGTAACTCCCGACACCCGAACCGCCATGCAGCGCACGCCCGATACCAACACCGATCTCAAAAAGGCCGGGCTCAAGGCCACGATACCGCGGCTGAAAATTCTGGAAATCCTGGAGTCCACCGAGCATCCGCACCTGACCGCGGAGGACGTGTATCAGCGCCTGCGCGAATCGGGCGAAGACGTCGGGCTTGCAACGGTGTATCGGGTGCTGACGCAGTTCCAAGCTGCGGGCTTGGTGATCCGCCACAATTTCGAAGGGGGGCGCTCGGTTTTCGAGATCAACCAGGGCGGACACCACGATCACATGGTGTGTCTCGAATGTGGGCGCGTGTTCGAGTTCTACGACCGTGAGATCGAACAGCGTCAGAGCAACGTCGCAGCGAAAGCCGGCTTCGTCATCGACGACCATTCGCTCTATCTCTACGGTGTGTGCGAGGGCATGAAGAAGCGCGGCAAGTGCTCGAAGAAATAAGACTTTTCCGGTTCACGCGGCCCGACGCTTGACCGAACCGCCGACCGCCGCGAGGCCGGCGGTGAGCGCCAGCGCGCAGACGACGACGGCTCCGGTCGGAAGATCGTACAGCGCCGAAGCGACGATGCCGAGGGCATAGCCGAGCGCGCCGAGGGCATAGCCGCGCCACAATGCGGGCCAACCGCTGAGACGACGGATCGCGAGCGCCGGCACGATCAGGCTCGCGAATACAAGATAAATGCCGACGAGCTGTACCGAGGCTGTGACGGCAAACGCGAACGTCGCGTAGAAGCCGATACGCCCGAGTTTGGCGCCGGCGCCGAACCAGAGCGCGAGTATCGCGGCGGTAAGCAGCGCGATTGGAACCAACTGATTGTAACTGACCCACAGGATTTGGCCGACGAGCAAATCCTTGAGATGCTCGCCGCCATGCGGATTGTTCGCGAGCAACAAGATGCCGGCGGTGGCCGCCAGCACGAACGAAACGCCGATAAGCGCCTCCTGGATCTCGGGCCAGCGCTTCTCGGTGAACGTGAGCGCGAGCGCTCCGAGCAAGGCCGCCGTCACCGCCGCGATCTGCACGGCGAAGCCCTGGGGTTCCCAGCCGAGCGCGTCGGCGGCGATCACCCCGAGACCTGCGATCTGCGCGATCGCGAGATCGATGAAGACGATCCCGCGCGCGAGCACTTCGCGCCCGAGCGGTACGTGCGTTGCGAGCACCAGGAGCCCGGCGACGAACGCCGGGCCGAGAATGGAGACGTCGAGCGCGGCCACGCTCACGCGGGCGCCTCCAACAGCAGGCGGATGGTCTCGTCGAACAACGTGTACAAATCCTTCGCGCCCGGTGTGCCGCCGACTGTGTAGGGCAGCACGACCGCGCGCAACGCGGCTTCGCGCGCGATCCATTCCGAAGGTCGAGGGTCCTGGTAAGGCGTACGGATAACCACGCGCGCGGGTTCGCGCGTGAGCGCGGCTTTCAGCGCGGCAAGATGCGCCGCGCTTGGCGGAATGCCGGGTTTCGCTTCGAGCGTTCCCGCGTCCCTTATCCCGAGCCAGTCGTACAAGTAGATCCAGTCGCGGTGATGCGCCACGGCCCGCAGGCCCTTGAGCGGCGCCGCGCGCTTCGACCATTCCTCAATTGCCCGGCGCCATCGTTGCGCGAATGCTTGCCGGCGCTCGTCGTAGTAGCCGGCGTTCGCCGGATCGACGATGGCGAGACGTTCGCCCAGTTTGTCGGCGACGACGGCGATGCGCCGCGGATCGGTATGAATGTGCGGGTTGCCGCCGGCGTGGATGTCGCCGAGCGAGCGGTCGAGCACGGTGGGAATCTCCAGCCGCTCGACGACGCTCGCCGCTTCGAAGTAGCCGGCTTGCCCCGGTTGCACTTTGCCGTTTCCGGCCTGGCGCAGGAGTATCGGCAGCCAGCCGGCTTCGAGCTCGGCGCCGGTGCACACGAGGAGATCGGCCTGGCGCAAGCGTGCGATCAGGCTCGGGCGCGCCTCGATGTGATGCGGATCCTGCCGCGGTGTCGTGGCGCTGAACGCAGAAACCTTGTCGCCGCCAAGCTCCTGCGCGAGCGCAGCCCATTCCGGCTCGCACGCAAACACCCGCAATTGGGCGTGAACCGGAAAGGCAGCCAGGAAAAGAAAACCAGCCAAGAGCGTATTCAGCGTTTTCATCTGCGCTCATCCGCGTTCGTCTGTGGTTTCATTCTCTTAGAATGTATGCGCGCCGTGCGGTCCCAGGCTCATGAGGTATTGAAAATACCATTGG
>DASWLD010000080.1:0-18052 GCA_036396275.1 Burkholderiales bacterium
CGGGTCGCGGTGTCGGACGTCGCGCAGACCACGCACGAGACCGAAGCCAGCACCGGGCAGACGTTGCAGACCGCCTCGCAGCTCGCGGGGTTGTCGCGCGAGCTGCTGCGGCTGATTCAACCGCAGGCGGCGACGGCGTAGCGATTCCGTGGCGAAGGATCCGTACCGCTACTTCCGCGTCGAGGCGTGCGAGCTGCTGGATCAGCTCGGGAAGAGCGCGCTCGACCTGGAAAAGGACGGCGCCGGCGCGGAGCAGTTGTCGCGGCTGCTGCGACTGGCGCATACGCTCAAGGGCGCGGCACGCGTAGTCAAGCAGCGCGAGATTTCGGATCTGGCGCACACGATGGAGGAGGCGTTGGCGCCGTACCGCGACGGCGGCCCGGCGGTTCCGCGCGAGCGCATCGACGGCGTGCTCGCCACGCTCGATTCGATCGCGGCAAGGCTCGCCGCGCTTCCCGGGCCGCCGGGCGAGGAGGTTCGGACGACCGCCGAGTCGAGTCGAACGTTGCGGGCCGAGCTGGCCGAGGTGGATATGCTGCTGCAAGGGCTCGGCGAAGTTCACGGCGAGCTCGCGGCGCTGCGCGGCGCCGTCGACCGCGCGCAACGCGCGCGCCACATGGCGGCGCTGCTGGCCGAGCGGCTCGCGTCAGCGCGCCTCGCCGATACCCAAGGATCGGCGCAGCCGGCGGCGACGCTGGCGAAGTCGCGCTCCCTGGCCGAGGAACTGCACGGCGCCATTGCCGGATTCGAGCGCCATGTCGCCGTGAGCGTCGAGCGCGTGGACCGCGAGCTGCGCCAGGCACGCGAGCTGACGGAGCGCTTGCGGCTGGTGCCGGCCGGATCGGTTTTTAACGCGCTTGAGCGCGTGGCGCGCGATGCCGCCCATAGCGCAGACAAGCCCGTGACGTTCGAGGTCGGCGGCGGCGACGTGCGCCTCGATGGACACGTGCTGGACGCGATGCAGAACGCGCTAGTGCAACTCGTGCGCAACGCCGTCGCCCATGGGATCGAGCCGCTCGCCGAGCGTCGCCGCGCCGGCAAACCGGACGAAGGACGGGTCGCGGTGGAGGTCGTGCGGCGCGGTCATCGCGTCTCCTTTATCTGCCGCGACGACGGGCGCGGCGTGGATCTCGACGCCGTGCGGCGCGCGCTCCAGCGTAAAGGCGTGCCGCCGCACGCGGCCGAGCAGCTCGGTGCGGCGGAACTGTTGAAGCTGCTGCTCAAGGGCGGGATCACGACCGAGGGCCGCGTCACCGAGCTTGCCGGTCGCGGCATCGGGCTCGACGTGGTGCGCGAAGTCACGGAGCGTCTCGCCGGCGAGGTCTCGGTGCAAACCGCCGCGGGATACGGGACCACGATCGAGCTGTTCGTGCCGGTGTCGCTGGCCTCGCTCGAGGCCTTGGTCGTCGAGGCCGGCGGTCAGATCGCGGCGATCCCGCTCGACGCGGTGCGCGCCAGCGTGCGCGTGCCCGCGTCCGAGGTCGCGCACTCGCCGCGAGGCGATGCCATCTTGCACGCGGGCGAGTTGGTCCCGCTGATCTCGGCCGCGACGTCGGTCTTGCGCAACCGATCGACCTCCGCGGGCCAGGTAAGCGGGCGCGCGCTCACGGCGGTGATCGTCGCCTCGGCCGCTTCCACCGTGGCCGTCGGCGTCGATCGTTTGATCGGGACCGAGACCGTCATGCTGCGTCCGCTGCCGGCGCTGGCGCCGGCCGGTGCGTTCATTGCCGGCGCCTTTATCGATACCGAAGGCAATCCGCGACCGGTGCTCGATCCCGAGGTGCTCGCCGATCCGTCGTACCGGTCGGCGGAGAGTACCGCGGTCACCGCCGCCGCGGCGCGCCCGATACTCGTGATCGACGATTCGCTCACGACGCGCATGCTCGAACAGAGCATTCTCGAATCGGCGGGTTATGACGTCGCGCTCGCCGCCTCGGGCGAAGAGGCGCTCGACACCGCGCGGCGCAACGATTTCGCATTGTTCCTGGTGGACGTGGAGATGCCGGGGATGGATGGATTCACCTTTATTGAACGTGCGCGCGCCGATCCGCTGCTGCGCCACGTGCCGTGCATACTGATAACTTCGCGCGATTCCACCGACGATCGTAGGCGCGGCGAAGCGGCCGGGGCGTGCGCCCATATCGTCAAGAGCGAATTCGACCAAGTGGAGTTCCTGGATCGGATCGCCAAGCTGGTGCGCTTCTTACCTCACGACGAACGAACGACGTGAGTAGGGCTACATTGATGAATCGACTGCGCGTGCTGGTGGTGGAAGATTCGCTCACGGTGCGCCGGCGCCTATGCGAAGTGCTCGCGGCGGATCCCGATATCGACGTGGTCGGCGACGCCGAGGACGGGAAACGCGCGATCGCGCTGTGCACGCAGTTGCGCCCGGACGCGATCACGCTCGACATGATGCTGCCGGTGATGAGCGGATTGGCGGCGACCGAATACATCATGGCGCATTGCCCCACGCCGATCCTGATCGTCTCGTCCTCGACCAATCGCGGCGAGCTGTTCAAAACCTACGAGGCGCTGGCGGCGGGAGCGCTGGACGTCATGGAAAAGCCGCGCGGCGACGAGCTGGACGAGGCTTGGGAGCGCAAGCTGATATCGACCGTCAAGCTCATCGCGCGCATCAAGGTCATCACGCATCCGCGCGCACGTCTGGGCCCGGCGACCATGGCGCCCGCGTCGGCGCCGCCGAACATCGCGCCGCCGTTGCGAGTCGCCATGCCGTACCGGTTGGTCGCGCTCGGCGCGTCGACCGGCGGCCCGGCGGCGATCCTGGAAGTGCTGCGCGGTTTGCCGGCCGGCTTTGCGTTGCCCGTGCTGGTGGTGCTGCACATCGGCGAGCCCTTCGGTTCCGCGTTTGCCGAATGGCTCGACGGGCAGAGTCCGCACCGCGCCGGCTTCGCGCGCGATGGGCAGCGTCTGCACGAGCGCGGCGTGTGGCTGGCCCCGCCGGGTCGCCATCTGATCGTGCGCGGCGGCCGGTTGCATCTGTCCGATGCGCCGGAGCGGCACTCGTGCCGGCCGTCGGTCGATGTGCTGTTCGAGTCGATCGCGCGCGAATGCGGCGCGGCCGCGGCCGCGTGTCTGCTGACCGGCATGGGTCGCGACGGTGCCGACGGCCTGCTGGCGATCCGCCGCGCCGGCGGCTTTACGATCGCGCAGGACGAAGCGAGCTGCGTCGTCCATGGCATGCCGCGCGAGGCGGTACGAATCGGCGCCGCCGCGCGCGTGTTGCCGCTCGCCGAGATCGGCCCGGCGCTGGCGGCGCTGGCACAGGACGTCGAAGCCGCGAGGCACGCATGAACGACGGCACGGTGATGATCGTCGATGACAGCCTCACGGTCCGCATGGATCTGATCGAGGCGTTCACCGCCGCCGGTATGCAGGCGATCGGTTGCGATACGGTGGCGGCGGCGCGCGCCGCCCTTGCCGAAAAACCCATCGGCCTGGCGGTGCTCGACGTGCTGTTGCCGGACGGCAACGGCGTGGATCTGATAAAAGAGATTCGCGCGACGCCGGGCAAGGCGGACATCCCCATCCTCATGCTCTCGGCCGAGGCGGAGGTGCGCGATCGCATCCACGGTCTCATGACCGGCTCGGACGATTACGTCGGCAAACCCTACGATCGCGACTACGTGGTCGCGCGTGCGCGCGAGCTGCTCGGCGAGCGCAACGAGGCCGAGCCGGCGGCGGGCGCCACGATCCTCGTGATCGACGACAGCCCGACGTTTCGCGACGCGCTCTCGCGTGCCCTGGCGCAGCAGGGTTATCGCGTCATCGGCGCCGCCAGCGGCGAGGAAGGGCTGCGCAGCGCCGCCGCGAACCGCCCGACGGCGATCATCGTCGACGGCGTGCTGCCGGGTATCGACGGCGCGACCGTCGTGCGCAAGCTGCGGCTCGACGCCGCGCTGCGCCAGACGCCGTGCGTGATGCTCACCGGCTCGACGCTCGATCACAGCGCCGAACTGAACGCGCTCGATGCCGGCGCGGACGCGTTCGTGCGCAAGGAAGACGAGATGGATCTCGTGCTCGCGCGCGTGGCGGCGGTGCTGCGCGCCCGCGCGGATTCCAATCGCGAGACCGCGAGTCTGCTCGGCCCGAAAAAGATTCTCGCGGTCGACGACAGCCTCACCTACCTGGAGGAGCTGACCTCGACGCTGCGCGGCGAGGGCTACGACGTGATCCCGGCGCGTTCCGGCGAAGAGGCGCTCGAAATGCTGGCGGCGCAACCGGTGGACTGCATCCTGCTCGACCGGCTCATGCCCGGCCTCGACGGCACCGAGACCTGCCGGCGCATCAAGGGCTCGGCCGGCACGCGCGACATCCCGCTCATCATGCTGACCGCGAGCGAAGATCGCGCGGCCATGATCGAGGGGCTTAGCACCGGCGCCGACGACTACGTTTTGAAATCCAGCGAACAGGAAGTGTTGAAGGCGCGTGTGCGCGCGCAGTTGCGGCGCAAGCAAATCGAAGACGAAAGCCGGCGCATCCGCGTGCAGTTGCTGCGCAAGGAGATCGAGGCATCCGAGGCGCGCTCCGCCAAGGAACTCGCCGAGACCCGCGCGCGGCTGGTGGAACAGCTCGAGCACAAGAACCGCGAGCTCGAAGACTACGCGAACGAAGTTCGTCGTGCCGAAGAGAAATTCCGGGCGGTGGCGGAGACCGCGAGCGATGCCATCGTGTCGGCCGATCGGACGGGAAACGTCATCTACGCCAATCCGTCAACCCTGCGCATGTTCGGCTACTCGGCCGCGGAGCTTATCGGGAAATCGCTTACGTGCCTGATGCCGGAGCGATTTTACGAGGCGCATAACGCCGGATTTCAACGCTATCTCGGCGGCAGTGCGGCGCGGATAGTCGGCAAAGGCAGCGTCGAGCTTGCCGGCCGGCGCAAGGATGGCCGTGAATTCCCGCTCGAGCTTTCGCTTGCCGAATGGCACGCGGGGGGCGAACGCCATTTCACCGCGATCATTCGCGACATCAGCGCGCGGCGCGAAACCGAACAGCGCATCCGTGCGCTCAATGCGGATCTGGAGCAGCGCGCCGCCGCGCTCGCCGCCGCCAACAAGGATCTGGAGTCCTTCAGCTACTCGGTATCGCACGATCTGCGCGCGCCGCTGCGCGCGATTGACGGCTTCAGCCGCATCCTGCTGGCCGATTACAGCTCGGCGCTGGATGATACCGGCCGCGACTACCTCGACCGTGTGTGCCGCGCCAACAAGCGTATGAGCGAGTTGACGGACGATCTACTCACGCTCTCGCGCGTCGCGCGCAGCGAGCTGCGCCGCGAGGAAGTGGATTTGAGTAAGGTTTTCCAAGACGTTGTCGGCGTCCTGCGCCAACAGGAACCGACGCGGTCCGTGCGGTTCACGCTCGCGCCGGGACTCAAGACCCAGGGTGATCCGAAATTATTGCGCATCGCGATCGAAAATCTCCTGGGCAACGCCTGGAAGTTTACCGGCAAGAAACCCGAGGCGCAGATCGAGGTCGGCGTCGAGGCTCAGAACGGCAAATCGGTTTTCTTCGTACGCGACAACGGCGCGGGCTTCGATATGGCGCATGCCGACAAGATGTTCACGCCGTTTCAGCGCCTGCATGCGGTCGCGGAATTCCCGGGTACCGGCATTGGGCTCGCCACGGTGCAGCGGATCATTCACAAGCACGGCGGACGCATCTGGGCCAACTCCGCGGTTGGCGAGGGAACCACGTTTTACTTCCTGCTGGCGTAGCGGGAGGTTTTCGCGGATGCAAGCGCTCTCGCGTCCCCGATTTTATCGCATGACCGGTTACATGGTCTGCCAATCGATTCGATGCTTGCGCTCCGTTTCGGCGTGACGTGCGTCCTCCTCCGCCCTGTGCCACCCGCCCGGGCACGTCAGCCGCGCTCCCGCGTCACGTCGTCTGCGGGCGCAGCCGGTAGCCGCGCACGAGCAGCGGCACCGCGACCGCCAAACCCGCGAGATTCAGCGCCAGGCCGGCGGCGACCGTTGCCGCTGGAAACAGCAGCGCCAGCCCGGTCACGAGGAACAACGCGCGCTGCCAAGGCGCGACGCGCGCCATGTAGAAACCGACGACGCCGATCGTGCCGCACCAAAGCCCCAGCAGGTTCGTGAGCAGCGCCCACGCGATTTCCGCGACCGAGCCGTTCATGAGCAGCGGCGGATCGTAGACGAACAGAAACGGAACGAGGTACGACGCCCAGCCGATGCGCGCCGCCGTCCAGCCGGTTTGATTCGGATTGCTCTGCGCGATATTGGCCGCGGCGTACGCCGCGAGCGCGACCGGCGGCGTCACCATCGACATCATACCGAAGTACATCACGAACAGATGCGCCGCGAGCGACGGCACGCCGAGCTTCTCGAGCGCCGGCGCGACCAGCGTCGCCATCAGCACGTACACGCCCACCGTCGGCAAACCGAGGCCGAGCAGGATCGCGATCACCGCGGTGATGGCGAGCAGCAGGAACAGGTTGTCGCCGCCGATGCCGATCAGCTCGATCGTAAGCCCGAAAGCGAGTCCGGAAATATTGAGGATGCCGATCAGCACGCCGGCGGCGGCGCAGATCAGAACGACATCAAGCACCGACGAACCGGCGGAGGCGACGGCGTTCAGCAGCTGCCCGAGACCGAGCCGCTGACCGCGATAGCGGAAAATGCTGCAGGCGGCGAACAGCGCCGCGATGCCGAGCAACGCCGTGTACTCGGGTTCCATTCCGTATACCAGGAGTCCGACGATGATCACCGCGAACGGCAGCAGAAAATGCCAACCCTCGCGCAGGACGCGGCGCAACGCCGGCAGCCGCTCGCGCGGGGAGCCGGCGATGCGTTGTGCCGCCGCCGTCATGTCCACCTGCATGAACAGCGACGCGTAAAAGAGGAGCGCGGGTATGGCGGCGGCCGTGACGACCGCACCGTAGGGAATTTGCAGAAACTCGGCGATCAAAAACGCCGCCGCTCCCATCACCGGCGGCATCAGCTGCCCGCCGGTCGAACCGACCGCTTCCACCGCCGCGGCGAACTTCGGTTTGAAGCCGGCGCGCGTCATCAATGGGATCGTGACGACGCCGACCGCCGATACATTCGCCACGGCGCTGCCGGAAATCATGCCGAACAGCGCCGAGCCGGTAACCGACACCTTCGCGGCACCGCCGCGGTAGCGGCCCATTAGCGCCAGCGCGAGATCGGTGAAGAATTCCGAGCCGCCGCCGCGCGTCAGCACTTGTCCGAGCACGATGAAGGGCACGACCACGATTACCGCGACGTGCAGCGGCGTGCCGAGCAGCGCGTTGGTGTCGAGGCCGAGATAGGTGACGAGGCGAGCGACGGTGACGTCTTGCGCGGCGAACGCACCGGGCAGGTAATGGCCCCAAAGCGCGTAAGCGGTGCCGATCGCGAGATACCAGACGAGCGTCATCCCGGTCGAGCGCCGCGTGGTTTCGACGACGAGCAGCAGAATCGCCACCGCCAACGGCGCGAAATCCGCCGGACGCATCGACACTTCGGTGACCAGATAGTCGTAGCGCCCGGCGAGGTAGCCGCACAAACCGAGCGCGGCGGCCGCGGCAGCATAGTCCCACCACGGCACGCGCACTTTCACCGTGCCGCGACGCGCCGGCAACACCACGAACGCGAGCGCGATCGACAGTCCGAGCACCGCCACCAGGAGCTGCTCGGTGTACAGGTTCAGCCCGAGCGAGCGCGGCAAATCGAGACCCCAGGCGATGACCGCGGCGACGATCAGCGCTTCGAGCACGCGCGCGAACGGATTGCGTTTCTTGATCTTCGGTTCGTTGTCCATCGCCTGCGGCCGCCGAGCGTGCACCAAGTTACTACGAGCGTCTGAGCGCCCCCACCCTAACCATTCCCGCCCAGGGCACGCAACTCCAGCGCGCCCGTTCGGCGGCGTGAATACACGTTGCGCCGCTCCTGCGCATCGCTTCCGACGTCCCTGTCTCTCGCGAAATTAGCACCTCCTTGTGCAGCATCCTGCGCCCGCAGCATTCGCACTTCCATGTGCAGCAAGTGCATTCGCGAAGTCTCCACCTTACCCCCCGTTTGCGGGGGGAGGGAGGGCGATGAGGCGATTGGATCTACGCTCGGTGTCGCTGCCGCCGCGACTACTTCGGCGGCCACTGCCCGACTTCGGTCAAGTACTTCACCGCACCGGGATGAAATTGCGCGTCTATTTTTTTCCCGAGGCGTTTCGGATTAAAAGCGCCGAAACCGCGGAACGACTCGACCAATGCCGGCTTGTTCTCGGCCATATGCTTCACCACCTTGTACACCACGTCCTCGCTAACGTGCTTTCCGGCGATCAGCGTGTAATCGTACGCGAGCACTTTCGTCGGTTGCGCCACGCCGGCGAGCCCCGGACGGGGTTTGGCCTCGAACACGTATCCTTGCGCAAGCACTTTTTGCGTGCGCGCCACGGCGTCCGCCGCGTCGCTCAGCGGCAGCGCGCGCAAGCCCCCGACCGAGGCGTCGACTTCGGTAACTTTCGCCGGACCGAGCGCGAAGAAGAACGCGTCCGCCTTACCCGCCGCGAAGTCGTCGGCGCCGCGATTGATGTTCGGCACGAGCACTTGATCGATATCGTTCTCACTCAAGCCCCCGTTCGCGAGGACCGCGCCGACCACGCGCTTCAAAGTCAGTTGCGCGGTGTAGCCCCACGGCACGCGCTTACCCTTCAAATCGGCGATGGTCTTGATCGGCGAATCCTTCTTCACGTAGATCGCCACGGTAAGCGGATACAGGACGGCGGCCATGCGCACGTTGTCCTGCTTGCGGCCCTGATACGCGCCCTCGCCGCGCAGCGCTTCGACGATCTCGATTTCATTCACCACCGAGAAATCGAGCTCGCCGCGATTCACCCCCGCCATCGCGAGACTATTGCCGGTGAAGGGCTGCACGCGCGCCTGCACGCCCATTTTTTCGATCGTGAGCTTCGCGATCGCCGATCCCATCGAATAGGCGGCGGTCGCCTGCGGCGACGTACCGATCGATAGCTGCTGCGCCGACGCCGAGCCGGCCGCGAACAGTGTGATGCCGAACAGCATAACCCGAGCAGATTGCCTCATTGTTATATCCCTCTCGTGGATGGTGGTGGCTCATTCTACATATTCGGCTGGACAACGTCCCGGAGCGTTCGACAGAATAACGTCCCCGATCCGGCGTCGGGAAGGCTCGGCAGGTCTGCCCACTCAACGGTTGTTCCAGCGGCGGCCGGCAAGGCGTTGCCCAAATATCGAGCGCGTCGCCCGACGTCGGCCCGCCGTGGCGGCGAAAATTGGCCCATCACCAGAGCGGGAAATACGCATGCCCAATGGAGCATCGGAATATCGCCGTAACCGAGATCGTCCAACTCGATGCCGCCGGCGGCATGTGCTTCATTGCGCCGGACGCGGCGCGTGCGCGGTGACCCGCGAAGCGGCACCGGCGACGCTCGGAGTCGGAGGAGTACGATGATTTTCGAACAGATCGCGACCGAAGGCTGCCAATCTTACTTGGTCGGCTGCGAGGAGACGGGCGTGGCGGCGTTGATCGACCCCGAAATCCGTCAGCTCGACCACTATCTCGGGACGGCCGCGCGTCACGGCCTGCGAATTCGCTACGCCATCGACACGCACACGCACGCCGATCACTTCAGCGCGGCCGCGCAGCTGGCGCGCCAGCTCAATATTCCGGTGGCCATGCATCGCGCCAGCCGCGTGCCGTTCGTCACGCTGGCGCTCGGCGACGGCGAGATGATCGTCGTCGGCAACCTGCGGCTGCAGGTTTTGCACACGCCCGGCCACACGGCGGATTCCATGTGTTTGCTCGTGGAGGATCGGTTGTTCACCGGCGATACGTTGCTTATCGGCGGCACCGGGCGCACCGATCTGCCGACCGGCGATGCCGAGGCGCTCTACGACAGTCTGTACAACCGCGTGTTGCGACTCGATCCGGCGACCAAGGTGTTTCCGGCGCACGACTACAAAGGGCGCAGTCGCTCGACCATCGGACAGGAGTTAAAAGACAACCCGCGACTGCAAGCGCGCGATCGCGCCGCGTTCGTCGAGATGATGCACAACCTCAATCTCACGATGCCGACGCACATCACCGAAGCGCTGCGCATCAATTTGAGCGGCGGCAAGAGCGTCGCGCAACTGCTGGCCGAGGCGGCCGCGACCGTGCCGTTCATGTCGCTCGCCGAGTTGAAAGCGCGCATCGAGCGCGCCGATGACGACTTGATCGTGCTCGACGTGCGCGAGCGCGACGCCTACGAGGCCGGCCACATTCCGGGCGCGCAACTGCTGCCGCGCGGCCAACTCGAACTGCGCGTCAACGACGCGCTTCCCGATCCGACCCGACGCATCCTGGCGTGCTGCGACTTCGGCAGGATCTCGACGCTCGCCGCCGCCACTCTGCGCCAGATGGGATTTCAGCGCGCCGTGGCGTTGGACGGCGGCATGAAGGCGTGGCGTGAGGCCGGCTATCCGATCGAACGCGGAGCGCAGTCTGCTTGATCTCGAAGGAAACACCCGTACCGCAAACAGGGTCGGATCCAGCGGTCTTAGTACATTGCGGTCTACTCGGCGTGTCTGCGCCTGGACGTCGCAACCACCGGGTGTCCACAATGCCGTTGTTTCGCTAGTCGGGGAAGCGTTGGGCACACTTTCCCTTTCCAAAGGAATTGCTTCGAACACCCGAAGTCGGTTCGCCACTCAACCGTTCTCGATGAGGGGCTATGGAAGGATTCTTATCGCCGTCCGGCGCCGCGGTTGTCACACCGGCCCTTTGGTTGGTGGCGGGGTTTTCGTTGGCGACGGGTTTGCATTTAATTTCCATCGGTTTTCTTCGACGCTCCGAAACATTGAATCTCGTCTTCGGTTTGACCTGCCTCGCGATTTTTTTCAACGCGATATTCCTCGCTCGAACATTTGACGCGGCCTCGACCGATCATCGTTGACACGGCACTCGTCCGAAGAACAAAATGGCGCATCGGTAACGCTACCGTAACAAAAATCATCGAGCTGGAAGCGGCCGGCGGGGCCGAGTAAAAAATCCGTGACCTACAAAATCTTCAATACGTTCGCCGGCGGACGACCGATGGCCGCTTTCCCGTTCGCCAGCACGATCGGCCGCTCGATCAGTCGCGGGTTGTCCACCATCGCCTTGATCAGCTGGTCGCGCGAGAGCTTCACGTCGTCGAGGCCGAGATCGCGATACTCTGCTTCATTTCGGCGCATCAGCGCGCGTGGCTCAAGATCGAGCAGCTTCAGAATTCGGTCCAGCTCGGCCGCCGTCGGCGGTGCCGTCAAATACTCGATAATGCGGGGGACGATTTTTCTGGATTCCAGCAACGCCAACGTTTCGCGCGACTTGCTGCAATTCGGGTTGTAGTAGATCGTCACTTGCTTCATCGCCTTCTCCGAAGTCGGCGAGCGGCACCGGCGCCGGTCGCTATCCCCTCGAAAGCTAGCGCAGTTCACATCGAAAAAGAAGGAGCCCGGATGAACCGGGCTCTACGGACGTTCGATCACAACCGTCGGTAATCTACGGATTCGCCGCGCGCAACCGGGTCTTAACTTTTCGTAAGCCGCTGTCGTGCACCGCCGTTTGCACAGGCTTGTTCCCGACCGTTGCATGTTTGGTGCTCGTCAGCGACTCCATGAAATCGACCAGCTGACGCTCTTCCGTCTTGGTCAACCGCAGTTTGCGGATCGTGGGATGCTGTAACGTGCTACTGCTGCCGCCCTTGCCGTAAAACTCCACGACGTCATCGAGTGTCTTCAGGCTGCCGTCGTGCATGTACGGCGCGGTCAGGGCAACGTTGCGCAAACTCGGCGTGCGAAACGTGGCGATGTCGGTAGGGTTCAAGGTAATGGCGAACCTGCCGAGCTGGGAGATGTTTTCGGCCGTAAGCACGGAATGATCGACGCTCTTTCCCCGGAGCTTCGCTTCGATCACGGCGTTGACCACATCGGTCAGGCGCCCCTGTATCTGGCGCAGCCCGACGCCGATATTGTGATAGCGGTTATCGGTGAAAATGGCGTCGGACTTGCCGATCACGTGGCATACGCTGCATTTCCCCTTGCCGGTGAATACTTTTAACCCCTCGATCGCCGACGGTGACAGCGCGCGCTTGTCCCCGCCGTATTGATAGCGATCAAACGGGGAGTCGCCGACCACCAGCGTGCGTTCGTAGCTCGCAATCGCCATGGCTACGTGATTGATCGTGATATCGGCCGGAGCCAACCCGAAAGCGCGGTTGAATTGCTGCGCATAGGCGGCGTCGGTCCGCACGATCTTGAGGATCGGATCATAGTTCTTGAGTCCGTGCTCGATCGGATTAACCAGCGGACCCTTCGCCTGCTCTTCGAGGCTCGCCGCGCGGCCGTCCCAGAACAAGCTTGAGTAGTAACCGGCATTCACTACCGTCGGCGCGTTGCGCGTTCCCTGCTTGCCGGTGATCCCAACGCCGACCGTTCTGCCGTCCGTGTACAAGCGCTTGGGCAGGTGACAGGAAGCGCAGCTGATACTGCCGTCCGCGCTGAACCGTGTATCGTGAAATAGCGATCGGCCGAGTTCGACTTTTTCCGATGTCAGCGGGTTGTCGAAGGGGATCGGCTGCGGCGGTAGACCCAGGCGATCGTCCGCCGTGCCGACGCGACCCATTGAAATGAAAACAACGATGAGTACTAACGCACGCGACGCGCGTTTCGAGTCGAAAAGCATCTGTACACCTCACTGTGTCCGGGTCCGCACGACGGATTTGAAAATACCGTCTTGCGCGGGCCATGGATGTCGCCCTCCCTACTCGACCGGCGCCGGCTTCGGGCGAACGGAAGCAAACAAAACGCGCACAGGCCGAGAATCAAAATAAAGTATAGACAACGTTTTTCTTGTTTAATTATTAGGCACACCTGCGCGATGTCGGTGCACGCCGGAGCACCAATTTCGTGCGATAAAAAAAGTGCACGCCCGGCCTTGCGTTGCGTCGCGTGGCATATGCGCAAGCTCGAATTCCCCACTCGGCATGGGCCAAACCGCGTCGAGCGCCGAGCAACGACATGCCGACGAACGTTCACTTTGATCGGATCGCTTGACCCTACCCCTGGGGAAGACGTTAGAGTTCGCCGCATGAAGAAGACGGATGCACCGGGCCGTTTGCTTGGCATCGGCGAGTTCTCCACCGCCACGCAGTTGTCACAGAAGGCGCTTAGAACCCTTTCGTGGCCCACGAAAACCTACCGATCGCTTCGCCATAGACAGTGACGCACACACACCGAGTGACCGACGATCGATCGAGGTTGAGGTAGTCCGTTGGCAAGCATTGACGCCACGGGACCGACCACGACCGCAGTAGCCGCTCCGGTGACGTTTACGAAAGCGCTGCGCTATTGGCTGAAACTCGGCTTTATCAGTTTCGGCGGACCGACCGGGCAGATCGCGATCATGCATCAGGAGCTGGTCGAGCGCCGGCGTTGGATTTCGGAGCACCGGTTTCTGCACGCGCTGAACTATTGCATGGTGCTGCCGGGGCCGGAAGCGCAGCAGCTTGCCACCTATATCGGCTGGCTCATGCACGGCGTGCGCGGCGGTATTGCCGCGGGCGCGCTATTCGTATTGCCGTCGCTCTTTATTCTTATCGCGCTCACCTGGATCTATCTCGCGTTCGGCGACGTTCCCGCCGTGGCCGGTATTCTTTACGGCATCAAACCCGCGGTCACCGCGATTGTCTTGTTCGCCGCCTATCGCATCGGTTCGCGCGCGCTTGCCAATGCCGTGCTTTGGTTAATCGCGGCGGCCGCTTTCGTTGCGATTTTCATGTTCGGTGTTCCGTTCCCGTATATCGTGCTCGGTGCCGGCGTCATCGGCTACGTCGGCGGACGCGTCGCGCCGATGAAGTTTCGCGCCGGCGGCCACGCGGCCGGCGCCGCCAAGATCTACGGTCCGGCGCTGATCGACGATCACACGCCATCGCCCGACCACACGCGCTTTAAATGGCCGCGCGTCGTCGGCTTCGGCGCGGTCGGTCTCGCGATCTGGATCGGCGTCGAGAGCCTGCTGTTTGCCGCGTTCGGCTGGCAGGGAACGCTCACGCAAATGGGATGGTTCTTCACCAAGGCGGCGCTGCTGACTTTCGGCGGGGCGTACGCGGTGTTGCCCTACGTCTATCAGGGCGGCGTGGAGCAATACCAGTGGCTCACGGCGACGCAGATGATCGACGGCCTCGCGCTCGGCGAGACGACGCCCGGCCCGCTGATCATGGTGGTCACGTTCGTCGGTTTCGTCGGCGCCTGGACCAAGGAACTGTTCGGCGCCGATGCGCTCGCCGCCGCCGGTATCGCCGGCGCGCTCGTCGCGACTTACTTCACGTTTCTACCGTCGTTTGTTTTTATTCTCGTCGGCGCGCCGGCGGTCGAGGCGACGCGCGGCGACATCAAGTTCACTGCGCCGCTGACCGGCATCACCGCGGCCATTGTGGGAGTGATTCTGAATCTCGCCTTATTCTTCGCCTACCACGTACTCTGGCCGCAAGGCCTCGCGCAACCGCTTTCACTACAGTCGCTCTTCACCGGCTTCGATTGGATTTCCGCGCTGATCGGAATCGCCGCGTTCGTCGCGCTGTGGCGCTTCAAGTTCGGGGTGATTTCCGTGATCGGCGCGTGCGCGCTCGCCGGATTGCTTCGCGTTCTCGTCGTAGGAGCCTCCGCGTGATTTGACCCGAACGGCGAACCGGACGTTACGGCGTCCGGAACCTTCCGTTCGGCACGCCGTTGCCGCCGCTCAGGGCGCCGACGGTTTTACGCGCAGCACGCGCCCGTCGCGGTTGTCGGTGACGAGATAGATCATTCCATCCGGTCCCGGCTGCACGTCGCGGATGCGTTCGTCGAGGTCGCCGAGGTAGCGATCCTCGCGCGCGACCTTCCCGTCTTTCATCGTCAATCGCACCAGCGCGCCGGGGCGGAGCGAGCCGATGAGAATACTCCCCTCCCAATCGGGAAACGCACCGCCGCGGTAGAACGCCATGCCGGACGGCGCGATCACCGGATCCCAATAGTACACCGGCTGTTCCATGCCGGGTTTCGCCGTGCCTTCACCGATCTTGAAACCCGAGTAATCGACGCCGTAGGTTATCACCGGCCATCCATAGTTCTTGCCGGCTTCGGGATGATTCAACTCGTCACCGCCGCGCGCGCCGTGCTCGGCCGTCCAGAGCCGGCCGGTTTTGGGATCGAGCGCCGCGCCTTGCACGTTGCGATGGCCGTACGACCAGATCTCCGGCTGCGCGCCCGCGCGCCCGACGAAGGGATTATCGCGCGGGATCGAACCGTCGCCATTGATGCGCATGATCTTGCCGAAGCCGGCCGACAAGTCTTGCGCCCGGTCGCGGTAGCTATAGCGATCGCCTTGAGTGACGAACAGCGTCCCGTCGCGCGCGAATACCAAGCGCGAACCGAAATGCGCCGTGCCCGATACTTTCGGACGCTGGCGATAGATCACTTGCACATCGTCGAGACGGCTTTCCGCGAACCTGGCGCGCGCGACCGCCGTTCCGGCACCGCCGTCGCCCGGCTCCGCGAAGGAAAGATAGATAAGACGATTCTTTTCGAAGTTCGGATCGATCGCGACGTCGAGCAGTCCGCCCTGGCCGCGTGCATACACCGCCGGAACGCCATCGAGCGGCGCCGAGACGCGGCCGTCAAGCGTTACGATGCGCAGCCGCCCCGGCCGTTCGGTGACCAGCAAACGTCCGTCCGGCATGAACGCAAGCGCCCATGGATGCTCCAACCCGCGCGCGACCGTCTCGACGCGCACGCCGGGACTATTCGACGGCGGCGTCGGCGAGCGCGGTGCCTGCGCGTACGCGGCGATGGCTACGGCCGCCGCCGCCGCGCAAAGCAGTCCACCACTCACCTTTGTCCTAACCATTTTTCTCCGTGTTTCCATGCCGTCCGCCAATGCACCGATGAATAAGACCCATAGGACCGCGGTAGTTCAGCGTTGCGACCGAGCATCGGCGCACATTCGGTCACGATTAACGCGGTAAGATTACCCGACTTCGAGGAGGAAATTTATGGCCGCACCACGTAGTCTTCAGCCCGACACGCTCAGCCTGCACGCCGGGCAACGACCGGACCCGGTTACCGGCGCGCGGGCCACGCCGATTTACTTCACCACTTCGTTCGTGTTTCGCGACAGCGATCACGCCGCGGCGCTCTTTAATATGGAGCGCGCCGGGCACGTGTACTCGCGTATCTCGAATCCGACCAATGCCGTGCTCGAAGAGCGCATCGCCGCGCTCGAAGGCGGGGTCGGCGGCATCGCGACCGCGAGCGGCCAGGCGGCGCTGCACCTCGCGATTGCGACCGTCGCCGGCGCCGGTTCGCACATCGTCGCGTCGCGCGCGCTGTACGGCGGCTCGCACAATCTGCTGTCCTACACGCTGCCGCGTTTTGGGATCGAGACGACGTTCGTGAGTCCGCGCGATCTCGATGCCTGGAAAAACGCGATACGCCCGAACACCAAACTTCTCTTCGGCGAGACGCTCGGCAATCCGGGCCTCGACGTGCTCGACATTCCCTCCGTTTCCGCGATCGCGCACGCGGCAAGACTGCCGCTGCTCGTCGATTCCACGTTCACGACACCGTACCTGCTAAAACCGTTCGACCACGGCGCCGATTTGTTGTTTCACTCGGCGACGAAGTTCCTGGGCGGACACGGCGTCGCTATCGGCGGCTTGCTGGTCGACGGCGGCACGTTCGACTGGGAAGCCTCGGGAAAATTTCCGGAACTCACCGAGCCCTACGGCGGCTTTCACGGCATGGACTTCCAGGAAGAATCGACGGTTGCCGCGTTCCTCCTGCGCGCGCGGCGCGAAGGCTTGCGCGACTTCGGCGCCTGCATGAGTCCGGCGACCGCGTTCCAACTGCTGCAGGGCGTGGAAACGCTGGGCCTGCGCATGCAGCGCCATGTCGAGAACACGCGCAAGATCGTCGAGTTTCTCGGCGGCCAATCGGCGGTGGAATCCGTCGGTTATCCCGAACTGCCGTCGCACCCGGACTATGCGCTGGCGAAGCGCCTGCTACCGCACGGCTGCGGTGCCGTGTTCAGCTTCAACTTGAAAGGCGATCGCGCCGCGGGGCGACGCTTCATCGAGGCGCTGAACATCTTTTCGCACTTGGCTAACGTCGGCGACGCAAAATCTCTGGTGATTCATCCCGCGAGCACGACGCACTTCCGCATGAGCGACGAAGCGCTGCTGCAAGCGGGCATCGGGCCCGGCACGATCCGATTGTCTATCGGACTGGAAGATCCGGCCGATCTGATGGAAGATCTCACGCGCGGCTTGCGCGCGGCGTAGAAGGACTGACTAAAAATTGCCGCGCTGGATGATGTGGTGTGGGGACACCGGATAAGTACAGTCAGATAATGTGTGCGTCCCTTTCATAACCCACTTTCATGACCCAGTGGTTACCAGGGCGGGAGTCACACCCGCTAGAATGTGCGGCATTGCCAAGCCGCGACCAAGACCTGCCCCTTTTTCTAAGAGTTGTGGCTGCGATTGGTTTGGGCGTTGGCAGGTTCCCATGAGATCGGCGGAGACTCGGTGTAGTTTGTGAGTCAGGAAGCGTAGGGCTATGATACAAAAAGAGACAAATCCCTTCACGGAATCCATCATGAATCCACTTCTGCAAAGAATCTGCATCGATCCGAATATTTGTTTCGGCAAGCCCACCATTCGCGGGACCAGGATTTGGGTTTCGCTAATCCTCGATTTGCTGGCAGACGGCGTCTCTATCGACGAGTTACTCACGGACTATCCGGGCTTGAGCAAAGACGATGTCATGGCGGCTATTGCGTACGGCGCTGAAGTGACGCGCGAACGCATCATTCCGCTACCCGTGGAACGCGTTGCTTGAGATTCAAGCTGGATGAGAATATCGGCAACGCAGCGGCCGCGCTGTTGCGTGATGCGGGCCACGATGTTTCTACCGTTCGCGATCAGCGACTAAGCGGCGCGCGGGATGAACGCGTTTTCGAAGTCTGCG
>DASWLD010000081.1:0-20228 GCA_036396275.1 Burkholderiales bacterium
CGGTGGAGCCGCCGAAAGAACTGGAACGCCGCGTCACGCGCCGCACGATCAAGCCGTCGCAGCCGCATTAGTCGAGCCGCCTTGGCTTGGCACTACGGGGTCGATGCCGTATAGTTCCGCGCCTCCCAGGGGGCCGGATTCCGGTCCACAGGGGTGCTTAGCTCAGCTGGTAGAGCGTCGCCCTTACAAGGCGAATGTCGGGGGTTCGATCCCCTCAGCACCCACCATCCAGAAGACTGAGGATAGAAGACAGAGGACGGAAGACTGGACCGGTAGTTTGCCGACAGATGACAGACGACTGATAACGACGGTCTTCCGTCATCGGTCCTCGTCCTTTGATTCAGCCTTCTGTCTTCTGTCCTCAGTCTTCTGATACGGAGCGGTAGTTCAGTTGGTTAGAATACCGGCCTGTCACGCCGGGGGTCGCGGGTTCGAGTCCCGTCCGCTCCGCCATGATCATGGGGCGAGGTGCCATCCTCGCCCCATCGTTTCTTCAAACACACGCATCCATTGCGGTACCGACAAGGTAGGTAATTTCCGTGCTTGCCAAGATTCGCGAAAAAACCCAAGGCATCATCGCCACGCTCATTCTCGCGTTCGTCGCCATTCCGTTCGTTTTATGGGGAATCGGTTCGTACTTCGACGGCGGCTCCATGGCGCCGGTGGCCAAGGTCGATGGCGTGGAAATTAGCCAAGACAACTACCGGCGACGTCTCGAAGAACTTCAGAGCGCCAATCCGCGCGCGGCTGTTAACGACTTGATGAAGCAGGTCGCGATCCAAGGTCTGGTCGAGGAAACCTTGCTGACGTCACAGGCGCAGAAGGGCGGCTACCGCATCGGCGATGCCGAGCTGGCGGCGCTGATTCACGCGGACCCACAGTTCCAGCGCGACGGAAAATTCCAGCCGGCACTGTACGAGGCGATCCTGAATGCGCAGGGGTTACGCCCCGCTCAATTCGAGGCACAGGTCCGCCGGCAGATTGTGGTTACGCAGGCGCAGAGCGCCTTGAGTCAGAGCGCTTTCGTCACGGACGCCGAAATCAACGCGACGTTGCGCCTGTTGTTGCAAGAGCGTCGAGTATCGTATGCGCTCATCGGCGGCGGTGCGTTCTCGGCAAAGAGTAACATCAGCGCGAAGGACATCGACGACTACTACCAGGCGAACCGGGAATCGTTCCGCTCGCCGGAAGCGGCGCGGTTCGCTTATGTATCGCTCAAAGCCACGGATGTCGCCGCGAGTATCGAACCGACCGATGCGCAATTGCGCGAAGCCTACCAGGCCGAAGCGGCGCGCTACGTCACGTCGGCCAAGCGTCGAATCAGCCACATTTTGATAAGTTTGCCGGGGCAACCGAGGGAAGAAGACGTGCAGGCGGCGAAGAAGCGCGCCGAGGAACTGCTGAAGCAAATCCGATCCGGCGCCGACTTTGCCGCGCTGGCGAAGAAGGAATCGAGCGACACCGAATCGGCGAAGCAGGGCGGCGATCTCGGCGATATTGCGCCCGGCCTGCTGCCCGCGGAACTCGAAGCCGCCGCCGCGGCGTTGAAACAAGGCGAGGTGAGCGATCCGATTCGGACGAGCTTTGGTTTTCACTTGGTGAAGCTAAGCGGCCTGACGCCCGAGCGGGGCAAATCCTTCGAGACGGTCAAGCAGGAACTGCGCGATTTGGTGCGCAAGCGCAAAGGCGAGGAACGCTTTTACGAACAAGTGGAGCGTTTCAGAAACTTGGTCTACGAAAATCCCCAAGGGCTCGATGCCGTGGCGAAAGCGCTCGACCTGGACGTGGCGCAAAGCGACTGGATCACGCGCGCCGGCGGCCCGGGGATTGCGGCGCAAGCGCGCGTCGTCGCGGCGGCGTTCGAGCCGGACGTATTAAGCGGCGAGCGCAACAGCGATGCGATCGATGTCGACGCGCAAACCATGGTCGCGGTTCACGTCGTCGATCATCGGCCATCCGAGGTGCGCCCGCTCGCCGACGTTCGCGCGGACATCGAGAAGATGCTCATGGATCGGCAAGCGCGCGAAGACGCGCACGCGGCGGCGAAACAATGGGTCGAGGAGATCCAACAAGGCAAGTCGATCGCGGCGCTGGCGCGCGGTCCTGGCATCACGCTGCGCGCCGCGCAAACGTTGACGCGCGAGCGTCCGGGCGACACCCATCCAGCTATCGTCAATGCGGTGTTCGCGGCCGCGCGGCCGAAAACGCAACCCGTGGCCGGCCAGGTCGATCTCGGTAAGCAGGGTTTCGCGGTTTACGTGCTCGAATCGGTTAAAGACGGCGATCCGGCGGTCGCCGGCGCCGAGGCGAACGCCAGAGTGCGCCAGCAGCTGCTGCGGCGCCACGGGGCCGACTACTACGCCAGTTACCGAGAGGGGCTGCGCAATACCTCCGACATAAAGATAAACGCCGAGCAGCTTTAGGGGTTTGTTGAAAAAACAAAAACCCCGTGCGCCGCAAGGGCGCGGCGCGCCGGAATTTCAAACACGCCAGTGGTTGAAATTTCGGACTGTTAGCAGGTTGCTGGGATTTCGCCCCCCACCCTAACCCTCCCCCGCTCGCGGGGGAGGGAATGGGAGGGGGGAATGCGATCGCAAATCGATGCGGAAGTTGGAAATTTTTCCGAGCGATCGAGAAATCTTCGAGTTTTCATACAACCTGTTTCGCTGGAATGACGAACAGGAATCGGTTTCGACTTTTTCAGCAACCTGTTAGACGCCATCCGGGGCGAAGGCTACGGTATTGAAGCCGGCGTCGACGTAGGTAATTTCTCCCGTGATACCGGAGGCGAGGTCGGAACAAAGAAACGCCGCGACATTGCCGACCTCGTCGATGGTGACGCCGCGCCCGAGCGGGGCGGTGCGGTCATTGACTTCCAACATCTTGCGAAAGCCGGCAATGCCGGCGGCGGCCAGCGTCTTAATCGGCCCCGCCGAAATCGCGTTCACTCGTATTCCCTCGCGCCCGAGCGATGCCGCCAGATAGCGCACGTTCGCCTCGAGACTCGCTTTGGCGAGGCCCATGACGTTGTAGTTCGGAACGGCGCGGTTGGCGCCGAGATAGGTCAGCGTCAGGAGCGCGCCGGTGCGGCCCTTCATTAGTGCACGCCCGGCGCGGGCAAGCGCGGTGAAGCTGTACGAGCTGATATCGTGCGCGAGGCGAAAGCCCTCGCGCGTCGTGACATCGACGAACGCGCCTTGAATTTCCTCGGTCGGGGCATAGGCGACGGCGTGCACGATGATGTCGAGACCGTCCCAGTGATTTCCGAGTTGCTTGAAGACGTCCAGAATCTGCTCGTCGCTCGCGACGTCGCACGGCAATACGACTTTGGAACCCAGGGCGCCGGCAAGCTTATCGACGCGTTCCTTCAGCCGGTCGTTCTGATAAGTAAACGCAAGCGCCGCGCCTTCGCGATGCATGGCCTTGGCGATGCCCGACGCGATCGAGCGCTCGCTCGCGACCCCGACGATCAACGCGCGTTTGCCGGCAAGAAACCCCATGGATTCATCTCCTCCGATTGAAAAAGTTTGACGCTGCATGCGCGCCCGCCGCGCAGGCCGCTACAGTAGCGAAATTCAGGTGGAGCTGGAAGGGGAATAAGGAACCGGCGCTTGCCGCCCACGGTCTGATATAGTTTGCGTCAAGTCGGAAAGCACCGCGCAACACGCGAAGAAAGTCGGCCGGCAACGAATGATACTTAAACGATTGCTCATCATCGCGCCCATCGTGCTGGCGTTGGGCCTGCTGCAATCGTACTTTTGGGTTCCGACCTATGACGCACAAACGCGCGGCAACCCCGACCGCCTGGTCAAGTTCATCGAAGGGTCGATCGGCGACGCAAAGATTCTGAATCCGATTCTGAACGCCGATGCCTCGAGCAGCCGGATAACGGGGTTGGTGTTCGAAGGCCTGCTCGATCTCGATGAAAACCTGAACCTGCGCGGTCGGCTCGCGACCGACTGGTCGATCACCGAGACCGCGTACGTGACGGCGGTCGACGGCGCGCGTTTTCCCGATGGCCAACCGGTGACCGCCGCGGCGCTCCAGGCGCGCATCGCGGCCGCGGTCGCGGCCGATGTGCGCATGAAAGACTCGGTCACCG
This sequence comes from Burkholderiales bacterium, assembly GCA_036396275.1. Taxonomy (GTDB): domain Bacteria; phylum Pseudomonadota; class Gammaproteobacteria; order Acidiferrobacterales; family Sulfurifustaceae; genus JACQFZ01. Next base: position 4,103 of record DASWLD010000081.1, read on the forward strand.
GCATCGTGTTGTTGCCGCCGCGGGAAAGCTCCGAAACCGTCACGTTACCGGGCAAGCCGCCGAAGACGGCAACGGTGCGCGTGCGACTGCCGGCGCGGCTGCGGATTTCGTTGCGGCATGTCGACCAGGATCTGTTCAAGCGATTGGAGCGCACGGTCGGATCGAGCTATGAACGAAGCGCGGCGCGCGACCGCTGGATCGAGGTGACGCCGGCCGAGCTGCGCGATGCGGTCAAACCTCGATTCGCCGAGCTGGCGCCGGTGTTCGAACACAACCCGGAAATTCTGTTTCAGCTCCGCCGCGGGGCGCGTTTTCACGACGGTCACGCGTTCGAAGCCCGCGACGTCAAGTTCACGTACGAAGCGATTATGAATCCCAAGAACTTGTCGCCGCGCACGTCCGATTTCGAACCGATCAAGTCGGTCGACGTGCTCGATCCCTACCGCGTGCGGATCGTTTACAAGCGGTTGTTTTCGCCGGCGATCAACGCCTGGACCATGGGCGTCTTGCCGGAGCATTTGTTGAACGACCAGGCCCTGGCCGCGGAAGCGCAACGCCGCGGGCTTTCGCAGGCGGCGCGCGAGCGCTTCGGTATGCGCGACAGCCAGTTCAATCGCGACCCGGTCGGCGTGGGACCGTTTCGATTCGTCGAGTGGCGCGGCGATGAGGTGATTCACCTGACCCGCAACGACGACTATTGGGAAGGCCCGCCGCGGTATCGCGACTTCTACTACCGCATCATCCCCGACGCCCTGACCCAAGAGGTTGAGTTTCGCACCGGCGCGATCGACGCCTACGGCCCGCTTCCGCATCAGGCGTCGCGCTACCAAAACGATAAACGCTATCAATCGTTCAGCAGTCTCGGTTTCAGTTACTCCTACATCGGTTATAACTTGGCCAATCCGTTGCTCGCCGATAAGCGCGTGCGGCGCGCGCTCGGGATGGCGATCAACACCGACGAGATCATCAAGTACGTGTTGTACGATCAAGGCGAGCGTACTACCGGGCCGTATCCGAAGAACACCGATTGGTACGACCCCTCGGCGCAGCCGATTCCGTACGATCCTGCGCAGGCCCTCAAAATTCTTGAGCAACTCGGGTGGAAGCGCAATGCGGACGGTTGGCTCGAAAAAGACGGAAGGATTTTCGAGTTCAATCTAATTACGAATCACGGCAATCCGCTGCGCAAAGCGATTCTCACCATCGCGCAAAACGGCTGGCGGCGCATCGGCGTCAAGTGCAACACCCAGGTGTTCGAGTGGGCGGTGTTTCTCGAGGATTTCATCGATCCGCGCAAGTTCGACGCGGTCGTGCTCGGCTGGAGCATGGGCATCGATCCGGATTTGTTCCAGATCTGGCATTCGAGCCAGACCGGTCCGAAACAGCTCAATTTCGTCGGCTACCAGAGCGCCAAAGCCGATGAATTGATCGTGCGTATTCGCCGCGAATACGACGTCGCGACTCAGCGCGACCTGACGCACCAACTGCATCGGCTGATCGCCGAGGATCAGCCGTATACGTTTTTGTATGCGACCCGCGCCACGACGGTGCTGGATAAGAAAATCGTGACGATGAAGGACGACGGGAGTTATGCGCCGATCGCTCCGGCACGCAGCGGCGACGTGTTCTTCGATTTCAATCGCTGGCGCAAGCTCGAGTTCGCGCCGACGTTCTAGGACGACGCATGGGCACGTATCTAGCGCGCAACCTTCTGCAACGACTGCTGTTGCTATTCATCGTTTCGGTTATCGCTCATGCGGTCGTACACCTGGCGCCGGGCGAGCCGAGCGAAGTCGATCCGTCCAATCCGCGCATGAAGCCCGAAGACGTCGCCAAAATCCGCGCGGCGTTTCACCTGGACAAGCCGTTGTACGCGCAGTACGGCTACTGGATGCGCGATCTGTTCACCGGCGAGCTCAAGTCGTTCAAGGACAGTCAGCCGGTGCTGCCGAAGATCGGGCGCCGATTCTTGAATTCGCTGCCGCTGTTCATCGGCGCCACCCTCATTGTCTGGACGCTGTCGTTTCCGGTCGGCATACGCGCGGCGCTGCACCGCGGTTCGGGCTACGACCGAAGCACCACGTTTCTCGCGTACGCGCTGATCTCGATTCCGGGATTCTTCTTGTCGTATCTCGCCATTCTCGGCGTGGTCGGCTTCTTGGGTGTACCGGTGATCGGGATGCGCACGTTCGGCATTCAAGACGCGGCACCGCTGTATCAAGTCATGGACCGGTTTTGGCACCTGGCGATACCGTCGCTCATGTCGGCGCTCGCGGGCATCGCGGTGCTGTCGCGCTACGTGCGCTCGCAAATGCTCGACGTCATGGGACAGGATTACGTGCGTACCGCGCGCGCCAAAGGGCTGGACGAGGACACCGTCATTTACCGGCACGCGCTGCGCAACGCGCTGCTGCCGTTCATAACGATGTTCGGGTTCATGCTGCCGGCGCTGATCGGCGGTTCGGTGATCTTCGAGCAAATCTTCGCATGGCCCGGTCTCGGTCGTCTGGGCTATGAAGCGATTTTGTCGCGCGACTTCCCTGTCATTCTGACGATCAATTTCATCGCGGCGGCCCTGACGCTTGCCGGCACGTTCCTGTCGGACGTGCTGTACGCGGTCGCCGATCCGCGGATTCGGCTGGAGTAGGGATGAGCGTACCCGCCATCGTCCGGACCGACATGCCGGCGACACTCGTGGAAACGCCGGCGCGCCAGTTCTGGCGCGTATTCAGGCGCGACCGGTTGGCGATGGCGGGGCTGATCGTTCTTGCGCTGCTGCTCGGCACGGCGATCGCCGGCAAGACGCTGACGGCGTGGGTACCGGCGTTCGATCCGGCCACCGTTCGTTTGGTCGACAAGCTGCGTCCGCCGCTGTCGCCGGTGTCGAATCTGGTGGCGCCCACGGAACGGCCCGCCGGAAATATCTACGTACTCGGCACCGACGATTTAGGCCGTGATGTCCTGGCCCGCATGCTTCAGGGCGCGTCGGTCTCGCTGTTGATCGGCTTCGTCGCGGTGGGTATCGCCATGACCATCGGCGTGTTTCTCGGCGGCCTCGCGGGCTATTACGGCGGCGTGCGGCTGGGCGTGATTTCGGTCGACACGCTGATCATGCGCTTCACCGACGTGATGCTGTGCTTTCCCACGTTCTTCCTGATTCTCACGGTCGTCGCGCTGCTGCCGCCGAGTATCTACAACATCATGATCGTGATCGGCGTGACCAGCTGGATGGGCGCGGCGCGCTTCGTACGCGCGGAATTTCTTTCGCTGCGCGGCCAGGATTTCGTCGTGGCGGGACAGGCGTTGGGTTTGCCGGAGTGGCGCATCATCTTTCGGCACATGCTCCCGAACGCGATGTCGCCCCTTTTGGTGTCGGCGACCATCAGCGTGGCCGATGCGATATTGACCGAATCGGCGTTGAGCTTCCTCGGGTTCGGCGTGCAGCCGCCGTTCGCCACCTGGGGCAACGTGCTTTCCGACGGCAAGGACTACATCTTCGATGCGCCGTGGTTGTTCTTCATTCCCGGCCTCGCAATCCTCGCCGTCGTGCTGGCGTTCAATCTGGTGGGCGAAGGGTTGCGCGAGGCCCTGAACCCGAAACTGCGGAGCCGCTGAGTGAGCGCCACCGAGCCCTTGCGCGCCGGTACCGGCGCGACGCCGGTCCTCGAGGTTGACGGACTCCACGTATCGTTCTTTACCGAACGCGGCGAGTGGCGCGTCGTGCGCGACGTGAGCTTCAGCGTCGGGCCCGGGGAGACCGTTGCGTTGGTGGGCGAATCCGGGTGCGGCAAGTCGGTCACGGCGCTCGCGGTGCTCGGGTTGCTCGAGAAGACCGGGCGTATCGTGCACGGCGACGCGCGTCTCGGCGGCCAATCGCTTGTTGCGTTGTCCGAGGAAGAGCGCCAGCGCCTTCGCGGCCGACGCATCGGCATGATATTTCAGGAGCCGATGACCTCGCTCAACCCCGTTTTCACGATCGGCGATCAAATCGGCGAAGTAGTGGTCCGGCATATGGGCGCGGCGCCGGCGGCGGCGCGCGCGCAGGCGCTGCAACTGCTAAAGACCGTCGGCATCCCCTCGCCGGAACAGCGCATCGATCAGTATCCGCACGAGTTGTCGGGCGGGATGAAGCAGCGCGTCATGATCGCGATGGCGATTGCGTGCAAGCCCGATCTGCTGATCGCCGACGAACCGACGACGGCGCTCGACGTCACGATTCAAGCGCAGATACTGCGACTGCTGCACGATCTGCAGCGAGAAATGGGCATGGCCGTTCTGCTCATCACGCACAATCTCGGGGTGGTCGCGCATTTCGCGCGGCGCGTTGTCGTCATGTATGCCGGCCAAATCGCCGAACAGGCCGAGACGCACGCGATCTTTCGAAAGCCCCTGCATCCCTACACCCGCGCGCTGCTCAATTCCCTCCCGCGGCCGGGCGCGCGCCTCGAACCGATTCAGGGCGCGGTCCCCGCGCCGGGCGACTATCCGGCGGGTTGCCGTTTCAGTACGCGCTGTCCGGATGTCATGGCGCGCTGTGCCGGCGAAGTGCCGCCGTTGTGTTCGCCCGATCGCGGCCGCGACGTGGCATGCTGGCTCTACGCCGACGGCGAACCCAAATGAACGCGACGGCGGCGCCGCTGCTGAGTGTGCGCAATCTGCGCAAGTTTTATCCAGTGCGCGGCGGCGTGTTGGCGCGCCCGGTCGGATGGGTTCGGGCGGTGGACGACGTTTCGTTCGATATCCACGCCGGCGAAACGCTGGCCCTGGTCGGCGAGTCCGGCTGCGGCAAGACGACGGTGGCGCGCAGCGTATTGCGGTTGATCGAACCCACGTCGGGGGAGATCCACTACGACGGCCGGGATCTCATTGCGCTCGGGCGGCGGGAGCTGCGCCGGCTTCGCCGGCGCATGCAAATCGTTTTCCAGGATCCGTACAGTTCGCTCAATCCGCGGCTGGCGGTGGGCGACATTATCGGCGAGGCGCTCAAGGTGCATGGAATCGCGACCGGCGCGGCGCTGGAGACGCGCGTCGGCGATCTCCTCGAACGCGTCGGGCTCGCGCGCGGCGACCGCGCGCGTTATCCGCACGAATTTTCCGGCGGCCAGCGCCAACGCATCGGTATCGCGCGCGCGCTCGCGCTCGAACCGCGCTTTGTCGTTTGCGACGAAGCGGTGTCGGCATTGGACGTCTCGATTCAGGCGCAGATACTGAATCTGCTGCGCGATCTGCAGGCGGAGTTCAAACTGTCGTATTTGTTCGTTTCGCACGACCTGAACGTCGTGCGCTATGTCGCCGACCGCGTGGCCGTGATGTATCTCGGTCGGATCGTTGAATCGGCGCCGACGGAAACGCTGTTTGCATCGCCGCGGCATCCGTACACGCAAGCGCTGCTCGACGCGAACCCGGTGCCCGACCCGGAGGTCGCCTACGCCGCGCAAGCGCTCCCCGGCGATGTGCCGTCACCGCTGAATCCGCCGTCCGGATGTCATTTTCATCCACGCTGTCCGCGCACGCTGGCTGTGTGCAGCGAGCGCTATCCCGACGTAACGCGGCTCGACGCAACGCACGACGTGCGTTGTCACTTGTATCCAGGGTCGCAGAAGTAATACCGGCCGAACGGCCGAGTAGGGATTAGGCGTAAACCGACGACGGCGGATTGTATAGTCGCGCCTGCGGTCCGTCGCCGTTCCAAATCTTGAGCTTGCGGCCGAGTTGCAGGATGTCGTTCGGTCTCATCAGATTCCATTCCGCCAGCTGACGCACCAGGACGTTGTAGCGTCGCGCGATGCTGCTGAGCGTTTCCCCATGGCGTACACGATGGATGATCGGATCGTCGCCATGGATGGTGATGCGCACGGGTTTGACGCCGGTGGGGTAAGCCGACGCGGAGATCGGCAGCATCAGGCTCTGGCCGATCCGCAGTCGGCTGCTTCGCAGGTTGTTTGCGGTCTTGATCGCCTCGACCGTCAGGCGATAACGCCGCGCGATATCGTACAGGGTTTCGCCCCGGCGAACTTGATGATGCTGCCACTGTACCCGTTGGGTTTCCGGCATTTCGCTCAGCCCGGTCACAACCGCGTCCTTCATGTCGACCGGTACGAGGATGTGATGCGGGCCGTTCGGGTCGGTCGCGCGGCGGATATAGCCCGGATTGATGAAATGCAGATCGTCGACTTCCATTCCCGTCAGGCGCGCGACTACGCCGAGATCGACTTGGGAACCGGCCTCGACGCGCGTGAAATACGGTTCGTTCGGAATATCGGGGAGCGTTACGCCGAAGCGCGCCGGGTCGGTGACGATGTTCACCATCGCCATCAGTTTCGGAACGTAGTGCTTGGTCTCGCGCTTCAGTTGCCGCAAGTGTTTGAAATCGGTCGGCAGGTGGCGGCGGCGATTCCATTCAATGGCGCGCATCACGCGGCCTTCGCCGGCGTTGTACGCGGCGAGTGCAAGCTGCCAGTCGCCGTCGAAATCGTTTTGCAGCTTTTGCAGGTAGTCGAGCGCCGCGCGCGTCGACGCCACCACGTCGCGGCGGCCGTCGTACCACCAATTTTTCTTCAGGCCGTACAAACGTCCGGTCGAAGGGATGAACTGCCACAGCCCGCTGGCGCGCGCCCGCGAGTACGCATACGGCTTGTACGCGCTCTCGATGGCGGGCAGTAGCGCGACTTCCATCGGCATCCCGCGCTTGTCGACTTCTTCGACGATGTAATAAAGGTAAAGCTTGGCGCGGTCGAACAGCGCTTCGCGAAACTCGGCGTTCTCGATGAACCACTGTTCGTGCTGTGCGGTCAGCTCGGCGTCGACCGGCGGCAGCCGCAGCCCCGCGCGGATGCGCGCCCAGATAGATTGCGTTGCAAGAGTTTCCGGTTCCACGGCGCGGGCGGACGCAGCCGATTCATCATCCACGATCCGATCGCCTTGCGCGCTTGCGCTCGTCGTCGATTCCTCGTTCACCGCGGCGGGGGTCGGCGTGCTTTCCGCCGTGTCCGCCGAACCGGCGGTCTTGGCGGTCGGCATACCCGGGTTATCATCGGAAACGACTTTCCGTGCCGGGTCGGCGGAAGCCGCCGATGCCGGTTCGTCGGGAACCGACGCGCAGCCGCCGAAGATTAACGCGGCGCCGAACGTGAGAGAAAGAGTGAAAAGACGCTTCTTAGTTCTTGTCGGTTCCATGCTTCTGAATACTAGGCACCACCCCGGCGAGCGTCAAATGCGGTTCGTCGGTCTATCCACGAAAGCCGTCTTTCCATCGACGCAACGCCGCGAATACCGCCACGTCGTCGTCCAAGCCGTTTCCCGCGTGTTTCTTCGCGGCCGCCTGGACCGCCGGCACCGCGGCGCGCAGGAAGGGGTTAATGCGCCGCTCGCGGCCGATGTTCGAGGGCAGGGTCGGCTGGTTCGCCGTGCGCAGCGCCTCAACCTCGCGGGTGAACGTCTTAATGTCGGCATTGTCCGGTTCGACGGCCTGGGCGAAGCGTAGATTCGACAGCGTGTACTCGTGGCCGCAGTAGACCGCGGTCGTCTCGGGCAGAGCCGCCAGGCGCGACAGCGAATGAAACATCTGTTCGGGCGTGCCTTCGAACAGCCGTCCGCAGCCGGCCGAGAACATCGTGTCACCGCAAAAGAGCAGCTCGTCGCCGACGAGCGCGATGTGTCCGAGCGTGTGACCGGGGATTTCCATGATTTTCAGGTTGAACCCGAGCGACGGCAGCGGCACCGTGTCGCCTTCGCGCAGTGGGTGCGTCACGGCCGCGATTGACTCGGCCGCGGGTCCGTACACCGGCACGCCGTAGCGCTCCCGCAGCTTCGCGGCACCGCCGACGTGGTCGGGATGGTGGTGCGTGCACAGCACCGCCGCGAGCGTCATCTTCTCGCGCTCGAGGAATCGGAGCACGGGCTCGGCGTCGCCCGGATCGACCGCGGCGATCTCGGTGCGCGACTCGTTTGCAATCAGCCAGATGTAGTTGTCCTGAAAAGCGCGGACGTGTAAAACAGACGGCATGACGCGAAGTCTGAAAGGCTCGGCACCCAACGTCAACCACTTTCTCGAGCCGGCGGCGCGCGCACGCATCCGCGGCTGGTTCGACACGCCGCTCGGCCGATCGCTCCAGGCGGTCGAAGCGCATTGCTTGCGCACGGTGCTGCCGTCGCTCTATGGCACCGTGGCCATGCAGCTCGGACATCTCGCCAAGCTCGATATGCTCGATGCGTGCGTCGCGCCGACCCGCATTGTGGTCGAACCCGGCGACGCGTCGCGGCAAACCAACTGTGCCGTCGAGCGACAGCTGACCGGTTCGCGGCGGCTGTGCGTGCGCGCCGCCGCCGACGAGCTGCCGTTCGCCGAACGCAGCGTCGATGTCGCCTTGCTCCCGCACACGCTTGACTTCAGCGACGATCCCCATCCGGTCCTGCGCGAAGTAAGTCGCGTGCTGCGCCCCGAAGGTCACGTGGTGATTCTCGGCTTCAATCCGATGAGTCTGTGGGGATTGCGCCGCCTCCTGACCCGGCCCCCGCGTCCGGCGCCGTGGTGCGCGCATTTCTTTCGGCTCGCGCGCGTCAAGGACTGGCTGGCGCTGCTCGACTTCGAATGCGTGCGCGGCAACATGCTGTACTACCGCCCGCCGCTTAGGCGCGAGCCGGCGATGGAGCGGCTTCATTTTCTCGAGCACACCGGCGATCGCTGGTGGCCGATGATGGCCGGCGTGTATTTAGTCGTCGCGAAGAAGCGCGTATTCGGCATGACGACGCTGCCGGTCGCGTGGAAAACCGAAAAGGTCGGTTTGGCCGGCGCGGCGCCGAAACCGGCGGTGTTCGGCAAAGTATCGCGAGGGATTCACCGGCGCATGCGGCGCCATGCCTGAAAAGGTTCGGATCTTTACCGACGGCGCCTGCCGCGGTAATCCCGGCCCCGGCGGCTGGGGCGCGATCCTGCGCTACGGCGATCGCGAAAAGGAAATGTACGGCGCCGAGCGCGCGACCACCAACAATCGCATGGAGTTGATGGCGGCGATCCAGGCGCTCGAAGCCCTCAACCGCTCCTGCGGCGCGATCGTTACCACCGACTCCGAGTACTTGCGCAAGGGCATCACCGAATGGTTGCCGCAGTGGAAACGCCGCGGGTGGAAAACGGCGGCGAAGCAGCCGGTGAAGAATCAGGATTTGTGGGAACGCTTGGAGCGCGCGATCGAACGCCATCAGGTCGATTGGCAATGGATCAAGGGCCACAGCGGCCACGAGGAGAATGAGCGCGCCGATTCGCTTGCGAATCGGGCGATTGAGGAAATGTTGGCGTGATCGCGCTGTTAGGCGCGATTCATTTGTTGTCTGTTTGTTGTGCGCCTATCGGCGCGTGGTCGAGGTATGAAATTAACTTGTGGGTCAGCCACCCACAAGTGCATTTATTATATCGACGACGCGCCGACAGGCGCACAAAAACAAACGCAACAAAGTACAATGCGGCTCTAATTAAGACAAACCCACGCGGAGCGATTCGATAGATGCGCCAAATCGTCCTCGACACCGAAACCACCGGCCTCGAACCCACCGCGGGTCATCGCATTATCGAGATCGGTTGCGTGGAATTAGTAGACCGGCGATTCAGCGGTAACACCTACCATCAATACGTCAAACCCGACCGCGAGATCGACGCCGCGGCGATAGAGATTCACGGGATTACCAACGAGTTCCTCGCCGACAAGCCGGTTTTTGGCGATATCGCCGAGGATTTTTTGGAGTTCGTGCGCGGCGCGGAGTTGATTATTCACAACGCCGCTTTCGACGTTGGCTTCATCAATCATGAATTGGCGCGCGCGCGGCCGGACGACGCGCCGGTAAATCCGGAAACGACGGAGTTGCGCATCGAGCGGCTCTGCACCGTGATCGATTCGTTGGCGCTTGCGCGCGGTATGCACCCGGGGCAGAAGAACGATCTCGATGCGCTCTGCCGTCGCTACGGCGTCGACAACTCCCAGCGCACCGTGCACGGCGCGCTGCTCGACGCCGAGATACTCGCCGATGTCTATCTGGCGATGACCGGCGGCCAGGCCGGGCTGTTCGAGGACCCGCATGCGGCGAGCGGCGCGGCCGGCCGGGAGAGCGAGCTCAAGCGCATACGCGACAAGCCGCCGTTAGCGGTGATCGTCGCGACCGAGGCCGAATGTGCGGCCCATCTCGCGTGGCTCGAAGAAATCGACAAGAGCACGGGCGGCCGGTGCGTCTGGAAGCGGCTTGAGTCGGCCGCGTGACCGACGATAGCGGCCGTGACGGACGAATCGCTGCCGTTTGTCCTGGTGCCGGGGCTCGGTTGCTCGGCGCGCGTTTTCGCCGAGCAGATTCCGATGCTTTGGCGGTTCGGACCCGTGACGGTCGCGGATCACAAGCAGGGAGACAGCATCGAAACGATCGCGCGGCAGATGCTCTCGAGCGCTCCGCCGCGATTCGGTCTCATCGGTTTTTCCATGGGCGGCTACATCGCCTTCGAAATGCATCGACAAGCGCCGCAGCGCATCGCCGCGCTGGCACTGGTCGATACGTCGGCGCGCCCGGAAACGCCGGCGCAGACAACGGTTCGTCGGCAACGCATAGCGCAAGCGCGGGCAGGTCGCTTCCGCGAAGCGATGGACGAGCAATTCGCGTTACTCGTTCACAAGAGCCGCGCCACGGATGCGGGCCTGAAGCGCATTTACGACGCCATGTTGGATGACACGGGCGTCCAACTCTACATCCGACACCAGGAGGCCATTATGCAACGCGCCGATTCGCGTCCCGATCTCGCGCGCGTTCGTTGTCCGACGCTGGTTCTCGTCGGTGACGACGACAAGATAACGCCGCCCGAAGGTGCGCGGGAAATGGCCGAAGGGATCAAAGGTGCGCGGTTTGTCGTCGTACCGGAATGCGGCCATTTCACTTTCATCGAACGGCCGGACGCGGTATCCGCCGCGTTGGCCGAATGGGCGCAGTTGATTCATCACGCATAGTCGCGGAGCCGACCTCGCCGCCCGCCGACGTAGCGGGACCGGTTCGGCGTTTTTTGCGACCTCGAAGAAGCATCAATCGTTGCGGTACTGCCTGACAATCGGCCGGCGCTGAGTTACGCTGCCGCGCATGCCGGAATCCGCCATTTCCGTTCGCCGCTTGGGCAAACGCTTCGACGGCGTTGTCGCCGTCGACGACGTGAGCTTCGAAGTCCGCCGCGGTGCGACCTCGGCGCTGCTCGGCGGCAACGGCGCCGGCAAGACGACCACCATCGCGATGCTGCTCGGGCTTGTCCTGCCGAGCCGGGGCGCGGTTGAAATTTTCGGCATCGACATGATTCGCAGCCGCTATCGCGTGCTGCCGCGCATCAATTTCTCCTCGCCCTATGTCGATTTGCCGCGGCGCCTCACGGTCGCGGAGAACCTGCGCGTCTACGGCCTCTTGTACGGCGTGCGCGACGTATCGGCCCGATTGCGCGAATTGGCGGACGCGCTCGACATCGGGGGCTTGCTCAAGCGGTCGTACGGCCAACTGTCTTCCGGTCAGAGAACGCGCGTCACGCTGGCGAAGGCGCTTCTGAACAAGCCGGAGCTGCTGCTGCTCGATGAACCGACCGCGTCGCTCGATCCGGACACGGCCGACTGGGTGCGCGGTTACTTGCAGAAATATGCCGGCGCGAGCGGCGCCACGGTCCTGCTCGCCTCGCACAACATGACCGAAGTCGAACGCATGTGCCAGCACGTGCTGATGCTGCGCGCCGGCCGGCTGGTCGATCAGGGAACGCCGCAAGAACTGCTCGCGCGCTACGGCCGGCGCAACATGGAGGAAGTGTTCATCGATATCGCGCGCGAGCGCAGCCTGGCGTTGGGCGCCGAGCGGGCAGGTACATGACCGAGACCGCGGGAACGGGCGTATCGGGTTCGCTGCGTCGCATCGGCGCGCTGGTGCTGCGCCACCTCTATCTATTGCGCGGCTCGTGGCCGCGCGTGTTCGAACTGATGTACTGGCCGACGGTGCAGATGATTCTCTGGGGTTTCATCACCGCGTTCCTGGTCGGCCGCAGCTCCTACCTCGCGCAGGCGTCCGGCGTTTTGATTTCGGCGGTGTTGCTGTGGGACGTTTTGTTTCGCGGTCAACTCGGCGTCTCGATCGTCTTTCTGGAAGAGATGTGGTCGCGCAACCTGGGGCAATTGTTCGTAAGCCCGCTGCGGCCGCTCGAATTGGTGGCGGCGCTGCTGACGATGAGTTTGATTCGGACCCTGATCGGCGTCGGCGGCGCCGCGTTGATCGCGATACCCCTGTTTCACTACTCTATTTTCGATTTTGGCCTTGCCCTGATCGCGTTCTTCGTGAACCTGATCGTGATGGGTTGGGCGATCGGGCTCGTCATGTCCGCCATCGTCATGCGCCACGGCTTGGGCGCGGAAAGCATCGCGTGGGGTGCGATTTTCATCGTGCAGCCGATCACCGGCGTCTATTATCCCATCGAGGTGCTCCCTTCGTGGCTGCAGCACGTGGCATTCTTCCTGCCGTCGAGCCACGTGTTCGCCGGCATGCGCGCCGCGCTTTTCGATCATGTATTTCGCGCCGATTTAATGCTCAAGGCCGTCGTCCTAAATGTGGTATTTATTGGCGCCGCCGTCTTGATCTTCCTTGCGTACTACCGCAGCGCGCGGATTCGGGGACAATTGCTGCAAGTGGGCGAGTAGCCGTCGCGGCGCGCGCCCATGCGCATAAATGAGGCATCGCCGAGCGGCTCTGCACCCGAGTGGTTCAGCGCACGAAAGCCCTCCATCGGACATTCGCGTTTTCTCCTGAATTTCAAGGATTTTCTCGTGCGAGGTATTGGCACAGCGGTTGCTATGTGCCGGCTAGCGTTTCATGGAAAGGTTTTCCGCATCGAGAACACACCGAACCCCCTCTCCCCAAGTGAAGAGGATCGCGCGCAACGCGCTCGGCTCGCCCCCTTCTCCCTCCGGGAGAAGGGATGGGGATGAGGGAACGCCGGCCCTCACCCTTTGCCCTCTCCCGAAGGGAGAGGGGAAGTCGGTGAAAATCTCCATGCCGGTGGGGAGAGGGGAAGGGGTGAGGGACGGCGTATCAGTCGTGAAACGGGCTGCCCTCACCCTCGCCCTCTCCCGGAGGGAGAGGGAATTTGTCCCGATGCCTTTTGAGTGGAGGTTTGTCTGTAGGGAAGATCTGAATAAGTACCAACGTCGTCACGCCGGCGAAAGCCGGCATCCAGAATCGGCCTAAACGGCCGATGTTCTTAAATCCTGGATTCCGGCTTTGCTGCACCGGGATGTGCGAATTCCGCGAAGCGCAGGACGCGCGAGAGCGATCGCCGGAATGACAGACTTATTCAGAGGTGCCTTACGAAGGTAGCGCATCGGAGGATAGGAATTTTGAAATCGATCGGAAATTTTAGAGGTCGGCCACAATGACGCGCCCCCGGCTCGTGGTGGTTGGCAACGGCATGGCCGGAATCCGCACCGTGGAGGAGTTGCTCGCCCGCGTACCCGACTTGTACGACGTCGTCGTGTTCGGTTCCGAACCGCACGGAAACTACAACCGCATTCTGCTCTCGCCGGTGCTCGCCGGCGAGAAGACGGTGAACGACATCATGCTGAACGGCGTCGATTGGTACGCCAAGCACGGCATCCGGCTGCACGCGGGTAAAGCGGTCACCGCGATTCATCGCCGCAAGAAAATCGTCGAAGCCGCCGACGGGACGACGGAACGTTACGATCGATTGCTGCTCGCCACCGGTTCGTCGCCGATCATGTTGCCGCTGCCCGGCAAGGAATTACCCGGTGTCGTTACCTTTCGCGACATCGAGGACGTGAACCGAATGCTGGCGGCGGCCGGTGATGGCGGCGGCAATGCGGTGGTCGTCGGCGGCGGGTTGCTCGGACTCGAAGCGGCGAACGGGCTCGCCAAGCGCGGCATGAACGTGACAGTGGTGCATCTACTCGCGACCCTCATGGAACGTCAGCTGGATGCGCCGGCGGCCGGTCTGCTTCAGCGGGAACTTGAAAATCGCGGCCTGCGTTTTCTGCTCGAACATCAAACCGAGGCGGTTGTCGGCGACGATCGTGTCCGCGCCGTACGATTCAAGAACGGGCTCGAAGTGCCGGCGGATCTCGTCGTGATGTCGGTCGGCATTCGGCCGAACGTCGAAGTCGCGAAGGCGGCGGGATTGTATTGTCAGCGCGGCGTCGTCGTGAACGACACGATGCAAACGTTCGACCCGGCGATTTATGCGGTCGGCGAGTGCGTCGAGCATCGCGGCGCCACCTACGGCTTGGTCGCGCCGCTGTTCGAACAAGCGAAGGTCTGCGCCAATCATCTCGCGCGCGCCGGATCCGCGCGCTACGAAGGTTCGCTCACGGCGACCAAGCTCAAGGTGACCGGTATCGAGGTGTACTCGGCCGGCGATTTTCAGGGCGACGCCGACAGCGAATCGCTGGTGTTCCAGGACGCGGCGCGCGGCGTCTATAAGAAGGTCGTGCTGCGCGACAACCGCGTTTGCGGGAGTGTCCTGATCGGCGATACGGTGGACGGTCCGTGGTACTTCCAGTTGCTGCGCGACGGAACCGACGTCACCACGCTGCGCGAGCATCTTTTGTTCGGACAGGCGCACGTCGGCGATTCGGGGCATGGACCGGCGAATAAGGTGGCGTCGATGCCGAGCGACGCCGAGATATGCGGCTGCAACGGCGTTTGCAAGGGGACGATCGTGCAGGCGATCGTCGAGAAAGGTTTATTCACGCTCGAAGAGGTACGCGCGCACACCAAGGCGTCGAGTTCGTGCGGGTCGTGCACGGGGCTGGTCGAGCAAATCCTGGCATCGACCGTCGGCGATGCGTCGCCGACGCAGAAAAAGAAGCCGATGTGCCCGTGCACCGATTTCACCCACGACGAAGTGCGCCAGGCAATTCGCGCAAATGCGTTGAAGAGCATGCGCGCGGTGACGGATTTTCTGGAATGGAAGACGCCGGACGGTTGCCAGAAATGCCGCCCCGCGCTCAATTATTATCTGGTGTGCGCGTGGCCGGCGGAGTACGTGGACGACGGCCGCTCGCGGTTCATCAACGAGCGCGCCCACGCGAACATTCAGAAGGACGGTACCTACTCGGTGGTCCCGCGAATATGGGGCGGCGTGACGACGCCCTCGGAGCTGCGCGCCATCGCCGAGGTCGCGGAGCGCTACGACGTGCCGACGGTGAAATTCACCGGCGGCCAGCGCATCGACCTGCTGGGCGTGAAGAAAGAGGACTTGCCGAAGGTGTGGCGCGATCTTGGCAAAGCCGGGCTCGTTTCCGGCCACGCGTACGGCAAGGCGCTGCGGACGGTGAAGACTTGCGTCGGATCCGAATGGTGTCGCTTCGGCACCCAGGACTCGACCGCGATGGGAATCAAGATCGAAAAGATGACGTGGGGCGCGTGGACCCCGCACAAAGTGAAGATGGCCGTTTCCGGCTGTCCGCGCAATTGCGCCGAAGCGACGATCAAGGACTTCGGCGTGGTGGCGGTCGAGTCGGGGTGGGAGCTGCACGTGGGCGGCAACGGCGGCGTTAAAGTTCGCGTGACGGATCTCTTGTGCAAAGTAAGTACGATGGAGGAAGTGCTTGAGTATTGCGCCGCATACATGCAGCTCTATCGCGAAGAGGCGCGCTATCTCGAGCGCACCGCGCCGTGGCTCGAACGTGTCGGTCTCGAATACGTGAAGGGGCGCATCGTCGAGGACGAAAACGGCCGGCGGGCATTGGCGGCGCGTTTCGCCGAGTCGCAGCGTGTCGCGCAAGTCGATCCGTGGGCAGAGCGCGCGGCCGGATGCGAGCACGACGAATTCGCGCCGATTTCCCTTGCGTCATGACCGCTTTGCACATCAAGAAAGATCAAATGCCGGACGAAGCCTGGATCCGCGTCGGGCGGGTTGAGGATATTCCACCGCTTGGGGCGCGGGTCGTGCGCATACACGGCGAGAACATCGCGGTCTTCCGCACGGCCGCCGACGAGGTTTTCGCGCTCACCGATCGCTGTCCGCACCGCGGCGGTCCGTTGTCGCAAGGGATCGTGTTCGGCACGCGCGTCGCGTGTCCGCTGCACGATTGGGTCATCGAGTTGAAGACCGGGAGCGCCGTCG
>DASWLD010000082.1:0-2121 GCA_036396275.1 Burkholderiales bacterium
CGGTGAACTCGCGACCGCTCGGTTCGATCCGGACGCGATGATTTTTGGCGGTCATTCCGAGGGGCGATTCGCGTTATCGAGAATAAGACGGATTATCGCCGATCGCGGCGGCGATGAAAAACCAGGATCCCTTCGATTGGCGACACCGCGGTGGCCGGTCTTTATCGGCGGCAGGAGCCGCGATCGAGGAGGTCGTCAGCGCCTCAGCGCAAGTTTGGCACCGGCGACCGAAGCGCGACGGGGCAAACTAAATCCAACTCACACCGTGCACTTGCTGCCAGATGCGAACCGCGCGGCCCGGCTGCCGATTCCGCAGCGCGCGTTTCGCAGCGGCGTCGCAATCGTCCTCGCCGGCGCACTCGACGCCGTCGATACGATGCATCAGCCGCGTCTCGGTGCGTGTGTAGTGGCCGTCGGTCCAGTCGTAGCGCGCGTAGCTGGTATAGCTGTCCGACAGTTCCGCGCGCGTGCGCACGATCGGATACTTTCCGGCGCCTTGCTCGATCCGCACGTCACCGGCAACCGACAGCATGACCTCGGTGGCACCCCGTTCATTCTTGGCGACGAGCCAACTGTCGCAGCCTTCGCCGTCACAACGCGCGCGCTTCACAAAGAACAGGTGGCCGTGCGGCAAGCGCGCGATCCAACTGATGTTGAAATTGTTTTCGCCGCAGGGCGCGCTATCGGTGGCACAGTCGCGCAAAATGTCCGTCGGTAGTTCGGCGGTGATCAGCGCCGGATTGGACGATTCCCCGCTGCTGCTGCTGATTCCGATAGCCAGCAGCGCACCGACAAAATATTGTGTTGTGCGCATTATCGGTCCTCCCGGCGGAAAGAGAGGCACATTCCATGCCAAACCCCGAGCGCCGGGCGTTCGATTCCGCGGGATTGACAACACCCGCCGCCACACCGTAAAAAGGCGCCCGGATATAACCCTCTGTATCGCTGTCGAAATCCGCGTGTCGACTGGAAACGTACTGGCGGAAGTTAGCCATCTCTCGCGCTATTACGGCGGGCTGCGCGCGGTGAACGACGTGAGCTTCACCGTTCGCCAAGGCGAAATCCTGGGATTTCTCGGACCGAACGGCGCCGGTAAGACCACCACCATGCAGATTCTGTCGGGGAACCTCGCGCCGACCTCCGGCAGCGTGCGCATTGCCGGGCACGATCTGCAGGCCGATCCGAAACCGGCGAAAGCGGCGCTCGGCTATCTGCCGGAGCAACCGCCGGTGTACCGCGATCTGACGGTCGATGAATATCTCGACTATTGCGCCGCCCTCAACCGGCTCCCGCGCGGCAAGCGCCGCGAGGCGCGCGAGGCGGCGAAAGCAAAGTGCGGCCTTACCGACGTTTCGCGCCGATTGATCGGCAACCTCTCGAAGGGTTATCAACAACGCGTCGGGATCGCGCAAGCCATCATTCACCTGCCGCCGCTCGTGATCCTCGATGAACCCACGATCGGCCTCGATCCGATCCAGATCCGCGAGATCCGCGCGCTCATTCGCGAGCTTGGCAAGGAACACGGCGTGATTCTGTCGACGCACATCCTGCCCGAAGTGCAGGCCACCTGCGACCGCGTGCAGATCATCAACAAGGGCGATCTCGTCATGAGCGACACGATCGACGGCCTTGCGCGACACCTCAAGTCGGCGGCGCTAATCGTGTCGTTGCGCAACGCGCCGAATCCCGCCGAGCTGGAACAAGTGCCCGGCGTGCGCGAAGTCAGCCGCCTCGAAGATGGCCGCTGGCGAATCACGCACGAACCGGCGCAGGATCCGGCGGAACAGTTGGTGCGGCTTTCGGTGGAGCGCGGTTGGGGCTTGCGCGAAATCGGTCCCGAACGCGCCTCGCTCGAACAGATTTTCGTCGAGCTGACGACCCGCGAACCGGCGGCGGAGACGGCGGCGTGATTCTCACGATCGCGCTGCGCGAACTGCGAACGCTATTTCTCTCGCCGCTTGCGTGGGCGGTGCTCGCGGTGATCCAGGTGATTTTGGCGCTGCTATTTCTCGCTCGGGTCGAGGAGCTGCACGTCTATCGAGCGCAACTGCTCGCCATGGACAACGCGCCCGGCGTCACGGAACTTGTCGTGCCGCAACTCTTCGGCACCGCCGCGGTGAT